>NZ_JH470360.1:24418-50438 GCF_000239715.1 Actinomyces sp. oral taxon 849 str. F0330 | reverse complement strand
TGAGCAGCCTGAGCGTCCGGGACAGCCTGAGCAGCCTGAGCGTCCGGGACAGCCTGAGCAGCCTGAGCGTCCGGGACAGCCTGAGCAGCCTGAGCGTCCGGGACAGCCTGAGCAGCCAGAGCAACCGGAGCAACCTGAGCAGGGTCAGGACCAGCCCCAGGTCGTTCCGGGAGGGCAGGCGACCCCCACGCCGGGAAACGGTGATGGGGCCAGACAGACTCCCAATCCGCAGCCCGGTGGTTCGCCCGCGGATGTCAATGCGACCAACCCGGTGCCGCAGTTGCCGGTTCCTCAGTCCCCCAGCAGAGGCGCAGATCCCTCGGCCGCCCTGAACACCGGGGGTTCTCCGGCGCAGCGCTCCAATCCCGGGGGCGTCTCGGAGAGATCCAGAGGTTCGGCGCCCGCGTCTCCGAACCCGCTCGCCCTGGGGACGGTGAACAGGCCTTCCGCACCGGAGCAGGATCCCGACCCCACAACGCCTCGCCCCGCATCTCCGAGCGCTACCCCGCGACCGTCGACAACGGCTGGCCCTCGCAAGTCGCCGTCGGCATCGAGCTCACCGACTCCCAGTAAGACTCCAGTGACTAGCGATCAGGATGACGCCCGGGCCTCCGGCGGGCACAAAGAGAGCGATGATGGCGAGGGCTGGGGACTGTGGCCGTGGATCATCACCCCGTTGGCTCTCGGCGGTACGGGTGCCGCCGTGGCCGCCGGTGTGGCCAGCCGCAAGCGCCACACCACCAGGACGGGGATCTGATTCGGCTGGTGCCGCATCCTTTTTGATCACAAGCAGCTGATCATTTGTGATCAAAAAGGGTGCGGAGAGGTCTATCGCCCGGTATCGCTGCCTTCCGCTGCATCCCACTCCGCTTTGAAGCATTCCGACCGGCCCCGGTACCTCCAGGAGGAACGTGTGCACGATCTTCTTCTCTTCTCCAATCCCTGGGGTCCCACCATCGTCACTCTCATTGTCCTTGTCGTCATAGCCGCCCCCACCCTGGCGCTGACCCGCGCCTACCGTCGCGCGGTTACTCGCCGTCTCGCCGTCACCGAGGATCTCGAGGCCAGGACAGTCCTGACCGAGGGGCTGACCCGGGCCTGGAGCGTCACTGCCAAAACGGTCGCCATCACCGTCGTCGTCGCGACCCTGTCCACCATCTTCCCGGCCGCCGCCACCAGGAGCTGGGGAATCGGCGCGCTCATGCTGGTCGCCGCCGCGGGCAGCGCCTGGTGGTGGAGGACCCGGATGGTGTGGACCCGTGAATGCGAGTACCTCATGGGACCCGAGGATTGATCCCCGACTTTTCGGAGCCGCGGGGGATGCAAACCCTCCCCTCTCGCCTGCGGGGCCTTTACCGGTCGGTCAGCGCCTACGCTGAGGCCATAAGAGCGATCTGCTGACCAGGAGGCGACTGACCGATGTTCGGCGACGACGACGAGGCCAAAGTCGACCGCGTCATGTCCGAGTACTCCTATCGTCGGGAGAGCGACGACATGTGGGACAACCTCATCCTCTACCTGTTCTACGCGGCGGTGGCCGTCGTAGGGATCCTCGCCCTCCTGGGATGGCTCGACCACCAGCTGGGATGGCACATGAAGGACCAGTTCGTCGCCTGGCTCAAGGGCGCGGTGCAGATCAAGGCGATGAGCGCCGGGTACTCGATCCTGCCCTGAGAGATTCGCGCCGCGCCTCACCGGGGGCGCAGCTACACCCACTCCGAGGGGATCAGGCTGCCGCCCGTGTAGTGGCCGATGGGTCCGCGCATCGGGTCCGGCGTAGGGGTGTCCTCTATGGCATCTATGAGGAGCTTCGCCACGTCTTTCTGCGCATCGATGTTGATGCGGTGACCTCCTTGGGGAGATGTGGCGACGGGTAGATTAAATATTCCCTAATGATTATGGGGGTTGAAGGTGAGGAATATAGTCCTCACTCCTTGTTTAATGAGCTGAGTCATGTATTTGTGTGTCAGCCGCCCGTGGTAGGTTTCGCGTGTTTTGTCTTTGATGATGAGCAGTATTTTGGCGCCGCGGGAGTTTTTGAGGATTGGGGCGCTGATGATGGGGATGCGGGTGCGGACCTTGCGCTGCTAGGGTCTGGTGGTAGGCGCCCTCCCCAAATGGATCTGGGACTGGTGCTACACCATGTCGCGACCCGACATGCGTCCCAGGGTCTATCAAAGAATGTCTTGGCCTTGTCTCGCTCCTGGAGCCCGATTCTCTGCAGACCCGTCTCGAGATCGTGGCGCATGCGCTCCTCGCCCGGGATTGGGTTGTGTGAATAGATGGCTAATGAGTATGCGAAGTTCCTCTCATCGTCTCGACGAAGAACCTCTTACAATGAATTCCCAGATATGTGTGAGCCAATGCCCTCTCGGAACTTCTGCACTCCTCCGGAGTTCCCCTCGTTAAGGAACAGTTGTCCTATTTCCAATTGATGTACTTTTTAGGTACGCTGGCTCCTCGGTCGAATGTTTTTATAGGGAGCGGACTCGGGGTCATCCTATTCCACTCGAAGATCTAGTGGGTTTGGTGTCGGCTTGCAGCTGTGTAGGTGTATTTCTTTTTATGGTTTTTAATCTTGTGTGCGTTTGGAGTATCGTAGTTTATAGTATGCGTTTGTGATTTGGAGTCATATGTTTCTCTGAGTCTTTCGAGGATTGATTTCAAAAGTTGGCGTTGCTGTTCCAGATAGAACTGATCCCGGGCGTATTCTTCACTGCTTTTGAAAGTTCTGATTGACGGGAAGAAGGGGAAGGACGGGATGTCGGAGCGATCGGGATGCTTACGGCCCGAGGGACTGGTTCCCCTTTTCCTCCTCTGAGAGTCTGGTGGCCGGATCCATTCCCCCAACGTGCTGGTTGTATTGCGCTTCGCCTTCTGATGCGGAGAAGTCGATCCACCCCTCCCAGTCCTCCGCCGGTTGTCCTCCTGCGCCGAGCGCACCCACCTGCTGTCCCTCTAGGTCCGCGCCGCCCTGACGGAGGGGAAGCGATGAAGGGATGAGGTGATGGGGGCACTCGGCGCAGGGGGGCAGGGCCAGGTGCTCGGCCCTCCACTGCGGATCGGTGCTCTCGGGCAGGAATCTCAGCAGTGCCGCGGCGCTCAGGTAAGGGGCGTCCCAGGGCCTGTGGGTCAGGTAGACGGCTTCACAGCGGATCTCCTCCAGCATGCTCGCCGCGGCGATGACGGGAATGCCCGGTCATCCAGCAGTGCGCTGTCGATGCGGGTGTGGCGCAGGTGGGCGATGACGTGGGCCAGGCGCCCCTCCGGATTGAGGGGATTGACCTTCCAAGGGGCGGCCTCCTGCAGGAGAGGGGGCAGGCAGACGTGCATTCTCTTGGCCGTCAGGTCTTCGATCATTCGTTGTCGGTGGAATCGCCGCCTCCGGGCGGAGATGCGGGAGCGGCTGGTTGCCGGTCGGACATGGCGAGCCTTCGGTGAGCGGGCGCGGATCTGGTTGTCAGCTGTTTCGGCTTATTCTGCTTGGTATGAGCTCTGGATGGGTACTGACTCTGACGCCCGCCGCCGCGCGCACTGGGGCCGAGAAGCTGGGACTGGGCCCTGATGGCTTCATGGAGCTGACCGGTGAGATTCTGTCCGTCTGCGATGTGGAGACGCGCGTGGGCAGTATGAGGGATTCCGAGAGGGACCGGCTCCCCGAGTGGTTCTTCGTCCTCCAGGACCTTCCCTCCACCGGAGTCGTCATTCCGGAGGTTCATGTGCCCATGACGCTGGAGGTGGCTCTGGCCTGTGCCGAGCGTGGGGTCGAGGTGGATGCCTGGCTGGTGTCGTTCCAGGAGGCTCTGCGCGTGGTGTGGGGGCGCGGTGTGAGGGTGTTCCTGGACCGGGCCGGTCGGGGGAGCTCCTGAGTCCCGCGAGGCCCTACAGGGCTGAGGCGCCCCCCGACCTCGGCTGAACCGCTTCCGGGGCTGCCGCGGGGGTCTATCCCTCGGCGCTCGTGCCGCTGTCCGTGGGGGCGGTCGTCTGGTCGCCGTTGCCGGTTGTCGCACCTTCGTTGGGGGTCTGTGGCGTCGGTTGCTCATTGCCATAGGGGACGGGGGAGTCCGATGCCTCCGGTGCTGGGATCTGGGCGGTGGAACCGGATACGGACTGGTAGGCGGGCACTGGTTCGGAAGCGACCAGCCACTTCGTTCCCACGTGCTTCATCTGCATCTCGTAGGTGACTGTTCGTGTTGACGTGGATCCGGTCACCGTCCAGGTGACTTCGACGGTGGCCAGGGCGGTGTCTGCCTTCCCCTTGTTGTCGACCAGGAGTTTGACGTCGCCGATGGTGGGGGGCGGGGTGGACTCCATGGCGCCCCCCAGGCCGACCGTGGTGAACCCGTCGACCGTGTATTGGGCGAGAGTGGCGTCTTCGGAGGCAGCCCAGGCTGCGAAGAATGAGGGGTAGAAATCGGCTGCAAGGGTGTTGGCGGTGTCGTCGTCCTCCTTGGCGTCGGACTTGACCGATGGGAGTTTGGGCAGGCCCGTGCGCGCTGCGCAAGCCGTCGGCGTGGGGAGAGCGGACAGTGTAAAGGCCCATGTGGTGTCGGTGCCGTATGTGCTGGGTTTGTAGGCGAAGGTGGGCACGGCCATGCATCCCCACTTCCCCTCAGAGGTCTGGTAAGCGGCTGTGACGACGGCGTGGGAGCCGTCGATGATGTGGGGCTGGGGGTTGACGGAGACGAACGCCACCTGCTGGTGCCCTTTGCCGTTCCATCCCGCCATTTCGTCCATCCCGGAGGAGAGGAACTGGCTGACCTGGTTGGCGTAGTCGTCGCGCGAGGCCTCGTCGTAGGTTCCCATGACGCGGACGACCTGCCCGGCCCACTGGACCGCTTGTCCCGAAGGGAACCCGGCTCCCTGTTTCTCGAGCTGATTGGCGACCTCTGCGGACACGTCGTTCTTCGTGACCGATTGGGATGCGATGATCAGGGACAGCATGGAGAAGGCCGTCGTGGCCGCAACCAGCGCGAGGAGGAAGATCGCGTACTTGCGCCTGCCGCCGTAGATCTGGGCGCGTCGTAGCGTGGAGGACAGGGACGATTTTCCGTCCTTGCCGTCCTTGTTCTTCGAGGCGGGGGTGAAGAAGCGCTTGATCGCGCCCGCCAGACCGTTCTCCTGTCCGCCCTTCTCGCCGTCCTCCTCTCTCGCGTTCCGGATCTCCTGGGCGGGATCCTGCTTCTTCTTGCGGAAGAACCCGGCCTTCTTCGCCTTCTTCCCGGGGGCGGGTTGCTGGGGCATGGGCTGCTGCTGGGACGCGCCCTGCTGCTGGAGGTATGCCATGGCCGCGGCGAGTGCTGCGGGGTCGATCTGCGAGGGGTCGGGTCCCCCGTGTGGGGGCGTACTTGCGGGGGGCTGGGTCATGGCTTCCCTTTTCTCGTCTTGCGGTCGTCTCCTGACCACTGCCGCGGTTCTTGGACGTGCTCAGTCGTCGTCGACGACAGGCGCCCACGGTGAGGCCGGTGGGTGGTTCTGCTGGACGGGTCTGCTGGATCCATCCTGGACCGGTTCGTTGCCGGGGGCGGTGGCGGCGGTGGCGGCGGTGGCCTTAGGGCGCGGTGGGACTGGCGGCGGGATGCTGGCTCGCCTGGAGGTGGAAAACCTGGGAGCTGGGGTATAGGAGGTGCCGTCCTCCTCCTGGCCGGGGCGATCGTACGAGGGATCCAGGGAGGCGAACCCGTCGTAATCCCACGGCTCGGGCGGTGCCGGCCGGTCGGGCAGCTCGGGCGGCGCAGGTTGCTCCGATGCGGTGTGCGTGGAGGGTGCCGGTGCGGTGGGCAGTGGTGTCCAGACGGCGTTTGTGACGGCGGCGTTATTGGACGTGGCGTTCGTCAAATGGTTCTCCTGTGCCGTGTTGGCGGCCTCGAGCATCACCGAGGGAGGGACGATGGCGACGATGGGGATGTCGTAGTTGAAGTACTTCTCCCAGCCTTTGCGCAGTCGTGGATGGTCGGTCCACTGCCTTGGTGTGGCGGGGACTCTGTGATCGGGGTCGACTTCCAGATTGGGGATGGATCGGAACCAGATGTAGGCCTGGTGGTTGGGGAGGTTCTGGAACTCTCCGGGGTCGACGAGGGGGTGCCCGGGTTCGACGGTGCGCTGCTTGCTCCGTCCGATCGTCTGCTTCTCCCCTCCGACGGCTGCCGATGCCTCTCCCTGGCGTTTTTCTACCTCGATGAGACCGAATCCGGAATTGGCCGAGAGTTGCTCGGCGGAGGCGATGTCGTCGCTGCGCAGGGCGATGATGGTGGAGGCGTTCCCCAGGATCGCGGTTTGGACGCTCTGGGGCCAGGCCGATAGCTGTTGGGTGGCGAGCCATACCCACATGCGGGCCTCTCGGGCCTGTTTCAGGAGGGTCTCGACGACGACCGCTTTGTCTCCCAGGGCGGAGGCCTCGTCGATGAGTATGACCATGGGTTCTCCTCCAGCCGTTCCTCGCATGCGTACCTGCATGACGGAGGTAAGGTGCTGGAGGATGAGCGTGCCCACTCCCTTGACGACAGATTCGTTGGCCGCGGAGATGGACACGTATCCGATCGCGCCCGAGGCACTGATCTGGGTGGGGTCGAAGACGGTTCGTCCGGGGTGGTGGCTGGCTGTGCTGAGGTTGGGGGCCAGCGGGTCCGCGATGTTCTGGAGTTGGGACTTCAGACCAGCGAGGTCCTTGTCCGTGATCGTGTGTCCGATGGCCCGGGTGAGGTGGTCAGCCGCGGGGGCGTTGGTACGGGAGACCTTCTTGATGGCTGATTTGGCTTCGGCGGTGCTGCACATGCGCAGGAGGAAGTCCATGGTGGACTCGCCGTTGCTGAGACCAGTGTGTTCCAGGAGGCGAAAGCAGAAGCGCAGCCATCCCTGTGCGACGCTGGTGTAGTAGGAGGCTGCGCCTTCGGTTGTCATGTCGAAGCACGACAGCAGCATGGATGCCTTCTCCTCGGGGGTTCCGGCCCAGTTGAACGGTTCGTAGAAGGCGGGTTCCTCCCCAGGCACCGGGGTGCCGACCTGAAGGGCGATGAAGGGCTTTCCCGCCGCGAGGGCGGCGGCCCTGACCGCTTCGCGGGTCTTGGCCGAGGCCTTGAAGTCGACGACGATGCTTCCCCATCCGCCTCCGACGACGGGGTAGTAGATGACCGGGTAGGAGGCCACGGTCTTGCCGGAGCCGGTGGCTCCGACGATGACTCCATGGCCGAGCTCATCGGCGGGGCGCTCCACGATCTGGCCGGCGCGGTACCCCTCCCACGGCAGGGAGTGCCCTTCGACGTAGCCGAATCTGACGTAGAGGCCGGATGGGGGCGTACCAGCGCGTCTTGTGAACATCTTCGGTTTCATGCTGGTTTCTGCTCTTTTCCTATTCCGTGGCGTCCTGGATGTCGGCGGTCGCTAGCTCGTCGCGGGCGGCCTGCTTGGATCGTTCGAGGGAGCGCAGCCCTGTTCTGGGCGCTTGGAGGAACTTCTCCTGGGACAGGTCGATGCCTGCGCCGCGTCCGAGCGCGAGCAGTCCGCCGATGACCAGTCCGGGGGCGGAGTACCAGATTGATCCGATCAGCCAGATGAATAGGGCCAGGGGCCAGTTCGGGGTTCCGCGCAGGGCATGTCCGAGTGCGACGAACATCGATCCGAAGGGGATGACTCCCACTGCCGCCGAGGCCGCCCATAGCAGGATTCCGATGGCGAGCGCGATCAGGGGGCGCCTTTTCCAGGTGTCGTTGTTTCGTAGGAATATCAGGGGCAGTCCCGCTGCGATGGCCGCGCCCGGGGGACACAGGACGAACAGGACCAGGATCATCGGTGTGACCGACTTCCAGGATGTGAATGGTCTTGTCGTCATCTCCCGGATCGCGAATCGTTCCACTCTCCGATACGGGTAGGCGTTGAGCATCAGTGGACCCTTCCGTCGAGGCGCATCGATGCGCTCTGCATGTTCTGTTCCATGCGCAGAGCGCCGAGCATTCTCTTTCCCACGGCCGAGGGCTCACCTTTGCTGTTGAGCAGGGGGGAACCGTCCAGGCCGATGCCGGGAAGCCCCACCCATGAGGTGGTTCGTCTCAGGTAGCCGTCTTGCTGTTCCCGCGGCGGCGGCTCTCCCCAGTGCTGGACCGTCTCCACGAGCGTGGGCGTCGTCGAGGTGTCTGCTATCTCCCCGGCTTTGAGAAGGTCGGTGTAGGCCTGACGCACCCGGTTCCGGATCGGTGCACGGTCGCACAGGTACCAGATGGCGTCGACGTGTGGGTCCTCGGTGTAGGTCAGCAGCTTCTCCCTGTAGTCGCGTATCGGTCGCGACATGACTCGTTCCACCTCGATGGCGGTGAAGGATGCGCGGCCGGAGGAGCTGGTGTGCAGGATGGCCAGGTCCGGGCGCTTCGATCGGGGCAGCCCGTCTCGCTCCTGTCCGGTGCGCTTGGCCTTGAACAGGGATGTGGGGACCTCCTGGGTGAGGCCGTCGCGGAACGTCTGTCCTGATGTGGTCTCTCTTTCCGAGAGAATTGTGAGCCCGAATAACGACTCGATCTGGAACCCGATGTCTGCGGAGTCCCATATGTGCCCGGCTTTGAGAACCGATGGCTCCGTGGCGATGCTGTAAGGGGCGTGCATGTACTCCTTCCCGGTTCTCGTCAGCCACCACCCGGTGGTGACACGTCCTGGTTCCCAGGATCTGAGACGGGTGACGAGTCCTTCTTTGAATCCGGGGATTTCGACCTTGGAAAGACGCGACATCCGGGTTCTCAGGTTCGACAGGTGTGTCGAGGCTTTTTGTCCTTTCGAGCCGTCGGGCATGGGATTGAGGGGGGATCCCTTGGGAAGCCTGTCATTGGACATCATGACGGCCCATGCGGCCCATCCCTTGTCCATTCGTCCGAGGTGTTCGTCGGTGAGTGAGTACCAGCGGGCGATCCACTCGAGATGCTGGTGGTCGCGGTGCGTGATCGTCATCCCTCGGCGTCGGCCGCCGACGGTCGTCATCATTCCGGGTGTGTCCAACTGTGTTTCTCCGTCGTCCTGCCCTGGGGTGCGGCCTGTGCGTCCCGGTGCGCCTTCGGAGGGCTGCACCTGTCGAGATCGTAGTGGCCGTGCTGCGACGAGGGGGTGCTGCGCGGCCTGCGGGGTGCATACGGCGGGACGTGCGTGCCCTTGCGCCAGGTTCTACGCCAGGGGTCATGCCGGGGCCTACGCTGGCGCCCCATGGGTGGGTAAGGTCCGCCTAAGTATGCGATCATCCGTTGGTGCTGCTGGAAAGGACGGGGCATGACGGCCTGTACCAGCGGCGCGGTTTTCTATGGGTTCCCGTTTGCGTTCGCCCCTTCTCCTACTTCTGCCGGTCGGTGGGGCCTTGCTGTCGAGTCCGGTGTTCGATTCCTCCTGGTGCGGTCACTCCGACCGGTGTCCCCTTGGAGCTGGGCTCTTGCTCCGGCCTTCAGTTAGTGAGTAATGGGGTTATTCTGTATTGGTTTTGCTGTGTTGATTGTTGATGCTGCGGGGTCCTATCGAGATGAGAAATGGTGTGTTGAATGTTGTCGCGACGCTGGGTGCAATGACTTCTCATCGTCGTGGGATTGATCTCGGACTCACTGCCGCGGTCCTGTTCTGGATCGTGGTGTGGGGCGGCTTTATGGTGGGGGTCGGGTGGTTCGTACTCGGGGTTCTGCCTCGTCTAGGGCGTCGTGGTGCTCGTGCGGTGCAGGTGGGGGTGACGACCGCTGCCGCTGCGAAGGGGAAATCGGTTGGGGCGGGGTATGCGCCTGCATTCGGCCAGCCCAGGACGGGGCAATGGGTGGATGCGCACCCGTTGGGGCGCTGTCCTCGAAGTGCGCCCAGGCACGGGTCAGACGGATTGTGCCAGTACTGTTCGTGGGCGCGTATTTCGGGGGTTCCCGGGCCGTGGGGGAGGGGGATGGCGATTGTCTCGCCCGTGGGGTGGGATGCTTATATCGAGAGAGTTCTGGATGTTACGGGAACGCCCTGGTTGGACGGTACTCAGGATGCCTGGGGTGTGCCCAGAGTGATGCCCGGGGAACTGGGGTGGGAGGAGGAGTCTTCCTGGCTGGCGCAGGTTGAGGCCGCCGGTGGGCAGGTCTTCTGGCCCGTGGATGGATGAGGGGGCTCTTCGGGGTGTGCACCCTGTTCGCCGGTTCGGGGTGGATGTTGCATAAACGACCGGTTTAGGACATGTTGTGCCTGGTCGGTGACACGCCGACTGCTGAGTGTTCAAAAGCCGTGTTCAAAATACTCTCCACGTCCGCCGTGAGGAGCTGTGCCCGTGCATCATGGGGGCGTGGTCATCATCGGATACGCCCGCGTCAGTACGCGGGAACAGCAGCTCGCGATGCAGATCGATGCTCTGAAGAGCGCCGGTTGCACCAAGATTCTTACCGATGTGGCGTCCGGGGCTGTCTCGGCTCGGCCTGGTCTCGACCTGGCTCTCGACGCCCTCGGAGAAGGCGATACTCTTGTCGTGTGGCGTCTTGATCGTCTTGGTCGCTCTCTTTCCCATCTGGTGTCGACAGTCGACGACCTTGCCGCTCGGGGCGTTTTCCTGCGCAGCCTGCATGAGGCCATCGATACGACGACTGCGGCGGGGCGTCTGACTTTCGCTATCTTCGCTTCCTTGGCCGAGTTCGAGCGCGAGCTCATCACTGAGCGCACTATCGCCGGTCTTGAGGCTGCTAGGACCAGAGGCGCTCCTATCGGTCGCCCTACCGTGTGGACCCCGGAGAAGGACGCCGCGGCCACTGCGATGCTCTCCAGTGGGGCTACGGTCACCCAGATGGCCAAGGCCCTTGGGGTCTCCCGAGCCACTATCTACCGACACGTCATTCCGGATCGGTAATGCTCGGCGTACCCTGCGGACTCTTCTACAAGAGGTACCTAGATCCTTTCACTCAGGAGCTCCACCGGGACGGCCCGCGCATCCCGGTCAAGGGACATCAAGAGATATCAAAGGGCTGATGGAGGCGTCTGTGGTGGTCGTGGTTGTGTCAGGGGCAGCGCCGTCTCGGCAACGTCGTTGCTCCGTGTGGTCCGGTACCAGCGTGTTGGAGACGATCCCATCGTCCTACTGGGCGAACAGAACCACATCCATGACATCATGATTCTATGGAGTCGTCATCTGTTGCACCCTTTGAATACGGGTGGGTGTCATGGCCTGGATCCTGCTGATAGTGGCAGCCCTGGCCGCGGCGGCGAGTGTCGATGCTCCCTCGCTTGGATACAAGGCCGCTTCGGTCGCGATCATGCTGGGAGCCTGCGCGGCCTCCGTCTATCTGGCGGACGGACCGCTATGGGGGCCGGTAGTCGCCGCTGCTGTCGGAGCTGGTACGGGCTTGATCGTCTCCGCGCTTATCGGGGGCTCCTCGTCGGACCGGGGATCGTCGCGGGGCTGATACGGCCAAGGTACCTCGGGGGCGCGTCTTCGGCGCCTCCATGCTCTCCTTAGAGCGTGGGCTCGGTCGTTTCCGCATGGTGGTGCCGGTGCGGGTGCCCTAGGGTGGTCGCGGACCTGTTGTCGAAGCCCCCTTAACCTCTTGTTCCTCATACGGGGGGTGGATTGGAGCGGATCGTGGCGAACGGATTCGGCGGCTTGCCGTCCTGGGCCAGGGGAGGGCGGGCTTCCGGTGCCCAGAACGCGGGGGCTCCTGCTCCTGCGTTCCAGGGGAATCCTGCGTTCCAGGGGAATCCTGCGTTTCAGAACAATCCCGCGTTCCAGGGGATGCAGACTCCTGCTCCGGGGCCGGTTCCGGCTGTTCCCGACACGGAGGTTTGGGGCGACGACACTCCGGTGTTCCACGACCAGGGATCAGTCGTGCTCTCCGAGTGCGGGCCGCAGAAGCGCCCTAACGGAGAGACCTATTTCCCTCGTCGTATCGGTAACTACGAGGATGTGTCCTGGATGCGTCACTGTCGCCAGGAGCGTCAGCACGTTCTGTTCTTCGGTCCTCCCGGGACGGGGAAATCGGCCTTGTCGGACGCTTCCTTTCCCGACGGCTTCGAGATGCTCGTGTGTACGGCCGACACCACCGAGGCCGACATCGTCGGCGGCTACATTCAGGATCCCTCGAACCCGATGACCTTCCTGTGGGCCAACGGACCTTTCCTGCGGTCCCTGGAGAGAGGGGTCCCCTTCATCATCGAGGAGATCGCGTTGGCCGATCCCCGTGTGCTCTCCGTGGTCTATCCGGCGATGGATGGGCGCTCCTACGTCGAGGTCCCCTCCAACCCATCGCTGGGGAAGATCCCGGTCCCCACGGGATGGAACGTGGTGGCCTCCTACAATCCGGACGTCCCCGGGGCATCTATGAGCGACGCCCTTCTGGACCGCTTCGATCACAACGTCGAGGTAACCACCGACTGGGATCTGGCCGCCGGTCTGGGCGTGGACGCCTCTATCATCCGGGTCGCCCAGGATCTCGACCAGCGGCGCCGCTCAGGGGAGATCGGCTGGTCCCCGCAGCTGCGCTCCCTATTGTCCTACCGCGATGCGGCGGCGAGCTTCGGCTACCAGTACGCCCTATCCAACCTGGTCTCCAAGACGCCGAAGATGTATAGGCCGGTCGTCGTTTCCGCCATCGAGCGGGTATTCCCCGGTAAGGCCGCAGTACGGGACAAGAACGGTGGATCTGAGCCGATCCTCCTGGGACTGGGACCCCGTTACAGCTGACCCCCGTCATGATGCCAAGGCAGCATCGTCCGACGGCTTCCGGGGTTAATTGGTCAGCGGGAGCCGGTTAGGGCCTGTTGCCCCGACGTCCGTCGGCTGGTCGGGTCTCTGCGCCTGTAGGGTTCTGACTATGAGCGCCGAGAGGTCTGTCACAGCTGTCTCTACGCCTGCTGCACTCGTGGACGCGCATGCCCGTGAGCGTGAGGCCCTGGGGGATCTCGTACCCGAGCTGCTGGTGATGAGGGATCGTGAACGGGGTTCCACGGGATCCACGTTCTACGCCGCCACCCTGGCCGCGCTGGTGGACCATCGGTGGCCGGTCACTGCGCTGGCTCGGATCGTCGGCGAGGACTACGCGAGTATTCAGGGGCGTCTGGCCGACCCCGGTGCCCGCCCCGGGCTTCTTCCCGTCAACACGGTCGTGCCCGACTACCCCGAGCAGATCCTCATGGACATGCGGGCCGCGCGGAGGGGGCCGCTCATGAACCCGGCGGTGGCCAACTTCGTGCGTCGCTTGGACTCCGTGGTCAACGGGAATCGCGACCGTTTCTCGAGATTCGGGGGCCGGGAGGAATTGTTCGACGCGCTTGCCGGTACCTACACGCGTGACGGCCTGCTCGGGATCGGGGCGGAGGCCATCCGCCGCGAGTATGACCGGGGCGTCGCCAAAAGCGCGCTGGTCAACGGCCTGGGACGGACCTACACCGCCCTGGGAAGGCGCATGAGGATGCGTCTCGAACCCGTCAACGGATGGGTCGTCCTCCACGGCCCCGAGGATGACCCCGAAGAGTTGCGGCGTCGCTACGTGTTCCGGCGGGATGCGGTCGACTATCGCGGGAGGACGAGCGCTCCGCACGTCCCGGGGAGGCCGGTGCGCCTCGACGAGGTCCCCACATCCCCATACCCCGCTGGCAGCGACCCTTTCCGGATGATGCGGGCCGGCGTCTGCTAGTTTCCCGCGCACCAACGGGGCCGCTCGGTCGATTCCGCTTCCGGGACGATCACCGATGTCATCGTCCTTCATAGAGAGAATCTCTGATATCGGAAAATCGAAGTATTATAGTTTTTCCATTTCACAGTACCATAGTGTCATCATGTGATTGTACTGATCATGCGGTTCTTGACGGCTCCGGGACACCTCGAGTCTCCTGACCGCGCCGGGGCGATTCCCTGTCGACGGGTTTTGTAGATCGTGCTGCGGACTCGGGAAGGGGTCAGCTGATGGTCCCATCCTCGGCGAGGGTGAGGCCGTGGTACTCCAAGAGCTTGTGGGTGGCGGCCTTCTGATCATCGGTCGTCGGGTCGCCGGCCATGGCGGTGATGGCTCTCTCCATCCAGTCGCGCAGGCTGGTTCCGGCCTCTTTCGCCTTGCGGACGGCTACTGAGGTGATGGTGGGGTCGATGCGCACGGTGAGCGCGTCCCGGGGCGGTTTGGAGGGGACGTGCCCCGACCTGTCCAGGGTGATGCCGTAGCGCTTCGGGTTGAGCACCATGTCCTCGCGGATGGGCCGCGGGTAGGGCGGGATGATGCTTTTACGGGGGGCCTTGTCCCGCCCTCCGGCCAGGTGGGCGTCGAGCGACAGGTTGATCCATCGGGATCGCAGGAGGGGTAGGCCTGCGTCGATCCAGTCGGCCCTGCGGGCCCTGTCGACCTTCTCCTGGGTGGAGAGGGGCCAGCTGATCGACTGGTGGATGGCCGTCTCGTTGCGTTCGCGGCTGATACCGGCGGCGAAGATGGACGCCCTCGTCTGCGGGTCCCAGGAGGCGGCCTCCTCGAGGGTGAGGACGATGAAGTCGTCCAGGCTCATGCCGCCCGCGGCGGCCTCGGAGCGCGCCGCTCGGTAGATGGAGGACTGGATGTTCGCGCTGATGCGCGTCCGTTCCCTGTGGGGCGTCGGGGTCCTGGAATCGTCCGTGGTGGTACGCATTGCGAGAGGCCTTCGCTGGGTGGTGGATGAGGGGATCTGTTCCCCTTATGCCTTTATTGGGACAGGTTACACCAATTTTGCTCATAAAGAGTCAACCATTTAGGTGTAAACCGTGTATGCACTTAGTTTGCTGTTTTGTTATGTGCGAGCTGAGTGTTGATCGCCGTCCACACGGCGTTGAAGGACGCTTCCGGACCCTGCACGCCCTGCCTATTGAGGGCGGTTCGGGCCTGAATGCTGCCGGGGGCTGCCAGGATGATGGCCACGAGCTTGTTCTCGGGGGTGGTGACGGTGATCCTCGCCTGATCGGTGAGGCTCCCGTCGGTCCCGGCAATCGGCGCCCATGAGGCGACCAGGCCGGCGGACCTGGCCCGTTCCCCCACCTCCCTGTAGATTCCGGCGGCTCCGGCGCGGTTGAGCGGGTGGGTGTCGAGGTAGTCCTGACCGAATCGTCCGTGCTCGGCGGGGTCGGGGGAGGGGCCAGTGTGATCGGGGCAGTACAGGGCACCGTTCCTCGGGCATGTGTAGTCCCCCTCGGCCCGGCAACCGTTGTAGGCGCATCGGGGCGATCCAGAGAGGGAGGCCGGCACCTCCCCGGCGTGCGGGAGGGACGCCCAGTCGTTGGGGGAGGTGTCGTCATCGCTGCTGACGGGTCGGGGAGTCGAGGGGAGCGCGTCCTCGGGCTGGGGCTGTTCCCATGCATCGGGGACTCCGTTGTTGTCGAGGTCCTCCATGGCTGCGATGCGCACGCGGGCGGCGTCGCCGTCGAACATACCGGCTCCCGGCTGCCGGTTGCGGGGCAGGTATCTGTCGAGTGTGCCGGTGTTGCTGTTCCCCCCGAACCAGTACGCCTGGAATCTCTTGACAGGTTGCCCCGTGGCCATCTGCACGTAGCAGCGTCCCGGGATGGGGTGCTCGATCACCTCGCCGCTGGGGGAGGTGGATCTGCGGGTGGTGGGCATGTAGGGCATCTCGCTGCCGGCGACGCTGAAGAACCCCTTGCAGGCGACGTCGTCGAGGCGGCCGGCCATGATGCGTACAGGCGCCATGCGGACGCGGGTGGAGCCGATCTCGGTCATCTTGGCCTCCTGGGAGATGATGATGACGTGGATGCCGACGTTCCTGGCCTTGCGCTCCCACAGGCTGGTCATGAACAGGATGTGCGCCCGGGCTGCGTTGTCCCGCTTGATCTGCTCTGCCTCCCGGCCCTGAGCGGTCTCCTTGCCGGTGTGGTCGAGGAACTCGTCGAGGATGACGAGTACGGGCGAGAGCCGGTGGGCGGCCTTGACTGCGTCGGGAAGCTCCAACCAGTTGGAGCAGTCGCTGTAGGAGGCCAGGACCTCCTGCCTGCGCCTGTGCTCGTCCTCGATGAGGTCGCAGTGTGAGGCCATGACCTCGAATCCGCTGATGTCATCGCCCTCGGCATTGGTCCCATCGGCGTTGCCCCGGGAGCACAGGACTCCGGGGCGACCCGCCCACCTGCTGGCTAGGGGACCCTTGGGATCCAGGATATGGGCGCTGCCGTGGAGGGCGGGGTCCCACGGCATCGTCTTGAGGACGTTCTGGGCGATGATCGGCTCGATGGCGGTGGTCTTCCCCGCACCGGTCGCCCCGACCACCAGCGCGTGGTTGGAGGGGTTGACCAGATCCAGTCGCTGGACGCTGTCGGGGTGATCGATCGACTCCCCGATGTAGAAGCCCATGGGGTTGTCGTTGTCGACGTCGCCGTTCCATATCGCTGAAACCGGGTAGCGGGCGGGGCTGACGATGGCCCCGGATCCGTTCGGCTTGCGGGCGACGTGCCAGCCGGAGCGTCGTGGGTACTTAGCGGTCAGGTTGGCCTCGAACTCGGTCCACGCCTTGTTGTCCGTCACCGACAGGTCGCCGGGGGCCATGACCTCGAAGACCCTGGGGATGATCGGGGTCCCGTCCCTGGTGGTGTCCCACTCGATGACCCTGACCGCCTTCCATCCGGTTGTCAGGTTCAGCCAGGTGGCCAGGCTCATCAGGGCCCCCTTGGTGCGCGGGTAGTGAAGGGTGGCAGCGGCGATCCGGCGAATCCCCTCGGCGGCTCCCCGCTGCATCTGGGTCAGGAACCTCTGCCGTCCTCCGATCACGCCCCACCACACGGCCACCGGGAGCAGGGATCCCGCGGGCCGCAGCCACCCGTCCGGGGCTACGGGGGAGAAGGGCAGGAGCACGACGGCCGCAAGGGCCAGTGCGGTGATGGCCCACTGCGCGTATCTCCACCACCGGTTGTCTCGGTAGATGATCGCGTCCGCCCAGCCCCGGGCGCGCCCGGAGACCAGGGGCGGCAGGAGGGGGCGGGCCTTGGCCCTGGCCTCCTTGGCCCCGGCGCCCTTGGCGCGTGCGCGCTGGTAGCGCACCACCTGGATGATCGGGTGGGAGACGGGAACGGCCAGCAGGGAGGCGATCCACACGGCCAGTCCGGGACGACCGATCACATAGGCGGGGGCCAGAACCAGTGCAGCGGCGCACAGCACCCATACCGCGGGCATGAGGGTCATTGCGATCCAGCGCTGACGCGCCCGTTTGCCCTCCTCTGCCCCATCCGTTCCGGTACCGGCGACCTGACGGGATGCCGCCTTCGTCTTGCTCAGGAGGGGGAGGGTGCGCATGTTCTCCACAGTAGGGCACCCCCCAGACCTCTTATCCGGTGCCTCTGCAGGGATCGCGCTAGCGGGGGCGCGCGCTTGGATAGGGTCGAATCCGCTCGGTCCGCCAGGGACCACGAGGAAGGGGGGCTCCGACATGATGGGCTACGGCCACGCCGCTATGGGGGCGGCCGGTTTCCTCGCTCTGACCTCGTCCAGCTCCCTGGCGCTGGGGATCGCGCCCCAGCCCCTGCCTGTCGTGGCCGCCGGCGCCCTCCTGACCGCCGGTGCAGCCCTACTGCCCGACCTCGACCACCACGACGGCACGATCGCCAGATCCGTGCCCGCCGTTCGGATCCTTGGGGTCACCCTCGTGCCCAGCCCCACCCAGGCGATGGCCGCCCGCATCGAGCGGGCTTCCGGCGGTCACCGCCACCTGACCCACTCCCTGGTCGGGATCGGCGCCGCCACCGCGGCCGCGGCCGGCCTGACCCTCCTGCACCTGCCGGCCTCCTGGGCCGCGGCACTGGCCAACCGCGCGGGATGGGTACTGAGCCCCGAGCAGATCGGCCGCGGCCGCGGTGTCGACGTCGGCGTCGTCCTGGCCGCGGCCCTCCTGACCGCCTTCGCCGCCAAGGCCCTGCGCATGACCAAGATGGCCGGCAACGACGTCGGGGCGGTGCTCATGCGCACCTGGGTCGGACCCTGGGTGGCGGGGGTGTTAGTGGGCGTTTACACCGGCGTCTTCCTCGACACCAACCGCTTCGTCCTCCTGCCCGCAGTCGTGGCCCTAGGAACCTTCATCCACTGCCTCGGAGACACTCTGACCACTCAGGGGGTCGCCTGGCTCCAGCCCTGGCACGGTCCGGCTCCCGCGTCCGTGTACGCCGCGGCCGGAAGACGGATTCCCTCCCCGGGCGCTGCCGGGTCGCCGAAGACGCGACCGGCCCGCGCGCGTGCGGTGTTCACACGGGCCGCCGCCCGAGCGGTGTCGCGATGCTGGCCGCCCAACGGCTACATCCGGCTTCCGATCCTGGGGACGGCCGGCTCCAGGCGTGAGCACGTCCTGAACATCGCACTGGTGAGCTACTCCATGTGGCTCCTGGCCCACGAGGCCTTCGCCCTCTGGGTTCCCGGAGCGACCGCCTACGTCATCTGACGCCGGCGACGTCGCCCCCGGCCGCGCCCGTCCTCCTCCCGATCAGCGCAGAGACCTGAGCAGCGGCAGGCGCTCCTCGATCGCGCGTGCCCGGTTGGGGGCCAGACGGTAGGTCAGGGCCCACCTGCCCCGGCGCAGGCAGTTGCCGTCGAGCATCAGCGAAACCCTCGAGTGCTCCCACCCCACCCCCAGGCGCTCCAGGTCCCGGTACAGGCTGGACATGGGCACCCGATTACGCGTGAGATAGGTGTGGACATGGGCCGCGCGCCACCTCCAGATCGGTGAGAACGAGCCGGATACGAACTCCCCACCCCTGTCATGGCGCACCGTCTCCCCCCGCCCGCGGACCAGCGCCAGGGATCGTCCGGGCGACTCGTCGGCCCGCAGCCCCAGGAGGTTCCAGTCGCAGCCCAGCATCCGGCGGGCGCAGGCCTCCGGCTCCTCGATCAGCACCCGGTGCAGCGATCTGGACGACCTCTGCTTGCCATCGGTGGGCCGGCCGGTGAGGAACCCCTCCTGCTCGAAGAGGGAGACGGCGTCGGGGACGGCTGGAATCCTCACGATTCCGCCCCATTCCTCCTGTGTTCTTTCCATCCACCTGAGTGTCTGGGGGAACTCCGCCCCGCTGTCGTAGAACACCAGGGGCGTGGACGGATCCACCCGGCGGGCCAGGTGGGCCACCGCGGTGGAGTCCTTGCCCCCGGAGAGGGCCACCCATGTCCCTGGATGGTCGACCATCCACGCCTCGATGGACTCCATCGTCTGCTCGACCAGGCCGCCCAGATCCACCATCCGTCCCCGACGCGAGCCCAAGGGCGCCGCGATCTTGCCCGATCGGCTTACAGCATCCACGGATCGTCCCCCGTCGGATCGCTGGGAACTGGAACAGCCAGGCCGGTCACGTGAGCCGTCTGCGGCGGGCGCAGGCCCCATATCCCCTCCTCCCATTTCTCGCTCGCTCCCCATCTGGTGGCGCATTCGACCGGAACTGGGCGCAGAAGGGCTCCGGAGGAATCGACATGGATCCAGCCCTGCCAGTCCCGCCGGGGCAGTTCCACCGTCTCGACCTGCCAGGAGTGGACCATTCCCTCGCCCGAGCCGCGGGCCTTACCCAGAGCGACTACCGGGGCCAGCAGGCGCATCATCAGGCCGGGGTCTCCGACCGCCCTCCACCGCAGGAGCCCCCACCCGCGCACCTCGTGCGGGGTCATCCGGTCCTTGTAGGCGGTCTTGGATGCCAGCATCACCGGCCACGGGCGGGCCGCGGCCCGCCCGATCCACGAGCTGTCCATCACCCGCGTCCGCCGCCGGTGCCCCACTAAGTCGGCCATGTCCGGGTCCACCATGACGCAGGATGCGGCCCAGTGCCACCCCGCCTCCCCGCCCGGGCAGATGGCCACCGGAAGCGGCAGATCCGTCTCCTTGTCCACGGAATCCTCCCCCTGGGCCTGCAGAACCCGCATCACACGGGTGGCCAGCAGCCCGGCCAGGTCCAGGCCGGGCTCGTCCATCGCCACCCCCAGCGGGGCGGTGCAGGAGATCACCAGCGGTCCCCAGCCAGGTGCCAGCCCGGTCAGAGCCACGACAGCGCTTCCGATGTCGCCGCCGGGTCGTCCAGCATGGCTCGGCGCCAGCTGCCCCGCTCCGGCTCGCAGGCCCGCCCCATCACGTCGGTCACCGTGCGCTCGTAGGAGGCCTCGACATCTCCCAGACCCCTGCCCCTGCCCCCGCCCAAACGGGCACGGTCGCACCACACGCGCATCAGGTCCTCCAGGCAGTCTGCCTCGTCCGCAGTCAGATCCTCGCCCACCACCCGATGCCACAGGGTCGTGCCCGCCGCCAGCGTCTCAATCTCGAAGCGCATCGGCGAGATATCGGCAACGCCTGCGTCCTGCGACGACCCGACCAGAGCCGCGATGCTCGAGACGTCGGATCCCACCGTGTACCCCTCGCGCTCCATGAGCTCGTACACCGACGGCCACCGCCGACCATCGCGGGTCAGCCTCTCGCGATCCAGTCCGGGAAGCAGATGCAGGGTCTCCCGGCCAACCGGGATGGCCTTGGAGACCATCAGCCGGCCGGCCATCATCCGGCCCCCGCCGACAACTCCCATCAGTCCCAATAACGGGATCCGTTCGCGCAGGCGCGCCTGCCTATCGCCGGTGAGCACTTCGCGGGCCGTGCGCGTCTCGGTCAGTACACCCCCCTGGGCCAGGGCCGTGACCACGTTGAACGGTAACGGCCCCCCTCCCAGGGCCTCATGGACCATCGCCGCTCCCAGACGCCGCATCCGCCCTCTGATCACAGCCCCGGAGACGATCGGGACCCCGATCACCTCGCCATCGGCGGTAACCACGTTCTCCCGGCGCAGCACGTGCACCCTTCCCCCGCCGTCGCCGACGTGTGATATCGACGAGCGTGCCACCAGCGTCCCCGTGTACGTCACCGTCCTCATAGGAGGTCCCCTTCATCGGTGAAAACCGTGTCCCGGACCCGCTCTGCGGCTGCTTCTCGCCGAGTGCGCACCCACATCCGCGTCCGATCCACCAGGTCCGGAGCCCACTCGTCCAGGACCCGCAGCACCCGGGAGTCCCTCACCGGGGGCACCAGCAGCCCGGGACGCACCAGCAGGTTCTTCTCATGCAGCAGGCCCGAGGCCCCCAGGGGAACACCCCCCATCGTGTCGACGAACTTGCACCACCAGTCCACCACCGTTCCCGACATGGCGGACCCGCGCACGGCGTCTCCGAACGCGCCCCAGTAGCGCTCCAAGCGCTCCCCGGCCCACACGTCGCGGTTCATTGTCAGATGGGCGAGCATCAGCAGGCGCTCGGCCACCGCCTCAGCGGGGTCCTCCAGGGGCAGGTAGGGGGACTGGTCCACCAGCCCCTGCACCGTTGTCAGGCCCCACCGGGCCCGAGAGGTCTCATCACCCGTCATCGCTTCCCCGCCCGATCGACTTCGACGGCGACCGCGCCCGCCGCGCCCCGGGTCGCCCTGATCATCACGCCCGCCCACTGCGAGGCCATCCACGGCCTCCACACCCTCCAGGCGGCCCGGACCCGGGACCGCTCCTCGGCGCCCAGCCCGGACAGCACCGCCCCGGGAGCGTCCCTCGCGACCAGGTCGCGCTCCCCGGCCCCCATCTGCCGGATGAACCCGCCTGCCCTCGCGGCCCGGGCCTGAGCTGGTCCCCAGCGCAGCTCCCCGGCGTCCGAGACCACGCACCCCCAGGCGGCGAACGGGAGAACGCTCTTGCGTCCCCCCACCGGTACCACCAGGCACTCCGAGGACCTCAATGGCCCGGCCCGGAGCCGATTGGCCGTCTGACTCCACTCCCACTGGCCCACGCCCCCGCCCGCCGTCAGGTGCAGACGCCTGCGGCGCAGGTCTCCGGGACTGACCAGCGCCCAGGCGCACGGCGCGCACACGAGTCTGCGCCCCGCGGCGGCATCGGTGCGGATCAGGTCCCAGGAGGAGAACCTCCGGGAGACCACCCCCAGGGCCTCCCACACCTCCGCGTGCCTCCCGCAGGCACCGCACGCCCCCTCCACCGGGTCACCAGTAGGCCTCCAATCGCCGCCAATGCGCCCATAAGCGACCAGGACCGGTGACATCATGGAACGGGCTCCTCACAGCAAGCTCGGAAAACCGAGGCGATATGCGCTCTGACCATGTGCGCAACAATCGGCAAGCGCTCCAAGCGTATGCTCCTTTTCAGTGGAAAACCCAGGAATCAGGAAGGACTCGGCCCTATGCCCCGGGCCCACCCCACCATGAGCACCACCCTCGACGACCTCCAGGACCGGTGGCCGGTCTTCTCCAGCATCCTTGTCGATTACTTCGCAGCCAGCCCAGGTGCCCGCCGGGGGCGCAAGGGCGACGACGCGACCTTCCTGACCCGCTTCTCCGCCGTCGGCGGCGAGAAATCCCCCGAGTTCAACGGTCTGCACGCCGAGCTCACCGGCCTGATCCAGCGCCCCGGCGAGGCCAGCGACCTGCTCAACCTCACCTTCGGGTACGTCGACGCCACCGGCAGCCCCGACCGCTCCCATCCCGGCTACATCGACCGCCCCCAGGCCAGGTCCCTGATCACCGGCCTCCTGTCCGATCTCTACACCACTGACGAGCAGGGAGACGGCGCCGACGAGGAGGAGGGACTGGCCGGTTTCGTCGACGTCCGCGCCCAGGCATTCGACGAGTACCGCCGTTACACTCTCTTCCACCTGCCCGCCAGGACGCCCGGACGACTTCCCTCCTGGGTGTCCCGCCACGGGAGCCGGGCGCTGGCGGGAATGGCGGTCCCGGCCCCAGTCGCCGCCGCCGTCGGCGCCGCTCTGGCAGCCGCCGGGTGGGGTATCTCCCAGGGACTGCAGTCATTGAACATGCCCGACGGCGTCGTCCTGCCCCTGTCATGGCCCTTCCTCCTGGGAGGGCTGGGGCTGCTCATCTGGGCGGTCTCGGCAATGCTCCTGGTCCGTTCCTCGATCATCAACCCGCCTACCGAGGAGGATGAGGAGGAGGAGAAGGAGACCGCCGAGAAGAAGCGGGCCAAGAGCAAGGCTCGCCGCAACATCCTGCGGAACCTGCGCTCCTAGAGCCGTCCGGGGCATCCCGGTCGCGGCGCTCCCCAACTCGTTGCGCGCACGACAGGAGGATCGACAAGATGACTGCGGTGATCATCCCCGCCCCGGCCCAGATACCTGCCCCCGACCCCGCCACCGTCATCACCGGGGCTCTGGTGTCCGCCGTCGCGGTCATCCCCCTGCTGTCCGTCGTGGGCGGCCTCTCCCTCATCTTGACCCGATGGGTGAGCGACCAGCACACGCCCGTGGCCGCGCCAGCGAAGCGGCTCCTCCTCCTGGCCGTCTCTGCCTGGGGCGCGGCCACCGTCGTATCGACCTGCATCGCCACCCAGAACGGCTTCAGCACCCCGGGCGGTGTGCTCCTGGTCGCCCTGGCCCTGTGGTCCGTCTACGCCTCGGCGCGTACCGGGTACCTCCTTTGTGCTGCACGCCAGGAGAATCAGGGGCTGCTCCACCTCCAAGGAGCCCCCCGGCAACCCGGTGCGCCTGCGGTGCCCGACGCCGTCGTCGAGCCGCTGCGCCCCGCCCCGGGGCAGTCGAGGCCGCGCCGCCCGGGACGGTCCTCCCGACGCCGGTAGTCACCTCCGGTGGGTGGATACTGCCTCTAGAGACCCCCCATCCGGCCCTGGCGCATCTGCCGTCCCACGTACTCCTTGATGTCGAAATCCGTGATGATGAGACCGGCACTGCGCGCCTGCATGAGCACCTCCGCGGCCATGATCTCGTCACCCCGGCTCATCAGGTCGGCGTACCGGGCGAGCCACGGATCCTTCTGGGCCTGCTCGGCGAGCTTGTCCAGCTCCGCATCCCGGCCCCGGGCGACCACGGCTGCATGACGCCTGGCCATGAAGATCCGAGCGCCCGTCCTCCCCCTGTAGAAGCTCCTGCTGAGCAGGTACCAGGCCAGAGCTGCGGGAATAGCCAGGGGGAGCGACATCATGATGCTTGCCACCGGGTAGGTGATGTAGACGCCCCCGTTGTAATGACTCGCATCGCCCGCAGCCGT
This sequence comes from Actinomyces sp. oral taxon 849 str. F0330, assembly GCF_000239715.1. Lineage (NCBI taxonomy): Bacteria > Bacillati > Actinomycetota > Actinomycetes > Actinomycetales > Actinomycetaceae > Actinomyces > Actinomyces sp. oral taxon 849. Next base: position 26,492 of record NZ_JH470360.1, on the reverse strand, counting down.
CCACAGCCCCATGAGGGCCGCCACAGTCATGATCGCTCCGGCGATTCCCAGTGGCACCAGCTTCGAAGGGGGTTTGATCTTCATCAAATCCGATTCCGGCTCCCACTCGGGCAAGGGGGGCTGTGTGGGGTACTGCTGAGTCATTGTCGCCTCCCGAGTGGTAACAATCACGATTTCATGGGATTCTAGTATCGTGAACGCATTAGTTCATGATGTTGTAGTGCTGTTTTGATCTGTGTTGATGGCCTTCCCGAAGAAGACCGTCAACACCGGCAGACTTCTACGGATCCAGCCTAGTCCGTGGTCTGGTAGACAGATTCTGTGCGGACGGTGACGGATCGTCGACCTGTACCCGATGGTGTGAATGGAGTTTCGTATGAGCACTTCGATAGTGCCCGGCTCTGAAGGGGCCGTGGTGTCTGGTGGGTTGGGTGTTGTGGGTGGGCGTTTGGCTCGTGGGGTGCCGTTTATGTCGGGGCGTAGGGATGTGCCGTTGTTCGTTCATGGGGAGCGGGAGCGGGAGTGGGGTGCGTGGTGTTGGTTGGATCGGTCGTTGGTGGTGGTGGAGCGTTTGGGTTCGGTGGGTGGTTTGGGTGGGCATGTTGAGACTCTGCCGTCCATCGACGCCGCTGATGCCGCTGGCGCTGGTGCCGTCGCCGGTGGTGGCGGTTCTGGTGGTGGTGTTGGTGGTTTGCATGTGTGTTTGGGGCCGTTGTTGGTGGGGGCTGGTGGGGATGTGAATCCTTTGCGTCCTGCGGGGCGTAGGGCTCATCCGACGGTGCCTGGTGGGTTGGCGCATGTGAGTGCACATCTTCGTCATACGCGTGTGGATGTGGGGGTGTTGGAGGGGGTTTCGTGGCCTGTGGTGGCGGCTGCTTTGTTGTTGGAGGAGGTGCGGTGTGAGGCGGCGTATTTGGGTGATCGGCCGTGGGATGCTCCGTATTTGCGGGCGTCGGCGTTGTTGTGGTCGCTTCCGGATGGGGGTGATCGGCGGTGGGGTGCTGCGTATGTGGGTGTGAGTGTGTTGGGTCGGGTGTGTTCGGGTGTGTTGCAGGTGGAGGATGTGCGTGGTGTGCGTGAGGAGGTAGTGGGGGTTTTGGGTGCTGGGCGTGTTGGTGAGCTTGAGGGTGTGTGTGCTGGGGTTCTGGGTTTGGTTGATGGGGATACGGAGGGTTTGGTGGGTTTGGGGGAGCGGTTGGTGGGGGTTGTGGGTGATGTGCCGGGGTATGCGGTGTTCACTGATCCGTGTGCGGCGCGGACTCATGGTCTGACTGCTCCGCGGTCCCCTCACGACCACGACCAGGACGACCAGAGCAAGGACAAGGAGAGGGAGAAGGACGACCAGAACAAGGACCGGGACCGGGAGCGGGGTCAGGATCAGCCGGTTCAGGGCGACCGGGAGCGGGGTCGGGACTCGTCTGCCGCTGTCGGTGCTGGTGGGGGCGGTGATGACGGTGATGATGATGCTGGTTCAACCGGCGCAGGCGTTGGTGCTGGTGGTGTGGTGGGTGTGGGGCCGGTTCTGGAGTGGTGGGATGCCATGAGAGTGCTCATGGAGAGGGTCGGAGCCGCCGCTTCTCGAGGGGCCCGCCAACAACTCACCCAACAAGCCCAACAGAGCATGCCGAAGCTTATTCACATCCCCTTCTCCCCCCATGAGGAGGTCCCCCCTGACCCGAAGCAGGAGGCAAGCCTGAACCGTAAGGTGGAGGAGAAGGCGCCCAAGTTGTTCAGGCGTGAGGAGCGCGGGCTCAATCGTCTGCTGAGTCTGAGTTATCCGTGGGATCGGGAGCCCGATGCGGGTGAGGTGCGGATGTTCCATGAGTTGGAGGGGGCGCTGCGTCGGGCGAGTTTCCGTGAGCGGGACAAGGCCAAGGTGGCCTTCGATCGTCCTCCGGGTCGGATGTCGGGGCGGGATATGGTCCAGCGCCGGGCTCAGATCCAGATGGGGCAGCTTCCCACGGCCAGGCCGTGGCGCAGGCAGGTTTACGCCCATACCCCCTCGCCGACCATCCACACCCTCATCATCACCGAGAGCCGCCGAAGTATGAACTGGGTTCGCAGACCCATCGAG
>NZ_JH470360.1:4559-24364 GCF_000239715.1 Actinomyces sp. oral taxon 849 str. F0330 | reverse complement strand
AACAGAGCATGCCGAAGCTTATTCACATCCCCTTCTCCCCCCATGAGGAGGTCCCCCCTGACCCGAAGCAGGAGGCAAGCCTGAACCGTAAGGTGGAGGAGAAGGCGCCCAAGTTGTTCAGGCGTGAGGAGCGCGGGCTCAATCGTCTGCTGAGTCTGAGTTATCCGTGGGATCGGGAGCCCGATGCGGGTGAGGTGCGGATGTTCCATGAGTTGGAGGGGGCGCTGCGTCGGGCGAGTTTCCGTGAGCGGGACAAGGCCAAGGTGGCCTTCGATCGTCCTCCGGGTCGGATGTCGGGGCGGGATATGGTCCAGCGCCGGGCTCAGATCCAGATGGGGCAGCTTCCCACGGCCAGGCCGTGGCGCAGGCAGGTTTACGCCCATACCCCCTCGCCGACCATCCACACCCTCATCATCACCGAGAGCCGCCGAAGTATGAACTGGGTTCGCAGACCCATCGAGGGGATCGTGTGGGCCGTGGCCCGTGCGGTGGGGGCCCTAGGCGGCAGGGCTGACGCCCTGACCACCGGAGGATGGGCGCTGACCGAGGCCGGGCGCATCCCCGACCGCGTCCCCCACATGAGCACGGAGAACTTCTCCGGCGACCTGCGTCTGGCGCTGCGGTTGGGGGTGGATCATCTGGGTCTGACCACCGCCAGGGGCGTGCGCTCCGTCTTCATCATCACCGACGGATGGGATAAGTATTCACCCTACGATCATTCGGCTATCTCCCGGGATCTGCGGGGGTTGTTGGAGGCCGGGATTCATATCACCTGGATCACCTTCCACCCCCAAGGAGGACAGGACCGTCAGGCCCCGCCTCCCACCGATCTGGATTGGCTGCCCCGGGGCGTGGCCCGCATGCCCATCACCGGCCAGCACCACGTCGTCCGTGACCTGGCCGCCGCCATCGGAGGTATCCTCACCCACCACACCACCAACCACCCAACCCCTCGGCCGGGGCCCTGGGGGAGTGACGTGCCTCGAAGGATCGGTTAAGACTCCTCGTCCCGTTACTCGTCGGTCGGGGCGGGGCATGCGCCTGTAGTGTGCCGATTATGAGCGCTGAAAGATCTGTCGCTGTCACGTCCAGATCCGTGCGCTCGTGGACACTTCTGCACGTGAGTGGTGAGCGGACGTGACCTCGATCTATCCCGTGAACCGGGACGGGGATACCGCTGAGATCCCCGTCGTGCCTCCTCCTGTCCATCCTGGTGCGCCCTCTTGGCGGCAGGAGCCCTATGAGTCCGAGCCGGTTCGGCGGATGCCATGGTCCTCAGGCGAGAGCCGAGAACTGGAGAAGAGTTCATCGGTGCGCCGCTGTTCACCACTGACGCGCCGTCGGGCCTTCACCACCTGCATCGGTTTCGTCTTCATCTCCCTGGTTCTGTTCCTCGGTGCCCGATGGGGGGAAAACCTGGGACTGTCTTATGGTGCGAGTCGTCTGGCCTGGCAGCTTCCCTTGGCGGGATGTCTGACCCTGGTCTTGCCGGCCCTGATCCGTATGCGCATCCCCATGGCCTGGTCCTTGCCCCTTGTCCTGGCCGCCGGAAGCGGTTGGACGGCGTGGGTGGCGTGGGACCACGCTGGCGAACCAGTCCCCAACACCTGCGGAGCGCTCGGAGAGCTGATCGGTACCTGCGACTTCACCGTCTATCCATGGTGGCTCGCCGTGCTGTTCATGTCCGTACTCACTCTCAAGTGTTTGTTGCTGTCCTGGAGCGTCTACGAGGACTCCATCACCGTGATCGAGGTCGACAGGAGCCATACGCGGTAGAAAGCGATGCCCTCCGCCTCGCTGTCCGCATATTCAAATCTAGAATGCACAGGAAATGATGGCTGATCATGTGTTGTCTGAAGCGGGTGCGGATGGTCCGTGAGGGTAGTCCTGTGCCCGAGTGTTCCGAGGAGCTCTGATGAAGGAAGTCTCTGAAGTTCGTCCGGAGAGGGGCGCAGGACGCCCCTCGGTGCACGGAAACCTGACCTGGCTGCTGTCCCAGGGACTAACTGTCAATCAGATCGCCTACAGCCTGGGCACCGATGACGAGACCATCCGGTGCGTCCTGGCCGACCCGGATACCCCGATGAGCCCCTCCACCCGGAGGCTCCTGAGTTCCTTGAGCTCCCACCAGGTCGCTCGGATCAACAATCTCGTCGCTGTTGACGACTTCAAGGAGCGTATTCAGCTCCTGACTCTGGACGGCTGTCTAGTGGAGGACATCGAGCGGACCCTCGATCTGCGGCCCGGCGCTCTGCGCACGCACCTGCCTGTGTGGGTGGATGTCACCACGGGGCCCGGGATGGCCTACGGCTTGACGATCGAGCAGGTCGACTCTCCCAGGGTCCCCGCGGCCCTGACCTGGGGACGCCTGCAATCTCTGGAGACCATGGGATGGGGCCGTACCGACGTCGAGGCCGTCATCGGTCCCGACCTGCCCGATGACGCCGAGGGGTTCATTGACCGAGGCGTGGCTCAGGACGTCGTCGTCTACTGGCGCTCCTACTCGAGCCGGCTCAACCCTTTGGGGACGGAACTGGCCCAGAGGCGTCGCTCTGAGGGCGTACGGGCTCCCGCCGACTGGGATCCGCCCGACGCTCTGCTGTGGTGGCCGCCCTCCGAGCTGCGCCACCTGCTGGATCTTGCTCCTGACGAGCTCGTCTGCGGCCCCTCCCCCGTCAGAAGGTGAGGCGGTCGCGGTTGCGACCCGTGTTGCAGTGAGACTCCGTCAAACGGGTGGAAGGTTGCCCGCGGGTCTCGAACCGACCCTGTAGACAGTCCTCTTCTCCTTGCGGAGCCCTGCAACGGCGATGGTGTGGATACAGTGCGGAGGTCACAACGTCACTCTCCCGATCGAAAACTAGGAGCTCTCCATGACGTTCGTTGGAATAGTTAGTGTGGTCTCTGGTGTCTTGGCCCTCATGGTGTGGGCCAAGACCAAGCGACCCGGCATGGCCATCGGTGTCATCATCGGTGGCGGCATCGTGATCGCGGCTAAGGACACGGCCGTGATGACGTCGGTGGGTACAGCCGTGGGAACGGTGATCACCAACGTCGCGAACGCTCTTCCCGGCCTCATGGGAGGCTGAGCCCGCTGGAGGTACAGGGCGAGTCCGTAACCGGCAATGGATACGGACCCGCCCTTCTTCCGATGAACGGGTGGGGAGGAACCAGCTCGACGAGCAGTCCGACGACGGATTCACCAGCGCTCGTCCCGTGGCGGCAGCGGATCCGGAAGGTGCAGGAGAATGGCTAAGGACGAGGACGGCGATGACCTCATGGCCCAGGGCCTGATCGGCATGTCCTATGACAGCGTGTTCGCGATCCGTAAGCGCGTGCGCAAGTTCGGTGACTTCACCATCCCCCTGCGCGGCGGTCTGACCTACGCCCAGCTGGGGACCGGCCTGATCACTTTGGTGGTCATGTTCTTCGTCTACGCCATTGTCGTCGCCCCCCTGTCGGTAGCCATGCGTCTGAGCCCCCTGAGCAACCTGGGACTCATGGCCTTCGTTCTCTTCGCTCCGCCAGTGATCGTGGCCCAGCGCATGATCGCACCCATGCCTCACGGCAAGACCATCGGCGGATACCTGCGCTCCCTGATGCGATTCACCTTCGACGACAAGGTCTACCGACGCGGGCGCCCCATCGACACCCCCACCACCCACCGCGAGGGTCCGATGCGCCACGACTGGATCGTGTGGGAACCCGCCGAGGAGTTCTCCGAGGAGTTCTCCACGGACCTGCTCCTGACCCGGGAGAGCATCGAGAGGCGGTTCACCGGGACCGTCACCGATCTGGCCTCCGCCCAGCAGAGCGTGTCCCGCCAGCACCTGGCCGACGAACGGGCCAGGGCCGAACGCGACGCCGTATCGGAGAAGGACGACTACGAGCTGCGCCATACCGACGCCTCGGGCGTCACCGGCCTGTAAGGCCCCGTCGAAGACCTGAAGCAAGAAGAAAGGCGCCTACGTTGTCCGCTACCGGTTTCCTGTCCACCGTCCTGTCACAGGCCACCCGACGGGCCCGGGCCCTCAAGGAGATCAGGAACGAGGACGACGCGCGCCTGGTATCCAAGAGTGATGCGGGCCCGTGCCGGCTGCCCATCGTCTTCAGCAACGACTCCTTCTTCCTGACCCGGGACGGGGCCTGGACCGGCATGAGGATCCCCACCAAGTCCTCAGGGTTCCTCTCGGCCCGAGCTCGCCAGGAGTACTACCGGTCAGCTCAGAAGGTCTTCGCCAAGGACTTGCCCAAGGAGAAGGAGAACGCCGGCCAGATCCTGGTGACCAACCGCGTGGTGTCCATGGACGAGTGGGAGACCCAGATCCTGGACCCGACGAGCAAATACAACCCGAACCTCACCTCCGGCTATCAGGCCTATGTGCGCGAGGCCCGCAGGAACATCGAGGCTTCCTCCTTCTCCCAACCTGAGACCTACCTCTTCGTGCGGCAGGGTTCCCGGGGCGGTACCGGGGTCACCAAGATCGTCAATCAGGTCGTCGATTTAGTCCTGGCCGGAGCGGGCATGGACGATTCCCAGCCCGACAAGGAGGAGGTCTCCTACTGGGAGCCCCAGGCCACCAACCTGCGCCGGACCCTGTCATCGACATGGCTCCAGGCCCAACCCGTCACCCGTCGCGAGCTGGAGTGGGTGGTGCGCCACCAGGACATGCCCGGACTACCGACCCCGGACGTGTCTCCCTCCGACGAGCAGGAGTGGGGCGCGGGGGCCTGGCGCACGGCCTTGTCGTCCTACACCGAGGAGATCCCCTTGGGGATCATCAACAGGAGGCGCTACTACGGCCTGCGCGTGGACGGCCCCACGGGTGCGGGAACCTCCTACGTCGCCTTCCTCCCCATCGCCTCCATCCCGCAGGCGGTGCGCTACGACGCGAACTGGCTGGATTTCGCCTCCAAGACGGACTTCCCCGTGGACATCAACCTCCATTTCGAGGTCATTGGCGCCGCCGCCGTCGAGCGCCAACTCGACAAGGCCACGGAGACTGCCGAGGCCCAGCTCGACGAGGCTGCCGACGTCGGTGCTCAGGACTCCGTGACCGCCACTCAGCACGCCCAGCTGGACCAGACCCGCACCCAGATGGCGATGAACAAGTCCCCGATGGTCTACTGGCAGGCGGTCATGTCCGTCTACGCCGATGACCGGGAGACCCTGCTGGACCGGATCTCTTCGCTCATCCAGCACTACAACGCCATCCACTTCGAGCTCGTCTGCCCCGACAAGGACCAGCGGGAGCTTTACTTCCAGTCCTTCCCCGGGGCTCCGGTAACCCTGGACGACTGGTTCCACCGCACCGACACCCAGTTCTTCGCGGCTTGCCAGCCCTGGCTGAGCCAGGCCATCGGCAACAGCGTTGACATCCCTGGCGACTACCAGGGCTACAGCCTGGAGGTCGACTCCTCCGGGAATCTTAAGCGCGGCCGGCCCTTCTTCTTCAACCTTTTCTCCGTGGTCGATGGACAGGGCAAGGCCCCTACCGAGGGCGTAGTCGCCTCCCCGGGAGCCGGTAAGAGACTTCCCCTGACCACCCCCGTCCTGCGCGAGGACGCGACTTGGGCCACAATGGGGGACCTGCGGGTCGGCGACCGCATCTGGTCGACCCACGGCCCCACCGCAGTCACCCGCCTGTCCCCCGTCAAGGAGGACGCCCCGGCCCTGCGCATGGTCTTCGATGACGGCACTACTCAGGTGTGCGACCCCGAGCACCGATGGACCTTCATGGGACCCGACGCGCCCTCCTGGCCCGTCCCAGACCAGAACGAGCCCGATGGCGCCCTGAGCGGCCTGCTGACGAGCAGTGACCCCGAGGACACCACCACGCCCGAGCAGCTGGCGACCCTGGTCGGGGACAGCCGGCGCGCAGAGGACTACATCAGGGCCTCGGAGCGCCTCCGCCCCGATGGATCGGGACGGTTCAGGATGCGGGATCTGTGCCGGGAGGTCCTGGAGGACCGCGGCGCGGACACCGGTGCCTGCGGGATCACCATCACCGCGCAGGAGGCCCGCACCCTTCTCGATGAGGGGCGCGCCCTGAGCCTGCCCCTGGCGGATCCGTTGACCCTGCCGGAGGCCGCGGTGCGGCCAGACGCTCTCGACGCTCCGACCCTGGCCCGGCTAGTCACCGCCGGCAGTGCCTCCTCGGCCGACGTGGAGTCGGCCCTCACGTGGCCGGAGTATGACCGCCGCCGCCTCTTAGAAGCGGTTTTGGGTGATCCTGAGGGCCTGGCTGCCGATGATGACGTCGTGGAGGCCCTGGCCACCCTTGCCGCCGCCACCGCCACCGGCGTGGTCACCTCCCCAGGGCGCATTCGCGCCACCGGCTCCACCAGCCGCCGCCTGGTCGCCATCGAGCCCGTCCCATCCGTGCCCATGCGATGCATTACGGTCGACTCCCCCGACCACCTCTACCTGGCGGGCACGCGGCTGCTACCCACCCACAACACCGTCTCCCGGGGACTCAAACCCGTCCACGAGGACGCCCTGCGCGGGGTCACGCAGTACGTGTGGGACCCCAAGGGAGACTTCCGCCCCCTGTTCAACAGCGCCAGAGAACTCATGCTCGACCCGGACAAGGTGCGCCTGATCGATCTGGGAGACCCCAAGGTCTCCATCTCCCTGGACGCCTTCACCGTCGCCGAGTACGACCCGGACAACCTCATCGACAGCCGCGAGTCCAGCGCCCGTGAGGTCTTGCGCTTGCTGGCCCGCGAGCAGACCAGCAACGAGAACCCCGCGGCGATCACCTACCGCGGAGTGATCGACCAGGCCGTCTCCGCGGTTATCGAGGCCGAGAAGACCACGCAGGTTGCCCCGACCATGCAAGGGATCCTGGCGGTACTGCGCGACTGGAGGGAGGAGATCAACCTTCCCCCCTTCCGGCGTGAGGAGAAGAAGGAGAACTTCATCGACGCCGTCGAGGACCTCCTTCGACAGTACGAGGCCATCGCCCGCGACTCCATGGGGCGTCTGCTGTTCCTCGATCCCAGCCAGGGAGGATCCCTGGACGTCGAGGAGGGCGTGCTGACCATCTTCGTGGCCATGAAGCTCAAGACCACCGACCCCGGTGAGGAGCAGACCCCCACTACCGTCGTCGGCGACACCATCGCCGCCATGATGGTGGACTACATCCGCTCCCTGCTGTCTCGGCTGCCCATTCCCGTGCAGAAGTCCGCCACCTTCGACGAGTGGCACGTCATCAAGCGCACCAAACGGGCCGACGCCCTGGTCGACTGGCTGCGGCGCATGGGCCGCTCGCGCCGTTGCGCCGTGCGGCAGATGTCCCAGTCCGCCAAGGACCTGTCCGCATCATCCCTGGCCTGCGTCTGGATCGGCTGGTCCACCGAAGAGACCGAGGCGGAGGCCTCCTGCGACCTACTGGGCATCGAGAAGACCACCGCGAACGTCGAGACGATCATGCACCTGAACAAGGGCGAGTTCATCTTCCGCGACGGATTCGGGCGCCTGGCCAGGGTCTTCGTCGACTTCTGGGACACCAGCGTTCTGGAGATCTTCCGGACCGAGGCCATGGCCCAGGCGGCCTGAGGGGGACGCGCCGCTGGTAGACCCCCGACTGGCGGCCGACCGGATGGTCAGCAGGGGGTGCGCAGATACACTCCCCGGCACACACATCAGGAGGAATCCAGTGGTCGCCACTCCCGCCCTCACGGTCCCCACCACCGCCTTGGGAGACCTGGTCCGCGCCCAGTACACCCCGCCGCGCAGCCGCCGCCTGACGACCAAGGCGGTTCGGATGATCGCGGTGCTGTCCATCATCCTGGTCGCCGCGGGAGCTATCGGCGCCACCACCGCTCACGCCTGGATCGTGAAAGACGCGGTATCGAAGATTGTCAACTTCTGCTCACCCAACGATGTGGTCACTCCGTCGAACTCCTTCGGCGGATTGGACGGGGCCTTCGGTCTGAACACATTCGCTGACGGTAACGTCGATGCTCAGAAGACCGTCCTCCCAGACGCACACGGGGGGTACGCAGATAAAAGTATCATTGATGCCAACTACTACCGGTATGGATTTTCGGCGCTCAAGCTGCATTCGTATGGGACCGGGTGCGGAAACCTCGTCGCTCGATATATTCCTGGACTGTACAATATCGCCCTGACGCTGTTCGTGTACATCCCCGTCGCACTAACCATGCTCATGGTCAATCTGGCTTTGGGATCCACCTTGGGGACATTTTTCTCGGCCTTAATGTCACCGCTATTCATTGCCCTGTCCCAGGTGATGAAGCCGATCGTGTCGATCCTGGCTCCCTTCGGCACTCTCTACGCCTTCGTCAAGTATCGAGAGAGGGTCGGCAAGGTAGCAGCCGCCGGCGTCTACGCCCTCGTTTGCGCGGGATTCGTATATTGGGGGGCCAACGGGAACTCGGGGGCCCTGCAGAAGATCGTCAACTCTTCCGACAAGATCGTCTCCGGAGCCGTCGGAACTGTGACCAGTCAGATTGCCGACAGCATGTTCCCCCCGGTCGCCTCCGCTTCCAAGGGGGACAACGGGACCAGTATCACTTATGGCCAAGCTAGCGGAGCTAAAAATAATAACTCCAAGCCAGCTATGGCCATCAATAACTCCCTGTGGAAAGGTATTCCTCTGGCCACCTGGTCGACGGCCCAGATGGGACCGGAGATGACTGAGTCTGCTGCCGCTGGGGGCGGTAATGCCAAAGATTGGCAGAATCGCCTTCTCAACGCCAACCATATCGGTATGTCCAGTAAGGACGCGGTTGACGGGGACGGTCTGATCATGCTGGCCGGGGTTGAGGCCTGGAACAGCCGTTCCTACGCTTTCGACGGTGGTGATACCAAGACGGATGCATGGACTGAGGGTTGGGACTCGAATGTTGACGGAGATGTCGTGGGTCAGAAGTCCAAAATCGCGTGGCAAGCTATTCCTCAACTGGCAGATGTCGGAGTTCTCTGTGGCGACAACATGGAGTCAAGCCAGAAAAAAGGATGGACTGGCGGGGGTACGTCCGACCTCCAGCAGAATAAGTGGATGTTCAATGGTTCATGCACTCCCAGCGATTCTAATGCCGCCTGGATAGACTATTACAAGGGAACTAGCTGGCCCGAAACCGGCAGTATTATTATGACCGGTGCCATGGGGGCGATCCTGGTAATGATCGTGTGCCTGCCCGTAGCCTTCTACGTTGCCCTGCAAAAGGCTCTGATGTACTGGCTGCTTATCTTCTCGGTGGTCTTCATCGGTATCGCCTCTTTTGGTGACGAGAAGAGGCAGAGATTCGCCAAGGCCTACTTCGGGGAGTTCTTCTCCTCGGTCATGAAGCAGGTCGGTGCCGTCGCCGCCCTGGTGATCCTGTCCTACATGGTGGCCTCGATCATCATGTCCTCCGGAATCCCGGCGATCATCAAGCCGATGATGATTCTCATCCTGGGGTCCTCCCTGTGGCTGCTAGCACTCATAGCCCGTAAGATCGCCAAGGCCGCCATCGCTGGGGACGCCTCTATCGTCCATAGCACCGCCAGGGCTCCCGTGACCGCGGCCAAGACTGCGGCCCTGGCTGGTGCGGCTGTGGCTACAGGCGGCGCGGCCTTGGGCTACGCAGCTACCGGAGCGACCGGCATGCAGGCCGTTGCCGCAGGAGCGAAGGTCGCCAAGGGGGCAATCGCCGCCAGTGGAGGCTTGAAGGGGGCCGCCCTCAAGAGTGCCAAGACGATCCTGACCAACCCCTCGGCCCGCGGCCAACTCCCCAATCTTTTGCCTGGCAGGATGGGACAAATAGCCAGCAAAGCGCTTAGCGCATCCGATCTGGTCTCCTCGGCAATGAAGCCCCCTTCCAAGGAGGACAAGGAGCGCATGGCCAAAGATCCTATCGCTCAGACGGCCAACTACCTGTATGAATCGGCGCAAGGGCCGGGACGCAAGCCGACTCCTCTGGGCCCTCGTGCCACCGGTAAGCAGCACCGGGCTCTAGGGCGCACTCCCACCACCGACCAGAAGACTCTGCGGGAGCATGGCCAGGCCATTGGGTATCCGAGCTCCGATCGGACGATCGGTACTGCTGTATCTTCTCACTCGGTGCAGTCCCCCGTGAACAATCAAAGGAGCAATGAAGTCACCGGCGAGATCGTCAAGGACACGGCTGCGCAGATCGTCCGCGACAGTAAGGGCAGAATCGGCATGCCTCAAGCCACGCAGATAGCCCAGGGGCGTTTCGATCAGTCCGATAATCAAGTTCTGACTGGCTTGTCCACCACTGAGTCTGTGGCGCCGGACTCAGCATTCATGAATGATCCCGAGAATAGGGCTGCCATTGCAGCTATTAGTGGCGGAGATGTTAATAACGTTCCGGCGGCGGCGGCCACGGCTTTCCGAGCCAAGGAAGCGGAGGCGCAATGGAAAGAGATGGTTGGTTCCTCCCATGAAATGTCCTCAAGCTTCCAGAGTGATCTGGTCGCTGCTCATGGGAGTGAAGGAAATAGTGTGGCAATGGCTGCGCATACTTCGGCAAGAGAGGCTGTAAGTAATCCGGAGGCATTCGTCGGAAAAATTTTTGAGTCTGGTGTGTATAGTGATGGTGAGAATGTTCTGGCGAATATTGATGTTCGCCACCCTGCTTCCGCTGCTATGCAGACCGCTCTTGGGGCGGCAACCGCAGGAGACACTGAAGGATATGAAAACGCACTTAGCCAAGTGTCAGCCGCAGTTAAACAGTATGGTGTTCCTTCGGCTGTGTCCGGGATGCATGCCAAGGAGGGGAGTGATTTGGCGGCCAGGTCGGCGGATACATTCATAGATGCTGCCTCTATGGCAGCCACATGGCAACCACCAGAGAACCCTGCTGAATGGGGTGACTATCGCACGATGATGAAGACTATGGAGGCATCCTTGTCTCAGGATGCCCAGGAATCCTCTTCGGGTAAGGCCCTGCACAACTTGAATAGAATCCTGGATAACCCTGCCTCCACCATCGACGACATCCGTGTTGCCGGAGGGACATTGGTGAGCACTGTCAACATCGAAATGTCCCCTGACAGCCCGCAAAGTAAGTCCTTCGAGGCCGCCGGAGCTTCGCGCAACGCCCGTGCCAATGATGCCTTCACGGCCGCCGACTACGCTTCCTTACCTGATTTCAAGGACCTCAAGGGCGGGTTCGGCGACCTGTAAGGAAGGAGGAGCCCCGTGGAGATCAAGCCCACCTCGACTACGCGCACCCACCGCGGCAAACGGCTTGTGCGCAGTTTGACCCTCGCCGGGGCACTGACCGTGGTGGCCTCTCTGACCATGCTCAACGCCACTGCGTCCAGGACCAGCGCCTCGAACGTGACGGTCACGGCCGACGGCACCCAGATGGCGCTGATGACCGAGCCGCCGCAGGACGGCACCACCGTCCAGCGGGAGGCCTGGAGGGAATCGGTGCTGGCCGACCCCAATGTCCTGGGGGACAACGCCCCCGGAACCGTCGCCCAGTCCTCCGACTCCCGGCACATCTTTCTGCGCGCCAAAGACAGCGATGACCCGGGCAGTGTCACTGACACCGCCTCATCCTCCCCCACCGCTACCTCGCAGGAGGAGGGCCAGGACCGGCCCCTCAGCGACAAGGAGAAGGATGCCATCGCCGCCGCCGAGAAGGTCATCAAACCCATCGCCGAGCAGGTGGCCCCCATCTACGCCACCTACTCGGTCAGTAGTGGGCAGGCAGCCTGGGTGGAATCCGTCTCCACGGCGGTGACCAAGAGCGGAGCGTTGATGGGCCCCAACCTCAAGACCTCCCTGGAGGCCGGGGCGAGTGAGACCTGGCCCGCCGTGCAGTCCGCCCACGTGACCTCCACCGCCCGGGTCTACCCTGGGCGGGCCCCGGCTGTATGGGTGTCCCCGGACCTATCGGGAGCCCGAGTGGTGGTTCCGGTTCAGCAGACGGTCAGCATGGACGGCGTCCCCAAACGCGTCGTCTACCCCATGGTGACCATTAACCTCGCGCCCAATGAGGACGGATCCTCCTGGCAGGTGGTCTCCCTGTCTTCCCGCTGAAAGCCCCGCATATCTCCGCGATAGGAAGGAGGGGCTACCGTGCCCGCACGCACAGCCCCCGCTCCCAGACGGCAGATGAGCCGTCCGACGCTGCTGGCCGCCCGCACCCTTATCCGGGTTCGGCGCCTGTGGAGCGCCGTCTCCACGATCCTGACGACCATGGCATGGATGGTCTCCCTCATACCCGCCTGGGCCCCCCTGTGCGCCTACCCCAATATGCAGGACATCGGTATGATCGCGGGAATATCCACCGGCCTGCTCGCTTCGGTGTCAGCTGCCTACTTCCCCACCCGCACCCCCGCCTGGCGCACCATCGCCTGGGCCTGGTTGGCCAGCATTCTCTGCGGTGCCGTCACCCTGCTCGCCACCCTTCACGGGATGCTCCAGTACGCTCCCTGGCCCACCCTGGCCGCCGTTGGAGCCGCCTTCCTAGTCGTCGCCGCCCGCACCCATTCCACGGCCCGCACCCTTGCGGGACTGGCCCGAGATCTGTGGTGGATGCGTTGAAATCTGTGTTGAGACCTGGGATCCCCTTGCGTCGCCCGGTCGCCTCCGCCCTGCGGGCATGGAGACTCACCATGATCGGTGTGGGGGTACTTGTTGTTATTTTCCTCATCGCCTGCGCCGCTACCCTGATGGTCCTGCGCCACCAGGCTGGACGTCAGGAGAAGGAGTTCAGCGCCTCCCACCGCAGCACCGACGTGGCCGACTCCCTGACCTGGGCCGTGGGCTGCCTGAACGACGCTGCTAAGAGCCACTGCAGCCCCGAGGACGTCACCAAAGCAGGTCAGGAGCTCCAGACCCTGACCCCCTCCACTGCATTGAGCGTCGACGGGCGCACGCAGACCCCCTCGCCGACCGACTTGCCCACAGCCCTCAAGGAGATCGGTACCCAGATGCCCACTGCCTGGAAGCCCACCGACACCGGCGTCGGCGCCACCCTGGACGGAGCTCGCTGGGAGATGACAGTCGAGGACAACAGGATCACGGCCATCACCGTTACCACCCAGGGCGTCTCGAAGTGATCTCCCCCGCCACCCTGGCCCACGTGCGCCAGGCTGGGTTGTCCCTGCGCACCTGGCGCGACCAGACCCTCGCCTCCGCCCTGGACCCCGGTTACAGTCCGAAATCCCACCGCAGGTCCCTGTGGATCGCTTGGGGTGTCATGGCCGCCGCCGGTACTGTGGGCGCGATCCTGGCCGGGGCGTGGTGGGCTCCCCCGGTCGCCGTCACGGCGACGGTTGGGGAATGGTGGATCGCCCACCGTACTGCACGCCCCCGCCTGGTGGATGATCCACCGTGGTGGGGGCCGGCTGCTCTGGCCTGCGCCTCCTGGTGGGGGCTGGCCGCCACGGTGTGCGCCATCGCCTGCGGCGCAGTCATGGACATCTGGCTGCGGACCTGGCGCCACACCTCCATGCGGGCCGCCATCGCCGCCGCCACCGCCGCCTGCGCCCTGGCCGCAGGGACACTGGCCGTGTGCGTCCTCACTGCCGTCTGGGCCGCCTACCTGGCCTGGTGCGTCCAGCGGCTCAGAGGAGCCCACCCGCGCAAGGCCAACACCCCTCCGCCTCCGGATCTTCCCCTGCGGGCCGCCCTGCGCTGGGAACGGGCGACCACCCGCCGCGGGAACGGGCGGGCCGAGCCGATGCGCACCACCCTGGCCAAGGTCGTGGGAGCCGACTCTCCCACTGCCAGGCAGGTCGCCATCAAGCAGGAGGGCCTGGCCGCCGAGCTGGCCTCGGGGGTGGCCCTGGCCCATCTGCCCCGGGGGTACAGGGTCATGCACGACCTGGCCCTGCCCGGAGCCCGCACCGCCAACATCGACCACCTCGTCATCGGTCCCACCGGGATCGTCGTCGTGGATACCAAGGTCTACGGAGGTCCCACCAATCCCGTTGGCGTGGGATACCTTCACGGCCGCTTCGCCGCACAGGACTCCCGTGGGGGCCTGCGCGACCTCACCGAATCCATCATCCAGATCCTGTGGGCCGCCCGAGCCGTTTCCCAGGCACTGGGAGGACTGCCCGCGCGCGCCGTGATGCTCATCCACCATGCCGATGTCCAACCCGGCCTGGTCGCAGCCGACCAGGACGACCAGAACGTCACCATCACCCTGACCGACCCCGATCACCTCGACGACGCCGTCACCGCCTCCCCCACCACACTGAGCGATCCCTGGGACAAGGAGCAGATCGGGGAGGTCTGCGGCCACGCCCACCAGATCCTTACCGCCGCGGACGGCAGGGAGGTCATCGACCTGCCCACCACCGGACCGGGACGCCCCCTGTCCGGGGAGATCCAGCCCTCGCCCGTGGTCCTATGTCCCACCCGCTTCTCCCTTCCTGTAGACCCCCGCTCCCCCACTCCGCCGCCGGAGCGGTGAGTCCCACCGACTACCCTGCTGATCAGGCCACCCGGAAGGAAAACCGAAGGACCCCTGATGCCCCGTACTATGCCCCGCCTGGGCCTCAACGCCACATCCGAGCAGGCCCAGGAGACTGCCGCGGAGGCGCTCGATGCTCAGGCGGTCGCCAAGGAGACTGCCGCCTACCAGGGGAACCTCGCCATCGATACGGCCGCCGCTCAGAGCACCTCCCGCAGGTCCTTCGAAGCCCACGCCCTCATTCCGCGCACCATCACCGACAACGTCTCGCCCAGGACCCGCTCCTCCTTCAAAGAGGCCCACCAGGTGCGATCGGCGTCTGGATACTCCCGGCGCGCGCGATCAGCCGATCGCAATCGCACTTTCGAACGCGCCTCCATGGCGCGCAGCAAATCTTTAGCCGCTCTTCGCGACGAGGGATCCCGGGAAATCACGATCGGGATGCTCAACACCCACCTGCGCCATGCGGATGGAGACTCCCGCCGGATGCCCAAGAACCTCCAGCGCCGCCAGCAAGATATCGACCTGACCATTCGCGTCGCAGAGCGCGCCAACACCCGCGAGCACACCGTCTACGTCGCAGCAGACCTGACCGGGATGCCGGGAAAGACCCCGAGGCAGAAGATCGCCAAGGCCCGGAAGATGATCCAACAGGATAAGGGCGCCTACGCCGTCCAGGGATACATGGTCGGATCACTGGACATGGGAGAAGTCGTCAACGAGGACAACGACTCCGAGGTCATCTTGGAGATCAAGACCGCCTCCGGTGTCTACCTGGGAGGCTCCGATTCCAAAGGCTCCGATGCCACCCACCTCATCTCCCGCAACCGCTATCTCCTGCCCGTATCCGTCCAGGAGAACGTTCCCTATCGGCGAGCCGATGGCACCACCGCGACCCGTACCGTCATCCAGATGCAGGACGTGACCCCCGACGTATGGGCTGCCACCAAGGACACCACCACCTGAAAGCCGCTACGAGGAAGGACCAAGGACAATGAGCAGCAAGGCAAGACGCATCGTCAACCCCTATACCGGAGAGCTCCTGCCCGAGGGCTACTACATGGAGGAGCACCGCATCGTCGCCCCCGACGGCTTCGCCTATCCCCGTAACGCCACGACGGACCAGGAGGACTACTGGCGCGAGGCCGACGCCGCCGCGGCCAGGGACATGAGAGAGCTGGCCAAGCCCTACGCCTCCCGTGAGGAGATGCTCGCCGACCTGCACCGCGACCCGCCCAAGGGCTACACCCGGTTCATGGCCTCCGGAGGAAAGGTCAGGCCCCAACAAGTCGCCGGTACCGTCGTCGAGCTGCCGGGCCTGGACATCAAGTCCATCCGTGCCAAGCGGGCCGCCCTGCCCGACCAGGACACCGCCGAGTCCACCCCGACAGATCCCGTCACTCCCCCCGACATCATCCCCTGATTCCCGTATCGACTATCTCTCCGCCGTACCCCGAACCGATTCTGCCCTGAGGACGCCCGACTCATGCTGACCCGACGCGCACTCCTGACGGCCGCGACCGCGGCCGGGATCGCCCTGACCGGGTGCACGAAAACCGCAAAAGGCTCGGGAAAGACCACACCTACACCCGCCGCTCCCCTGGCGACCCTCACCTCCGCTCCCGCCTGGCATGTCGACCTGGCCGGCGCCCGCATTACCGACTACCACCCGAGATTGGGGACCCTGGCCATCACCCCCGCCAAGGAGTCCGCGACTCTGACCGCCGTGTCGCCCGACGGGACTGACGGGTGGCGCACCACCCTGACCACCACCGATCCCGCCTCGGTGGACCTGGCCTGGATCGCCGCGGGCACAGCCGACTTGATCGCCGCCTTCGATAAGTCAGCCACCACCCTGACCATCTGGGACGCCACCAGTACCAGCCCGCGCCTGAGCGAAACCGTCACCGATGCCCGCCTGGGGGCCACCGGGCTACTGGCCATCGCCGCCGACGGAACACTCAGGACCTTGACCCTCACCGGAGGCACCGTCCCCTACCTGACCCCCTTGCAGTCCCTCGGCACCCCCCTGGCGGCCACCACCACCGGCCACTACCTCCTCCTCAACGAGTCCGGCGCCCTGACACTCGATGGCCACCTCCTGCCCGACTGCGGACAGGGAACACCGAAGGCGGTCACCCTGACCCAGTCCATCGCGGCAGCATCCTGGCCCTCCCTCACCGTCGCCTGGACCACGTCGGCGACCACGGTCGCCAAGGTAACCGCCGACGTCAAGACCCCACAGCGCCGCCCCGTCACCGGGGGGACATGGAGCACGTGGGGAGCCGCGGCCTGGATCTACCAGGGCAAGACCGTCACCGTCACAGACCCGGTCGCGGCCATCCTCGACGGGGCCGCCTACCAGACTGCTGCCAAGGGCTCAGCCGTCATCGACCTGGATTCCGGAGCCACCGTTACCAGCGGCGCCATCACCCCTGTCGGGACCCCCAACACCCAAAACCGTCTCATCACCTTCGATGGCGCCTCGCTGGCTTCCTGGCCCCTCCGGAAGGCGTCCTCGCCGACATCGACCAGTGCGCAGGAGACAACGTGAGCAAGACCCAGATCTCCCACGTTATCGACAGTGGCAAGGGCAAGATCGGCGGCCTGATTATCCTGGCCCTGGCCCTGCTCCTGACCCCCATCCTCATCATCACCGTCGCCGGGGTCGCGGTCATCGGCGCCGCCGGAGTCGGCGGCATGCAAAGTGCCCAGATGGAGAACAATGAGGAAATGGGCGGCAATGCCGATGGCAACTGCCCCACCACCGTCTCGGGCCAGACCGGCTCCTCGAGCGCGGGAACCTCCACCGACCAGGACATCAACAACAACGTCCGCACCATCATCGGGGTCGGGAAAGGCCTGGGGATCAGCGATGTCGGCATCAAGATCGCCCTAGTCACCGCCCAGAAGGAATCCAGCCTGCGCAACCTCGCCAATGACGGTGTCCACGGATCGGAGGACAACGGCGGGCAGTGGCCGGCCGAAGGCGCCGATCACTACCTCAACATCGCCAAGAAGTCAATGGACAAGCCCAACGGCGGCAAGGGGAGCGATCACGACTCCGTCGGCATCTTCCAACAGCGAGTGGCCTACTGGTGGCCCGGCTCCTACGACGACACCGACAAACTCATCACCACGATGATGAACCCTCAGTACCAGGCCACTGTCTTCTTCATCGGCATCCACGGCGACGGCGGTCTCAAGGGCAAGACCGACGTGTGGAACGCCCACGGCTCTCTCAGCGGCAGCGAGGTCAACTCCGCCGTCCAGGCTGTTCAAGGGGCGGCAGCTGGAACCGTTGATAAGGCGCAGGAATTCTGGGGACAGGCCGAGGCCTACTACAACGCCAACGCCGATGCCCCAACCATCAACATGACCCCCGAGCTCACCTCCCTCATCGGCTCCTCGGGAAATGGTGCGGGTGGGGGTGGCGGCTCCGGATCCGGCAGTGGTTCCGGTCAGCAATCCAACTGCGGTAAGTCAGGGGGCCACTCCGTAGGAAACGCCACCGGAATCGCCAAGAAGATCCTGGAGAACGCCTACGCCCAGGACCACCTTCCCTATCAGTGGGGCGGTGGAGACACGAACGGACCCACTACAGGAACCAACAAGTGGCCCGGCGTTAGCGGTTTCGACTGCTCCGGCCTCGTCCTCTACTCCGTCTACCACGCCACCGACGGCCAGGTCTCCCTGCCCCACTTCTCGGGAGCCCAGGAGGACTACTACAAGAGCCAGGGTTGGGTCTACACCTCCGGTGGAGGCACCGAGGTCCCGCCACAGGCCCAACCCGGCGATATCGTCTTCTTTGGCAGTGAGCACGTCGCCATCTATGCCGGAGAGGTCGACGGCGCCCCCAAGTATTTCCAGGCCTCGTGGAACAATGGTCCGGCCGAGCAGGAGAAGGACATCGGTTTCGGGGCCGTCGGCCGCGCGTGGACCTCCTGGGGGCGCACCGGCGGACTCACCGGCTGACCCGACACACGAGGAAGAGCCTATGAATATCCGGAACACTCGCTCCATGGCCGTAGCACTGCTTCTGGTTCTGACCGCCGCCTGCTCGGCATGCACCTCCACCCGCACTGCGGCACCGACCGCCCTACCCACCGGCCAGTCCCCCACTGCCACCGCAGCCACTCAGGCCGTCGGTTCCCAGGAGACGGCCAGCGCCACCGCTCCGACACCGACTCCCAGTGAGCCATCCTTGAAGGAATGGGCCTCCAGTGCGGCTACCGGAGTCGGACCCGCTCAGGGGAACGGGGCCACCTCTCTTCCCGTTCCCGACGAAGCCATCGCGGCCGTCACCGGTTACCTCAACGTCGACGCCAACAAAGACTCCACCACCCAGACCGACGTCGACGCCTGGATCGAGCAGATGAAGGCCTACTCGGTCGAGGACTACTCCGCCGCCTCCCGCAGGAACACCTCCGCGGGTGCCGCCTGGAACGACGCCCACGCCAAGGGCGCCTCTCTGGCCGCCAAAGTCACCATTGACAAGTGCACCCGACCACCGGGTTGGGGGGACGAGTCCATGGTCCTGGCCTGCACCACCACCACCACCGTCACCAACACGTCCGGCAATTCCCTCAGCGAGACCTCCCTGCCACCCTCCTGGAAGAACAGGAGAACCACCATGCAGTACGAGATGACTCAGGACGGCGGAACCTGGAAAGTCAAGACGGTATCCGTTGCCTCAGCCGGTTAAAGCTTTTTCTCGAAGGACGCAGGGTATTGCAATATGTCAATATCATGGTTGCTTCACATGATGAAACCATCATGTGAAGCAACCATGAATGGATCGGTGATCGACTTACGAGAACTGTCCGGACGTAGACGGGGTTGGGTGGTTGGTGGTGTGGTGGGTGAGGGTGCCTCCGATGGCGGCGGCCAGGTCACGGGCGACGTGGTGCTGGCCGGTGATGGGTCTGCGAACCCAGTTCATACTTCGGCGGCTCTCGGTGATGATGAGGGTGTGGATGGTCGGCGAGGGGGTATGGGCGTAAACCTGCCTGCGCCACGGCCTGGCCGTGGGAAGCTGCCCCATCTGGATCTGAGCCCGGCGCTGGACCATATCCCGCCCCGACATCCGACCCGGAGGACGATCGAAGGCCACCTTGGCCTTGTCCCGCTCACGGAAACTCGCCCGACGCAGCGCCCCCTCCAACTCATGGAACATCCGCACCTCACCCGCACTGGGCTCCCGATCCCACGGATAACTCAGACTCAGCAGACGATTGAGCCCGCGCTCCTCACGCCTGAACAACTTGGGCGCCTTCTCCTCCACCTTACGGTTCAGGCTTGCCTCCTGCTTCGGGTCAGGGGGGACCTCCTCATGGGGGGAGAAGGGGATGTGAATAAGCTTCGGCATGCTCTGTTGGGCTTGTTGGGTGAGTTGT
>NZ_JH470360.1:0-4505 GCF_000239715.1 Actinomyces sp. oral taxon 849 str. F0330 | reverse complement strand
TCGGCGAGGGGGTATGGGCGTAAACCTGCCTGCGCCACGGCCTGGCCGTGGGAAGCTGCCCCATCTGGATCTGAGCCCGGCGCTGGACCATATCCCGCCCCGACATCCGACCCGGAGGACGATCGAAGGCCACCTTGGCCTTGTCCCGCTCACGGAAACTCGCCCGACGCAGCGCCCCCTCCAACTCATGGAACATCCGCACCTCACCCGCACTGGGCTCCCGATCCCACGGATAACTCAGACTCAGCAGACGATTGAGCCCGCGCTCCTCACGCCTGAACAACTTGGGCGCCTTCTCCTCCACCTTACGGTTCAGGCTTGCCTCCTGCTTCGGGTCAGGGGGGACCTCCTCATGGGGGGAGAAGGGGATGTGAATAAGCTTCGGCATGCTCTGTTGGGCTTGTTGGGTGAGTTGTTGGCGGGCCCCTCGAGAAGCGGCGGATCCGGAGCCGGTTGAGCCGGCATCATCATCACCGCCCCCTACTGGCACCAAACGCTCCACCACCACCAACGACCGATCCAACCAACACCACGGCAGGATCCACCCGCCCGCCAGACTCCACGACGACCTCCGATCTGATACCACAACACCGTGAACTAATAGACTTATGGTATCGAGATTTCATGTAGGTGGAGCAGTACCGAGGCAGCGGTCCGCTTCATCCTGGTGCGCCCGCTATGGTGGGAGGCACTTACATTCCGTGCGCGCACCTTCGCCCGCACCCGGGGGTGGGGTTCCGGCATGGCCGGGGCCCCACCCCTTCCGGCCACCCACTCCCGCACAGCACCATGAGTAAATTCGACCTGCCCATCCCGGAGATGCCCCCCAGTACCCCGGATCTTTTCGAGGACCTCTCCCCTGAGCTCGTCCGCTCGGCCAGGGAGCAGGCCATGCAGGCTCTCATCCTCGCCGACATCACCCGCCTGCCCACCCCGGCCTGCCAGGCCCTGACCGACGCCGTCTGGCTGGGCGAGTGGGCCGCCGACCAGCCTGTCGCGTACCCGGCCTCCCCTCACGCCGTCGCCGCCCGTCGCGCGTGGCGCAACGACATGCCCATGACAGCGTCCCTGCTCACCCACTCCGGATACCTCCCCCACCTCGACCCCCTACCGGAGCCTGATCGATCCATGATCAGCGCCCACCCGGCCCCGGAGGGGTGGAGTCATCCGGATTGGGAGATAGCCGCGGCCATCTACACGCTCGCGACGACCCTGCGCTCCGGTCTCAGGAGCTGGGGCGACGCCCCCATGGCCGCCGAAGCCGCGGCGGCCCGCTGGGGTCGGCGCTCAACGATCACCCAGGCCGTCCTGGACACCATCGCCACACTCCCCCACCACCAGAGCGTCATCATGTCCCACGGCCACAACGCCCGCTGGCAGACCATCGTCGAGGGCGGGCTCCCGCGGGAGGGGCGCGATGATCCTCCGCGATAGAGCAGCGGTTCTGCGTTACTGTGAAGCGGTGTCACGCCAGAGCAGCAAGCAAAGCATCAGGCCGCGGGACGGCGCCATCCTCCACGCGAATATCGATCCTGCTCTCATCGAGCACCTGGATCGAGCCCGGGCGATGGTGGGGGGCGTCACCCGCACGCGTTATATCTCAGAGCTTCTGACGCAGAGCATGTCGGAGGTCGATGAGCAGGGTGTTCCCACGTGGTGGGACACCGCCCCCCGGCAGCAGGCCCTCCCTCTGGGAAAGAACTAGGAGTGTTGTCTCGCAAAGCAAACAACAGTCATGTATGGTGGGGCCATGTCAATTCAGTCCATCTCATCCCGTGCACCGTTGTACGTGAACCTGGGCCCAGATCTTTCAGCGCGTCTGGATCAGGTGAGAAAGACGATCGGCGTATCCCGCACACGCTATATCGAGGAGCTCCTGCGCCGCGATATGTGCATGGTCGACAGACAGGGAGTGCCCAGCTGGTGGGATCGCGCTGATCTGCCGGAACCGTTCCCGACGGTGATTCATGCTGCTTGACAACTAAATAGATAAAGCGATGTGGCCCGGTCCCTGCCGGGGACCGGGCCACATTCAAGCCTTCGAGCCGCCCAACGCCTAGCAAGCAACGCGACTCGCAACCAACTCTCCAGCCACACAGGGGCCACCCCAAGAACGAGGACCACAAGGACCACGAACATGAGAACCACCACGAGAACGAGGACCACGAAGGTAACGGGGCTCGTAAACAAAAGGAGGTCTATGAGGTGAAACCTATGGGGCATATGAAAGTTTTTCCCTCAAAACCAGGGGCACTGGCAATGAAAGGAAGGGTGCCAACAATGAACTGCCGTCAAGAAGGACCGAGAGAACAAGAAGATCGGACCAGGATCACGGTGCTCTCAACAAGATCAAGATGCTCGCATCAAGATCGATGTGGTCAAACCATCAAGAAGCTCAAGGTGGTCTGATCCCATGGTAGCAGAGGTTGTCTCTGGTTGCACTCCCCGTTCAGTTACGGCTGTGTCGCGGACCGGTACGGGCATGCCGCGTCGTCGACGCGTGAGCCGCCGGGCCGAGACCAGCGCTCTGGTGGTGGCCGCCGCGGTTCCCGAGGGGTGCGGGGTCGCCTCCTCGCAGAGGGAGTGGCTGATAGCGGTGGAGCGGGCCGTGGATCGGGAATCGTGGTATGACTCCCGGCGTCGCTCGGTGCTGCTGTGGGCCCGCGAGGTCGCATCACACGTCGATATCTCCTCGATGACGACGAGGTACACCACATCTGACGTGCTTCGCGCCACAGGGCGGCGCTCGTCGACGACGATGAAAGCGTATCGACGGTGGGCCGAGTCCCGAGGGCTCTTGGCCGAGGTGGCGCCGGGAAGATCGGGGATGTGGGCTCCGGCATCCACCAATGCCTCCACCAGGCCCGATGGGACCGTAGTGGTCTCCAATGACGCGGCGGTCAGGGTTCTGCTTATCCCTCTCTCCGAGGTCGAGGAGATCCGCTCCCTCGTAGCGTGTGGAGGAAAACTGCCCCCCTCCCCATGTATGGGTAGAAATAGATCCCCGCGCGCGCACGCGAAAGGTTCCATCAACCATCTCAAACCACTACGCGGTACTGAAACCAATCGCCTGGCCGCAGTGCGGCCAGGTCAATGGCTCCCAGCCAATCGATGGCGCCCATGGTGGAAACGTGCCATCACGAAAAGCAAGGATGAGACAACGGTTGCTTCAGCGCGTCTACTCGCTGAAGACGTTCCTACTCTTCGAAGCACAACTGATCGATGGGTGGCCCACGTGATACGTCCCTTCGTCGCAGCTGGATGGACTGTCGCCGATCTGCAGGAAGCCATTGACCGACGGCCTGACGGTCATTCATGGACCTACGACCTGCGGAAAGTGCGTCGGGCCGAGTACTGGCTCAAGTACCGCCTGGACGCTTGGATCGATCACGGGACCGTGCTGCCCTCAGCCCGCCAGAAACGGGCTGCCGAGCATGAACGGGTAATGCTCAGGCGGGAGTGGGCCATCGCTCAGGCCGAGGCCGAGCGATGCCGAATCGACTCAATCCCCCGCTCGCGCCTTCTGGCGGGGCGTCTCAAAGCCCGGCGTGCGCTACTCGACGTCGCCGACTCCCGGCGTCGCCCTGCCGCCCAAAAGGCCGTCGATGAGCTCGCCGTCGAGCTCGAGGCCACCCTGGCCGCCGAGAGCGCCGCCAGGGAATCCCCGGCTGAATCACTTCGTGACATCAGCAAATCTCCATCCCATGAGACTTCGACCCCGTAGCATCATCGAGTCGTTGCGTCCGCTTCTATGGGTGAGCAGCTGAGGGGTGGGCTCGATCGGAACCAGCCCCTCCCCGCTGTCAGTCAGTTCATGATGTACAGCTGAATCAGCTTGCTCAGTTCCCTGATGGCCATGGCGAGCGCGATGACGACCTCGCGCCAGGACGGCTTCCCAGAGCCCCTAGGGCACTGTCGGAGAGGCTTATTCTTCTTTTCCATTTTTTTCTCACCTCCTTCTCTCCCCGTCATGGTGCCCGGGAGGCTTCTCGGCTCGTCTCTCCCGTTACCTTGTTGGTGGTCCCGGGTGGTCCGGGGCTGGGCCAGCTGCTGTGGGCATGATGTCTTGCCCCTGTCCTTAGATGATCCGGGGGGTGTTGTCACCCGCAGCAGCCGGGCGCTGGTGACCGCTGATAAGGGGAACGACCCATCGAGTGTGAGGTCTTTCGCAGGCGTGGGTGCGGGACCGGTTGTCCACTGGCTGACCCCGTATCGACTTGACCGAGAGGCGGCAGGAGAGATGGATATCGAGGACATCGACGTCTTCATCGGCACCGGGCGTCGGCAAGGAGCGAGCACTGGGCCACGGCCCTGAGCCAGGAAGGGCGGAAGGTCCTCGAGCGGGCCCCTACCCAACGACGAGGAGCGCCTGCGTGCTCTCTACAAGAAGCTGGCCGATCACGGACACCTGCTGGTGGTAGTAGACCAGCCCGCCACCATCGGGGCCCTGGCGGTGGCGGTGGCTCAGGACATGGGCATCACCGTGGGCTACCTGCCCGGACTGT
>NZ_JH470359.1:67696-71629 GCF_000239715.1 Actinomyces sp. oral taxon 849 str. F0330 | reverse complement strand
AACCAGAGCAAAGCCAGTACAAAGCCCAGAAAACCAGACCAAAGCCCAACCCAACCCCAAGCAAAACCCAGAGCCAGGCAAACCAAAAACAAACAGCCCCAAGAAACCACACACAACCAAACAAGCCATGCACAGCCCCCCAGAACCAAATGACATAAAAAACATGACACACTATCGAGTTCTCAAACAACACACCCAGCGAGATATCCACAAGGAATATTCCCTGCTTGCCTCTCGAAGGCGACCGGACTAGGATAAGCAGATCGGCGTTCCAGATTCAAATTCGGATCGCGTGACCCTGATCTCTGAACTTTATCCGCTATTTAACGCTTCGGCGGGCTCACGCCCGTCGATCTGACGTTTCCGTCGTCCGGAGCCACCGTCGAACCGTCCGGTCGCGTCGGCAGCGAGGAGTACTATAGCCAGACGACGGCGCACACTGTCAAACAGTTTTACGGTGACCTACATCACAGTCTGCGCATCCGTCTGCTCTGGTCGGATTCCCGCGCTATGGCGCGCCGGCCCGCCCTGCCTCGGTCTTGCCCGAGTCCGCTCTCGATTCCTATCCGAGCTTACGGATGCACCATGCCTGCGCGGATCCCCCATAACACCGCCTGGAGACGATCCCGGGATCCGGTCTTCTGCAGGAGCCCTGTCAGGTGGTACTTGATCGTCGTCGGCTCGACGTACAGATGCGCGGCCATTTCCCCATTGGACATTCCCTGCGACAGCAGGTGGAGCACCTCCTGCTCTCGGACAGTCAAGGTGACCTCTGCGGAGTCAGCTCCTGTGGAGACCGCCGGCTCGGAGGCACCACCGGCATCCACGACTCTGTCCGCACTCCGGCACTGGGCTTCCCCGCCCCCACCGGTGGTCGATCCTCGCAAACCTCGTCTGGAAAGCTCATGCAGGATGCGACGGGTGACGCGCTGATCCAGAGTCCCCTCCCCCGCTGCGACGGATCGGACCGCCCCCAGGAGAGTGTCCTCATCAGCACCTTTGAGAAGAAAGCCCGCGGCACCGGCCTCGAGTGAGGCCAGGACGTCGTCATCGACGTCGAAAGTGGTCAGGATGAGCACATCCACGTCCAGATCAGGGTCGGACACGATTGCCCGTGTCGCCTCAATACCGTCGGTCCCGGGCATGCGGATGTCCATGCACACGACGTCGGGGCGCAGCTCACGAGCCCGCGCAATGGCCTCCGCGCCGTCGGCCGCCTCACCCACGACCTCAATGTCCTCCTCCGCTCCGAGGATGACGCTTAAGCCGGCGCGGACCACGGCCTGATCGTCGGCGATGACAAGTCGAATCATGAGAGAGCTGCTTCCTCCTCGGTGCGGGGCCCGTCGGCGCCGTCCGGCGGAACGGGGATGACGAGACGGTTGCACCAGCCACCCTCGGGGTCGGGTCCGGCACTCAGCTCAGCGCCCACCAGGGCTGCCCGCTCAGCCATGCCGGACAGACCGTAGCCACCGCCCTTACTGCCCGCGCTCGCCTGACTCGCCTCCGCATTAGGCGGACGTCGGTTACTCACCACGATCTCCACACACCCCTGCTGATAAGTGATCCGCACCTGGCAAGGTGCTCCCGGAGCATGCCGTGCGCAGTTGGCGAGCGATTCCTGAACCATACGGTAGGCGGCGGTGTCTGCCAGCGGGCTCAGGGGGCATGGACAGCCGTTGACTGCGTACCCGACCCGCTGTTGACGACGGCGGGACTCCTCAACAAGACGAGGCACAGCCGCCAGTGATGGAAGAGGCACTGGCTCCCACGTCATCCGGGACTCTGTCACAGCCGCCGGCTCGACTGTCGCCCCGGTGCTCGACGACGTCGGCTCACCCGAACGACCGCCCCCAGCCCGTCCTTCGCGCTGAAAGTCACTGCTGTCCTCACTGCGCAGGAGGCCGACGACCTGGCGCAGATCGGCCAGAGCGGTTCGGGCGCTGTCCTGCACCGTCTGGAGCATCTGGTCGGAACGCTCCTGGTCCTTGTGCCGCAGGGCCGCGGCCGCCTGGGCGCTGACGATGACGCCTGAGAGGTGGTGGCCAGCGATGTCATGGAGATCGCGGGCCAGGGCATTGCGACTGGCCCGCAGCTCGCCTTCGACCCGCTCGCGCTCCTGATGCTCGAGCAGCTGCTTCTCCCGCTCGAGGAGCTCGGCCTTGTCGCGCAGCGCCTGGTGGAGTTGCTCGCGCCCCAGCATGTGCTCCGCCATCGCCACCGGTAGGAGGTAACGCTGTATCAGGTGCGCCAGAAGTAAGATAATAATGGCGATTATCCCGCGTTGACCGGAGTACACCTTCCCAATGAGGAAGGCCACGTTAAAGACGATGACGTTGGCAAACAGCGCAACCTGCCAGCCCGGGATGCGATAACGCACGAGGTACCAGATGACAACGATGACCGCGGCGGATCCGAGTCCCGATTGATCGCTGGCGATGAGGATGATGAGATCGGCGGCAGCCACGATCACGAGCACCCAGTACGGGAAGCGCACCGTCATCATCACGGCTGCCACCTGGGTGATGACCAGGACGATGAAGAGAATCGCCCGGGGAACCGAGCTGACTCCGTAGTTGCTGATGTGCTCGGGATCGGCCAACACCAGGCCGACGTAGGGCAGCACGCTGAGCAGGCAGAGCCCCACCGCGGCCCTGGGAAGACGCGATGGTCTCTTCACCTGAACGGCGGAATCGGGCATACCTCGAGTCAAGCACACGCGCGACGCCGAGGCGCCCGGAACCGACTCAGAACTCATCACTTGTGGCACAGGGCAGCGTCCACCGCCTCATCGACCTTTCCGGCTTTCTCCTTGGCGGAATTTTCCAGGTTGCTCTGGTCGGCAATAGCACTGGAAAGGGCAGTGACAGCGACAGTCACAGCGGTACCGTCGGGACCGACGGCATTATGAGTCTCATAACCAAAAATCCCGCCACCGTGGCCCCAGGAGGTGCCTCCACAGCTGAGCGGAGTACCGAAAAGTCCCAGTCCGTACACCATGCCACCTGATCCGGTGTCGACGCCTTTCTTCATCTCATCGATGCTGGCCTGGGTCAGCAGCCTGCCGTCGAAGACAGCCTGGAAAAAGGTATTGAGCTCACTGGGGGTCGACACCATCGCCCCAGCCGCCCAAGGAAGCGAGGCATCCATCTCGGTGACGTCCTCCAACTTACCCTCACCATTGATGTGGTAACCCTGGGGGTGCGAACCACGGATCTTCTTCTCACCGTTCCCCGGAAAGTAGGTGTGAGACAACCCGAGCCTCTTGATGATGCGCTGGTCGATCTGCTCCCCCACCGGCCGCTGAGACACCCGTTCAATGAGCATCCCCAGCACAATGTAGTTCGTATTCGAATAGCTCCATTGTGTCCCCGGTTCGAAGGCCGCAGGTTTGCTGAGTGCGACGTCGAGCAGGTCACGTGCCGGAATGTAATGCTGAATATTCTCCAATGCAGCGGCGTTGCTGGAGAAGTAATAGTCGGTGTACTCAGGCAGTCCGCTGGTGTGCTGCAGGAGCTGGCGCACAGTGATCTTCGAGGCGTCGATGCCCTCGCCCTTGATCAGGCCCGGCAGATAGGTCTCGATCGGCTCATCGAGCCCCACCTTGCCCTCCTGAACCATCTGCATGACCACCACGGCCACAAAGGTCTTCGTATTCGACCCGATCCGGACCTCACCGTCCAGCGGCGGGGCCTGACCCGTCTCCAGGCTGCCCTTGCCCACAGCCACCCCCGCCGACTCACCCTTGCTATCCGTCACCGCCGCCAGCGCCGCCGGGTAACCGGCATCCACCAGCCCCTGGGCCCGGGACTTCAGACTCTCAGCCTCCCCCTTCGACGGCGCCGCCGACGCCGCCCACCACGCAGCCCCCAACGCCAACTCGCCGCCACCAAAGGCACCGCCAACACCCGACACACCACCGACCTACGACGA
>NZ_JH470359.1:29184-67421 GCF_000239715.1 Actinomyces sp. oral taxon 849 str. F0330 | reverse complement strand
GGTTGCTGGAGAAGTAATAGTCGGTGTACTCAGGCAGTCCGCTGGTGTGCTGCAGGAGCTGGCGCACAGTGATCTTCGAGGCGTCGATGCCCTCGCCCTTGATCAGGCCCGGCAGATAGGTCTCGATCGGCTCATCGAGCCCCACCTTGCCCTCCTGAACCATCTGCATGACCACCACGGCCACAAAGGTCTTCGTATTCGACCCGATCCGGACCTCACCGTCCAGCGGCGGGGCCTGACCCGTCTCCAGGCTGCCCTTGCCCACAGCCACCCCCGCCGACTCACCCTTGCTATCCGTCACCGCCGCCAGCGCCGCCGGGTAACCGGCATCCACCAGCCCCTGGGCCCGGGACTTCAGACTCTCAGCCTCCCCCTTCGACGGCGCCGCCGACGCCGCCCCACCAGCAGCCCCCAACGCAATCGCCGCCACCAAAGGCACCGCCAACACCCGACACACCACCGACCTACGACGAGAGAACCGGGTGCCGACAGCCCCTCCTGTTGCACTAGCCTCGATTGCCTGAGAACGGACAGAACTGATCTTCTCTGTATCACTCATGCACCCAGTGTCATCAATTCACCGACCAGTCGCCTCCTCCCACAGCACGGCATTGCCTGTCCATATGGACAGTCCCGGATGAAACACCCGCCTCCGCACGAGGTCGACCCACGCGGGCGCTCAGGAGGTGCGTGTGCGGGAGGCCTGGTAGGCGGCCCCGACGATGCCCGCCGTGTTGAGCAGCTGGGCCGGGACGATCGGGGTCTTGAGATCGAGCAGCGGCAGGTACTTCTCGTGTTTGCGGGAGACTCCGCCGCCGACGACGAACAGGTCCGGGGAGAAGAGCATCTCCACGTGGGCGTAGTAGCGCTGGAGACGTTTGGCCCATTTCTTCCAGGACAGGTCCTGGGCGGTGCGCTGGCCGGCGGAGGCCTGGCTCTCGGCGTCGTACCCGTCGATCTCCAGGTGCCCGAGCTCGGTATTGGGGACCAGGGTCCCGTCGACGATGACGGCCGAGCCAATCCCGGTGCCCAGGGTGGTGACGATGATGGTTCCGGGCACGTCTTTGGCGGCGCCGAAGGCAACCTCAGCCAGGCCCGCGGCGTCGGCGTCGTTGAGCCCGGTGACCGGTCGACCCAGGTGCTCGCGCATGAGCTCGGTGAGGTTGACGCCCGTCCAGGACTTGTCGAGGTTGGCCATGAACGGGACGGTACCGTGGACGATCGGAGCGGGCAGGGCCACGCCGACCGGGACGTCGTCGCCCACCTGAAGCTGTTCGAGGAGCTGGCGGCACACCCTCGCGATTGCCTCAGGCGTGGCCTCCTCGGGGGTGTCGATGCGGACGCGTTCGCCGATGAACGTGCCCGTGGTCAGGTCGACCAGGGCGCTCTTGACGCCCGACCCGCCGATGTCGATCCCGCATGCCACTGATGTTGTCGGTGCTGTCGAAGTCATGAGGTCCTCCTGGTACTACGCGTCCTCGCGGCCGCCGCCCAGCCTAGTGCAGGGACGGCGGTCGCGAGGACGGTCGGAGAAAGATCGACGCCGATTCCGGAGGGATCCGGCAGCCTCAATCGCGAGTGCTCTCCTGGCGGGCGCCCCGGTAGAGGTACCACAGGGTGGCGACGAACAGCACCACACCCACCCAGGGGGCGACACCGGCGAAACCCTCGGGCATGATGGCCAGCGGGTCCTCCTTGCCACCGAAGGCCACGACTATACCGGCATAGATGACGCCGGCGAGGCTCTCACCGACGATGAGGCCGGTGGCCATGAGCGTGCCCATGCGCTTGGCCCGCTCGGGGTTGGCGGTGCGCTGAGCCCAGCGGTCGTAGAGGTGTCCCAAAGCAGCACCGATCGGGATCATGACGGTGACACTGGTGGGCAGGTACATGCCCATGCCGACGGCGAGCGGCGGCAGGAAGTACTTGCTGTTGCGCCGCAGGATCTCGTCGATGGCGATGATGACGGCGCCAATGAGGGCGCCCAGCCCCAGTAGGCTCCAGTTGAGGTCGCCGCCGAGGACGCCCTGAACGAGATGCTTGATGAGGTTCGCCTGGGGCGCGGCCAGAGCGTCGGCACCGGCGCCCGGGGCGCCGGCGAAGCCGAAGGCCCCCTGCATGAGGCTGAGGACCGGCGGGATGACGATGGCGCCGAAGACGACACCGATGACGAGGGCCACCTGCTGCTTCCACGGGGTGGAGTCGACGAGCTGGCCGGTCTTGAGGTCCTGGAGGTTGTCGTTGGAGATGGTGGCCACGCCGAAGACGACGGCGGTGACGAACAGGGTGTAAGCCACCAGGGTGCGCACGTCGTTGGACGAGGAGCCACTGGCGATGGTGCGCACGAGCGCCGCCGCGGAGACGGCCACGAGGATGCCGACGCCGGAGATCGGCGAGTTGGAAGAGCCGATGAGGCCGGCCATGTAGCCGCAGACCGAGGCGACGACCAGGCCGGTCAGCAGAATGAACAGGATGGAGGCGATGATGAGTCCGACCGTGTGGTGGGCCATGGGGGTCCCGTGCAGGAAGAGCCACAGGAGCACACCGATGGGCAGCATGGAGCCGACGGTGACACCGATGACCGTCTTCATCGACAGGTCGCGCTCAGTCAGGGGGATCTCCTCGCCAGCGTCGCGCTTGGCACTGGAGGCCAGGGATTCGCGGATGCCGGAGACGATGGGGCCCAGGATCTTCAGGAAGGTCCAGATGGCGGCGATGGCGATGGCCCCGGCGCCCACGATGCGCACCTCACTGGCGAAGGTGGTGCTCACGAAGTCCGCGAGGTCTGGGGCGGAGGCGGCACCGCCCCAGGTGCGCACCGGAAGCAGCACGCCGTAAGAGATGAGCAGGCCGACGATCATGGCGATGCCGACACCGATGCCGACCAGGTGGCCCACACCGGCCAGGGCCAGGGACAGGGAGGTGCTCATCATGGTGGCACCGGCGCCGACCCGGAAGACCCCGGAGATATCGACGCTGATGGCCTTGAGGGCGTTGAGGAAGTACAGGGCGGCCGAGGCGATGGAGCCTCGCACGATGACGCCCAGTCCGCGGCTGGACTCCTCGCCGCCCTCGCTGGTGTCGCCCACGCGCAGGACCTCGGCGCCGGCCACACCCTCGGGGTAGGGCAGGTCGGAGTTGGTCACGAGCGCGCGCCGCAACGGGATCGAGTAGGTGACACCGAGGATGCCGCCCAGGATGATGACGAGGACCGTCTGGAGGTAGGGGAATCCGGTCCACCAGCCCACGATGATGAGTCCGGGCAGCACGAAGATGATGGCGGACAGCGTCCCGGCGGCCGAGGCGATCGTCTGGACGATGTTGTTCTCCTGGATCGTGTGATCGGAGAAGCGGCGCAGGATCGCCATGGAGATGACGGCGGCCGGGATCGAGGTGGCGAAGGTGAGCCCCACCTTGAGGCCGAGGTAGACGTTCGCTGCGGTGAAGACGAGCGTGATGACGCCGCCGATGAGGACGCCGCGGATCGTCAGCTCCTTGACCTGGCCGGAGCCGGCGCTGGACGGCTTCGCCGCAGCGGAGCCGCTTGAGGTTGTTGTGGACATGGTGAGATCTCTCGATGTCGGGATGATTCCGGGGCGAGAGTAGCACTCTGTCCGAAAACGATTGTTAATGGTTCATTCTCGTCAGTACAGAGCAGGCGTCGTGGCTCGGGGCAGGCACTGATCCGTTCGGCCGTACCTGCCCCGATCCTGGGACTCACCCCTTGATCGCTGCGGTGTCCCAGTACTCGCGAACCTCGCCGATGAGCCCGTCCTTCATGGTGACGACGCTGACGATCTCGCTGGTGGCTGGCCCTTGAGCAGTCGGGAACACTCCCTCGGCGTGCACCACGGCACCGTGCGGGGTCTCGAGCTCGATGTACACGCCAGAGATGCGTACACCGGAGTCGCGCACTCTCCTCAGGTGACCCGCAACCGTCTCCTTCCCGACGAAGGTCTCCTGCACCCCGAGCGTGGGACCGTAGGGGAAGCTCCACTGAACCTTGTCATGGAGCACCTCACTCATGTCACCCGCGTTGAATCGCTCCAGCATCCGAGGCAGTCGATGCACGGCGGCAAGACGTTGGAGATCACCGGCCGTGAACAGGTGGGGGAATACTGATCCGCCAGGATCGAGCAATGATGATTCTGCGAGCGTCCCAACAAATACAGGCACATAGCCGGTAGCCTCGAGGAGGCTTTCGATCCGCGGTCGTTCCTCAAGAGCATCGGTGGCATATCCGACCGCCCAGACTCCGGGGTTCCTACCTGCTCGCGACACGAGCAGCTCCTCCTGAATATGGGAGAAGGCGCGCACAACCACTGAGTCCGGCAGCATCTCGGCCATCCACTGCCCTTCAGTGCGTCTATCCGGTAGCGTGGAGACGATCCGCCCCTCCTGCATACCAGCGGCGTTCATCACGTCGAAGACCATCGCCCCCTTGAGGAGCGGCGCGAGACGATCTACCACGTCCTGCGCAGCACTGTGCTTGACTGCCAGGACCACCACCTTGTGACGGGCGGCCTCCTCAAAGCTGACGACGCGCACGCTCGGGGGAGCACTCACACGCCTCGCCGACTCCGGCGACCGCGCACCGAGCTGAACCGTGTAGCCGGCCTGCGCCCACAATGTCGCCAGCCCCTGCCCAATGGGCCCGGACCCGATGATGCCAATCACTTCACTCGCCTTGTCGGGCATGTTGCTCCACTCCTCCTTGGTTACTATTAGTAACTACTCGAGTCGACAGTATGGCGAACCGATGAACGCGACAAGAAGGCATCTTCATGGCCGATAGGCACACGAGAGTAACCGTCAATGGGACCTCCTCACAGGAAGGCGACTGCGAGCCCGACAGCAACGTCTGCGGCCTGCGCGATGTCCTCGACCGGATCGGGGACACCTGGTCGGTTCTCGTCATCATTCAGCTGCGCCTGCACGGCCGGCGCAGGTTCGGGCAGCTGCTGCGCTCAGTCGAGGGCATCTCCCAACGCATGCTCACAGTCACCCTGCGTCGACTCCAGCGGGACGGACTCATCAGCCGGACGGTCCTGGACACCTCCCCACCGCAGGTCGAGTACGCGTTGACTGGAACCGGAGAGTCCCTCACGGTCGTTCTTCGTCAGCTCGTCGACTGGGCAACGGACAATCGTGAGAGCATTGCGGCCGCTCGCCGACGCTGGGACCGGGGTGCGGACACACCCACCCACTCTCTTTGACTCCACAACAACCAAAACTTCATGTGCGGGGTCCAGGTCCTGCAGGACCCGGCGGATGGATGACTACCGAGGGCAGGGCCCGGCCCCGGCTCCACCCCCAGGGACCGCAGGTCAGAGGCGGTCAGGTCGATGGCGTGCTCCCATATCGCCGTCAGGCTGCGACATCCGGCCAGCACCCCGGTCACGGCCAGGGACAACACCGTGGGCAGGTCAAGGCGCACACCGCGTCTGTTGCGTGGGTTGGTGATGCTCCTAAGAACCTGGATCAAGGGCTGGCGCGACAAGGCGTTCGTGGTGGAGGCTGGCATCAGCGCGGCAAAGGGATTGATTAAGCACCACTTACCGTCCCCACGGGGCCCACGCCCCCACCCCAGCGACACACCACCCCCATCAAAGCGGCTCACCCCCCTCACCCACCAACGTTGGACCCCCTGACCCGGGGCCGCGTCCCTTATGAGGTTTTGGTCGAGGTCGAGAACCCAGCCAGGTAGGAGGCGGCCATGTCCTCGTGGGCGTGGCCGGCCTCGGCGACACGGTCGAGCCGGGCGGAGAAGGCCTCCATGCCATCGAGCCTCAAGCCGGCTTCGCGGGCGAGGTCGAGGATGAGGTGGGCGTCCTTGCCGGAGGTGTCGACGGCGAAGTTGGCCGGACTCAGGGCGCCCCGTTCAACGAGGTCGGCCTTGACGCGCAGGAAGGGCAGGTCCAAGACACCGCCGTCGAGCACCTCGAAGAACTGGGCCGGGGGCACACCGATCGCCTTCGCCAGGGTGACGATCTCGCCGGCGGCATTGGACACGGCGATGACCCAGGAGTTGACGACCAGCTTGAGGCGGGTCGAGGTGGCGGCGGCACCGTCCTCGCCGGTCCACACAGTGCGCAACCCGACGGCGTCCAGGACCGGAGTAACCAGCTCACGGCCGGAGGCAGGGCCGGCGGTCATGATGACAAGGGTGCCGGACTCGGCGGGCTGGCGGGTCCCGGAGACGGGCGAGTCGTAGAAGAGGACCCCGGCGGACTCCGCGATGGCGGCCAGGCCTGCCACATCATCAGGGCCAACGGTAGTCATCTGCAGCCAGGCGGCGCCGGGGCGCATGGCGGGAGCGGCCTCGCGCATGACCTCGGCGACGGCGGAGCCGTCGAAGAGCATGGTGATGACGACGTCGGCCCCCTCGACGGCGGCGGTGGCGGTGGGGGCGATCTCGATGCCGTCGTCGGCCAGGGGCTGGGCACGCGAGATCGTGCGGTTCCAGGCGCGCACGGCGTGGCCGGCGCCGGCGATGTTGCGAGCCATCGCCGAGCCCATAATTCCGGTACCGAGTACGGCTACGGTCAGCTGAGACATGCTTCTCCCTTGATTCTCTCTGATCGAGCTTGTCGACCTGTCCGTGGTCGGCCACCCGCCTGGACCCCCTATGGCGCCCAGGATCGGGAGTGTTGCCGTCCTTTGTACACGACAGGCACCCGAGTCACTCGGAAGCCAGGGCGCCGGCGATCCTGTACAGGGCGACGGCCAGGAGGAAGGCAAAAGCAGTCATGAGACTGGGGCCCCAGAAACCGGAGAGCCGGGTGAGAAGGTCGCCGCCGATGGCGCCGGCGATCGTGGCACCCAGGTACATCGCCGTGTTGGATAGCGAGGAGACGGTTCCTCGGGCTTGGCCGGCGTGGGCCTGCAGCTGCCCCATGAGGACAGGCAGGAGGAAGCCGGCCACGACCAGGGCCGCGGCGAAGGCGACAACGGCGCCCCACATGGTGGTCACGATGAGCGGCATCGCAGCGGCCAGGAGGTAGAAGGCGCCCTGGATGAGGATGCCGCCCCACAGCGACCGCCACTCACCGATCCTTGCAACGACCCGTGGACCGAGGAGCGAGCCCAGCGCCGTTCCCAGACCGATCATCATCATGGCCTTCCCGATAGCGGTCTGCGAGGCACCGAAGTCCTTGGCCAGCCAGGAGCCGATGAAGGAGAACGAGGCGTAGTTGCCGGTCTGGAACACGAGGTAGGCGAGGAGGGACCACCTCAGCACCCGCGAGCCGAGGACCCTGTGGTAGGAGCCAACGACGTCAGCAGGCTCCCCCACCGGCCGCACATGGGGGAACGAGAGGAAGAGGAGTCCCCACAGGATGACGCTGACCGCCGCGACCACGAGGAACGGCAGCTGCCAGCCTCTGATCGACAGGTAGGAGCCGATCGGCACGCCGGCAACCTGCGCAACCGCCAGTCCCGCGGTCGCATAGCCCATGACCTTGATGACGGACGGCCGGGGCACCGTCACCGGGATGGAGGCCCAGATCTGGGAGCTGACGAATGCGGCACTCACGCCGGCCAGGAAGCGGGCGGCAACCATACTCCAGAAGCTCCAGGCCAGGCCGCACGCGCAGGTGAAGACAACGAAGGCCGCCAGGCCGGAGAGGATGACTCGGCGTCGGTCGTGGCGGTCCGAGACGGGGCCGGCCACGAGGGCGAACAGCGCGTACCCCAGGGCGTAGGCCGAGACCAGCCAGCCTGCCCGGGACAGGGGGACGTCGAGCTCGCGCCGGAGCAGGGGCAGCAGGGGCGCGACGAGGAAGGTGTCGGTCCCGATGGCGAACATGGTGAAGAAGGACAGCCACCCCATGGTCGAGACGCGGACACCCGTCGGCGACGTCCTCTCGCCATCCACGGACACGGGCGATGAGCCACGAGTCTTTTCAGTCATCTCAAATCTCCTTAGTTCGATGTTTGACGTACTAAGAATTGTAGGAGACGATTCCTTCTGTCAACCCCCGTCCGGTGCGCGCCGGGGGCGAAGATCGAGACAGAGAGGCAGGGACGAACCGTGAAGGACAGGGAGCTCTTCCACCCCGAGGCGGGCGACATCTCCCTGGACGCGATCCTGGGCGCCCTGTCAGACCCCATCCGCCGCGACGTCCTGCGCCGGATCGCCGATGAAGGCGCCCTGTACTGCGGGGACCTGAGCTACGACGTCGTCAAGTCCACGATGTCGCACCACTTCCGGGTGCTGCGCGAGTCGGGGCTCATGCATACCGAGCGCGAGGGCAAGCACCGGCGCATTACCCGGCGCGACAACGTCATCGAGCAGCGCTTTCCGGGCCTGCTGGCCGCCGTCGGCCTGCCCGCCGGCAAGGGGCAGTGGCCGGACTGACGACCGCCCGGGCGAGTACCCTGACGGCTCAAGGACGAGCCGCCGGCAACCTGCGAGGTGAGAGATGGCCAGGCCGCGCAAGCCGATCGACCCGACCCGACGTCGTCGCTTGATGCGGACGGCGCGCACGATGTTTGCGCTCCGCGGGTACAACGGCACCGCGTTGAGCGACATCCTCTCCGCCGCGCAGTTCCCTCGCAGCTCCTTCTACTACTTCTTCACCGACAAGGCAGCGCTCTTCGACGCGGCTTTCTCCGACGGGCTGACCCTGCTCGCCGAGCGGGTGAGCCCACCCGATCCTGCAGCGCTGACCACCGAGTCCTTCTGGCCCGAGATCTTCACCTTCTTCGACGAGCTGGCGGCGGCCGGCGACAACGAGGACGTGGCGACAATCGCGACGCTCTTCCACATGCGGGACGCTCCACCGAGCGCCTCACGCGCCGATTTCGAGAGGTCCGCCCGAGCCTGGTGCCAGCAGATCGTGCACACGGGTCGCGAGCAGGGCGTACTCGACTTGGACATTCCCGAGGACTTGTATGTCGAGCTGGTGTGGAGCGTTGCCGTCACACTCGATCGGTGGTTGGCCTCGCAGGCCGGCAAGGGTGCAGATGCTCGCGAGCTGGCGCACACCCTCCTGACGCGCCTGTTCGGGGCGCCATAGCGCCCCTTCCCCGCCTGACCACTGCCGCAGGAACCAACAGCACCCCGTGTTTGTGGACAGTATTGTCCACAAATGACTACTATGACTGTTACCCACCGTTCACTGCTACAACGAGGTTCAGGAGGAATGCGAGATGGCGAGCGTTCTTGTCGCCGGGGCGACCGGGTACCTCGGCCGGTACGTGGTCGCCGAGCTTCACAGCCGCGGACACCTCGTTCGGGCCGTGGCGCGGGACCGGGATCGCGCCTGCAGGGAGGGGCCCTGGGGCTCGCCGTCATTGGACGGCCTGGTGGACGAGTGGGCTCTCGGGAGCGTCACCGATCCTCGCTTCACCCGGGATCTCGCAGCCGACGTCGAGCATGTTGTCTCGGCTCTGGGGGTGACCCGCCAGAAGGCCGACCCGTGGCAGATCGACAACCTCGCCAACCTGGCGATCCTGAACTCGGCGCTGAAGCACGCCGAATCCTTCACCTACATCAATACCCTGGGCGGCGATCGCTGCCCCGCCCGGCTGACACGAGCGAAGTCGGCATTCGCGCAGACACTCTCGGTGGCAGAGATCAGTTCTCAAATCATCAATCCGCCGGCCTACTTCTCCGACATGATGGAGGTGCTGGCGATGGCCAGGCGCGGCCTGGTGACGGCGCTGAGCCCGACAGCGCGGATCAACCCGATCCACGGGGCGGACCTGGCGGCCTACGTCGTTGACCGAATGGAGAAGGGGGCTTCCGGCACGTGGGACATCGGCGGGCCGGATGTGCTCACCTGGCGACAGGTGGCCCAGCTGGCGTTCCGCGCCGTCGGCACACGACCACACATCGCCGCGGTGCCCACCTGGATGCTGCCACCGGCGCTGAGGCTGACGGCGCTGTTCAGCCCGCGCCTGGCCGACGTCGCCCAGTTCATGTCCTGGAACATGATGCGCGACTGCGTGGCCCCGACGACGGGCACCCACCACCTCGCGGACTTCTATCGCCAGGCCTCCATAGCCGGCGCGCCGGACAGGGAGACTTCCTGATCGCGAGGCCGCCGGTCGACTCACTGCGACGTGACCTCGACCTGCTGACGAGTGTTCCACCCCATTTTGCCGCTGGTGATCATCCCCCAGACCCGCAGAGGGCGCAGGATCAGCGCGGACCAGAGCGTCGCCACCGGAGACAGGATGAGGCTGGCGCATCTCTCAGAGACGGTGGTGTCCGAGCGCCACACGGTGATGTACCGCGAACCCTGCGCCAGCCCGATCGCAAGAGGCACCAGCAGCACCGTCGGGGGAATACCGTGACCGACCACAAGCGGACGCCAGAGCACCAGGTAGACGAAGACCGAGATCACTAGCCAGATCTGCATCCAACCGGTTGCCTGCCGCCACCACCCCCAGGAGAGAACCGGCAGGAAGCGGATGCGCCAGAGCCCGCGAATGAAGGAGCCGCGGAACCAACGCTCCTGCTGCCGGTAATGGTGGCTCCACCGGTCGGGCATCCATGCGAAGGCGAAAGCCGAGGGTTGCTGGACGGTCCTGCCGTGCAGCAGCGCGAAGAGGGTCAGCATGGAGTCGTCCGAGAACTCCACATGCCGCCCCAGGAAGTTCTCATTCATGTAGGTATCGATGTTCTCAGCCAGGATGGAGCACCGGTAGGCGGCCAGGCCACCGGAGTTGACCATCACCGAGCCGAGCTTCGACATGAAGGAGCGGTCGACGAGCTGCTGTCCGACGAAGATCACGTCGGTCACACGTGCCAGCAGATTCTCCCGGTTGTTGATCGCCAGGATGACGCCTGCGACCGACATGACCCGCGAATCGCTGAAGGGCTGGACGATCTCATGGAGGGCCTCGGCGTCGAGCATGGAGTCGGAGTCGACGGTCACGAACAGGTCGGCGTCGCGAATCTTCCTGAAGCCATGGATCTGAGCATGACGCTTGCCCTCATTGGGAGTCCGTTGCCATGTGGCGTAGATGCGGGCCACCGCCGCCTGACGGATGAACCAGTCCCGCTCTTCCAGATAGGCACCCTGGGTGGAGCCGTCGTCGACGACGTGGATCTCGGCTGGCGGAGAGCTCTGATTCAACAGGGCGGAGAGCATCTGAATCACGACGTCAGGATCCTCGTTGTAGAGCGGAACGAGCACGGCGACCCGATACACCTCGCCGCCACCGATCATGCGCCCTTCGAAGCCGGCCAGCACCAGCTGCACGGCGACGATCACGAAGAGGACATCGAAGGTCCATACGACCCACGTATCCAGAACATGGTGACGGCTCACCAGCACGCGCCAGCACAACCACCCCACCACGCCGAGGACTACCAGGATGGCGGGTAGGGGCCCGCTGGCCCCTGTGAGCGCCCGGGGCAGCCCGGTCGCATCGGCCGACCGCTGAGCCTCATCCGTCGTCGTCACCGGAGCGCGCACAGTGACCACCCCGCCGCGGCCCTTGCCGCGGCCCCGTACCGCCCTGAGCCGCATCCCGCGCTTGAACAACGCCTTGACCGTCCCGCAGGCCAGAAGGATGAGAAGGCAGACGAGCATGACGAAGAATCCGAATGACCAGGACAAGCGTCAGTCTTTCCGTGTCGAAGGACTTATTCGGAGCGAGTGCGGCGGTGCCTCAGTCCGGGGCGGGGGCGAGCGGCTGGCTGCGCATGACCTCAGGAACCGTCTTGACGGGCAGGCCGGAGTCCGCCACCTGCTTCATGAACCGCTTGAAGCTGGCCGCCTTCACCGACTCGGGAGCGTTGTCAAGATCCTTGTCAACGCGGTGGAAGACCATGTGGGTCCAGCAGCGGTGCTCCTGACACCGAGCCAGGGCCCGCTCAACCTGAGACTCGGTGGTGTAGGAGCCGCAGTAGAAGACGCGGAGCCGGTACGGGTCCCCCGGCGCGAGGGTCTCCGGGGCGACGTCGATAGTGCGCAGTGAGTCGAAGTAGCTCTGGGAGGTGCGCAGCACGAGGTCGTTGTACCGCCCCATGGGCAGGGCGAAGTGGGCAGCACCCTCGGGGTATCCGTGCTCGAGGAGGAAGGACCTGATCGTCTCGAACTCCTTGCGCATCCCCGCCTCGTCGAGCGTGGTGAGGTCGGTGGAGGCGTGGGCGGCGATGTCCCAGCCGTGAACCTCTCGCATCTCAGCGAGCTGGTCGGCGCTCATACGGCCCGGCAGCCCGACCTTGTCGGCGATGACGTAGGAGGTTGCCGCGGGGATGCCGTACCCCTGCATGATGCCCCGGGCCGTGTCGTAGTCGCTGTCGTAGCCGTCGTCGAAGGAGATGGAGACGATACCGCTGTCGGCCGAGGGTAGGGTCGCCAGGTAGCCGAGCCACAGCCGGCTCGGTGCCGAGTCGGAGGCGGGGACAACCTTCAGGCGCACCCTGGTCACCCGATCTAACTGGGGGCGACCGACGACGGCGCGCTCGGCGGCCCGGTTGACGGTCACCCGGCACCAGGTACCGGTGCGCAGCGTTCGCATGTCGGGAGTAACGTCCAGGCGCAGACAGTCCTCGCCTTCCCCGCCGAGCTCGAGCAGGATGCTCGCGACCTGTCGGTAGTCCTCGGCGCGGAGCCACAGATCCCACTGGCAGTCGGTCATATCGATGCCCGAGAGTGCCAGGTCGGCGCTGGTGGGGCGATCGGGGTCACCGGTGGTGGTGACTTCCAGCGACTGGGTCCCGTGGGAGTGGGTGGAGGTGTCCGGCCGTATGGACCCGGCCTCGGAGGAGTGGACCCAGGCACGCGGGTCCTGCATATCCGACAGCACCTCTGACGGCGCCGAGGGAGGACCGGCGGCCGGCGCTGCTGGGAAGACGGGAGAGGCATGGGCCGTGAGCTGCATTGCCTCAGGTAAAAGCGTGCTCGAGGCAGCCAAGGCGAGACCGCCCATCAGAAAGTTCCGACGCCTCATCCGATCATGCTGCGGCAAGATGCTTCTCCAGTTAACAGTCTATGCGGTCAGTTTCTGTTCCAGAGTACGCACCGGATCGCCGTCACCGCAGACAAAAGTCGCATAAGCATCACACCAGTCGACGACCACAACATGTCAGACATCCAGAGATCCGCACAAATCCGCGCAGTTCTGCCGATCAGCACCGATCGCATGTGAGAGAGATCACTGCACTGTTGTAGGAAACTGCGAATCCTCCGTCGACCACCCGCTACTGAACCTGAACCACGAAGAAGCCCGGCCACACGCCATCGATACGTCCTCGATGGCTCCGCTCGTTCAGGACTCAGGCGAAGACCGAGCCGAGGCGGGCGACGGCGGGGCCGGAGTCGCGGGTCAACCGGAGAAGCGCCTCAAAACGCGGAACGACCCAGTTCGGGCGACACAAGGCACGTGACGAGCCGCGCCACGAATGAACGAGCAGCAGTCATCAGAGCACACGTTCACGATGCATGGGAGGCAGCCCCGCACTGGACACCTGAAGCACTACCCGAATGGACCATACAAGCCGCAAGACGTTGAGCAGAGGCCACCCCCGTGCGAGCGGTACCGACCAAGTTTCGAAGCCGCAGGTGCCGAACGAGCCACAGTAGGCGAGCGTTATGGTAGCGAGCACCTGATGCTCTTGACACTTGAGTCCGAGACCGAGAACACGCACGTTCACCAGTACGGATGTACCCCCAATCCGCACCGTAACGCCCACTCGCGAGCCAACGCGACCTGCACCGAAGCAGACGAACTCCACAGCTTGCCCATCAATGACGCAACCCGACGGATCTAGGCGATGTGCGCCGAACAAGAGCAGACCCGGCAGCGGGCTCGCCGAGCCCGGATCAGCGGAAGATACCAGTGGCGGATGCAGAGACGGCGCGTAGCTGAAATATGTGCCGGACATCACTACGATGTTCGACGACATGGTCGGGTGATC
This sequence comes from Actinomyces sp. oral taxon 849 str. F0330, assembly GCF_000239715.1. Lineage (NCBI taxonomy): Bacteria > Bacillati > Actinomycetota > Actinomycetes > Actinomycetales > Actinomycetaceae > Actinomyces > Actinomyces sp. oral taxon 849. The sequence continues at coordinate 53,542 of NZ_JH470359.1, read as the reverse complement.
AAGCAACGCGCTCGAGGCTTGAGCGCAGGACAGGTGAGCTGCACGTCGTTGTATGTCGGCCATGCTGCTATGCCTGGCATATGGCTTGATGACTACTGTTCCCGTATCGGTGCTCAACCGGGAACACTACTGAGTTAGGGGACTGACCACGAACGCTCTCACGGTTACCCTGTGAGCTATACGATCGGAGTTCGCGATCAATCTGCAATTTGGCATGTGGCAAGACGACAGGGATTGCGTTGGACCAGACCTGCTGAATAATCGATGGTAACCACGAGGAGGGAACCCGCAGTGTTGATAATGGCCGCAGTCACCCACGGCAGAGCAGATCTTACCTGGCAGATCGTTGAACTTGACCCGCCCGGACCTGGGGAAGTCCTCGTCAGGCTCGCTGCGAGCGGCATCTGCGGCACTGATCGACGGGTAATCGATGGCACCCGTCATTTCGCGCTGCCCGGCGTAATCGGACATGAGGGCTCTGGGGTCGTCGAAGAGGTGGGCCCAGGCGTCAGTGATCTGCACCCGGGCGAGCACGTCGTGCTCGGCTGGGCCCGCTGTGGTAGCTGCCCTGCCTGTTTGGCCCGGGCAACCTCATACTGCGAGCAGACTAGACAGGCCACTGAGGCGGGCGTCCGCGTCTTCGGTCCTCTGAATGGCCACGGGGCCTACCGTTTCCCGGACGGAAAGCACCTCGGCGGCCATTTTTTCGGCCAGTCCTCTCTCGCGAGCCACACCGTCGTCGCGGCGAGCAGCCTGGTGCCAATCGACCGACGACTCCCACTGGCCAAACTGGCGCCGCTCGGATGCGGATTCTCGACCGCGTTCCACGCGGTCGACGACGTGATCGAGCCACAGCCGGGAGCAAATGTCGTAGTTTTGGGTGTCGGTGCGGTTGGTAGCGCCGCGATCGTGGCCGCCAAAATGGCCGGTGCGCACGTGGTAGCCGCCGACCGTAAGCCCGGCAAACTCCAACTGGCAGCACAGCTCGGGGCCGATCCGCTCGCGATTGAAGACCCTGCCGAGCTGCCCAATTTGCTCCGCAATCAACTTGGACGCCGTCCCGATGCGGTGGTCGAATGCACTGGCAACCCACAGCTCGCCGAGGCCGCTGCCGCCGCCGTTGGCTCGCGCGGGGTATGCGCGCTCATTGGGGGGTCTCGCGCGGGCACCAACATATCCTTGGATCACAACCGACTCGTCTGGGGCAAACGAGTTCAGGGGGTGCTGGGAGCTGGCGATATCAACCGCACCATCGGTCGACTTGCCAACCTCTGCCAAGATGGCAGCTTCCCCCTCGACAGACTGGTACAGGTATACCCGTCGGATCGACTATCCGAGGCGCTAGCCGACCAGGCAACGGGACTGGTGATCAAGCCTGTCGTTCTCGCCCCAGCCATCTCCGGCGCGCCAAACCAACTATGAGACAGTATGTTCCGGTCCCCCAGCCCGATCCATGCTGGACCCGCTCGGTGTTCGTGGCTGGTTGGCAATCGGTCACCGGTGAACTGGCGGTCACCAGCCCGTTCTCCGGACGCCGACTCGCTGTGGTGGGGATGTGCTCGACCCGCGAGGTTGACCAGGCGCTGGCGGCATCACTTGCGGCTCAACGGGAGTGGGCGGCAGTCCGGCAGGAACGGATCACCGTTCTCTCGGCTGCAGCAGATAATGTGAGTGCAAACAGGGATGAGCTGGTTGCGTGGCTGATTCACGAGACCGGTTCGTCGGTGGCCAAGGCCCAACTCGAGGTTGACCTCGTGACCGCCGAGCTTCGGGAAGCCGCAGAACTGGCCAAGCTGAATCTTGATCGCCCCCTGCCTGGTGGCAAGCGCCAATCCACCACCCACCGGGTTCCGATCGGTATCGTTGCGGTCATCGCCCCATTCAACTTCCCCGCCCACTTGGCAATCCGGGCGATCGCCCCCGCTCTCGCGCTCGGAAACGCCGTGGTCCTCAAGCCCCATCCTTACGCCACGATCAGCGGCGGACTATGGCTGGCCGGGATGTTCGAGGCCACCGGGTTGCCACCCGGGGTGCTGAGTGTGATACCCGGCGATGCTGAGATCGGCGAGGCACTCGTCGCCGATCCCCGCGTCGGACAGGTCACCTTCACCGGTTCTACCGCTGTCGGACAATGGATAGCCGAAGTTGCAGCCCGTCGGCTGACGCCCACGCTACTCGAGTTGGGCGGCAACAACGCGCTGGTGGTTCTACAAGATGCCGACATTGAACTGGCGGCTACATGCGGCGGTTTCGGCAGTTTTTATCATCAGGGCCAAGTCTGTATGTCAACCGGACGTCATCTGGTCCACGAGAGTCGCATCGAGGCATACGTGCAGGCCCTTACCAACTACGCAAGCCGACTGCAGGTCGGCGATCCAGCCGATCCCAAGAATGATCTGGGTCCTCTGATCAACGCTCGGCAGCTGGCCCAAGTTGATGACCTGGTTCGTCGCAGCATCGCCACCGGCTCTGAACTGGTGTGGGGTGGTACGACTTCGGGATTGTGTTACCAACCAACGGTTCTGATCGACTCAACGAGAAAGTCTCCAGCCTGGCAGGAGGAGATCTTCGGCCCGGTGGCGGTGGTGGCACCATTCAGCGACGACCAGGACGTGGTGACCCTGGTCAACGAGCAGGGGCCGGGGCTGGTCGCCAGCGTCCTTTGCGCAGACGTGGACCACGGTGCGCAGTTGGGGGCAAGGATATCCTGCGGGATCGTGCACGTGAATGAACCCACCGTCGATTATCAGATCGGCGCGCCGTTCGGCGGCTGGGGATCCTCCGGAAACTCGACCATCGGTGACCACACCTCCAACGTGGCCAACTTCACTAAGTCCAAGTGGTTCACTCGTCGGCCAACGATGCCGCAGCGCTGACATTTGCCGGTGCGACATCATGGGGTTGCGCGCATGGCAGCAAAGAATCCGGGATAACTAGTATCGGGGGTGCCGAATCCCCCGGCCTCGAACCATCCGATGACTTCCTGCCTGCCATGGCGGAACTGGTATCGCGGCATGACGTTATCAAACGACAAAAACACTGCTGAGCGGGCCATCTCGGCTCGGCTGTGAAAGACCGGATAGATCTCCGGTGGGAAGATCTGACAGTTCCGTTTGTGCTCGCGCACAAGGAAACTCTTGATCTGATTGGAGAACACCTTCACATAGGCGCGACACCATGCCATGACCAATGGTCTAGGTAGTTTACTACCTAGACCAGCGAAGTGACAGTCTCGTTGCCGGTACAAACCGTCCCAGAAGGAGTCCTCCCCCTCCCGTGGGTACAACCAGACGAGCAATCCTCCTGCCGGTCCGACCAAGTCGGCAACCATTTCGAAGGCGGCCTGGGTTGACCGGGTGTGGTGGAGGACACCGATGCTCACCACCTGGCTGAATGCTCCACCCAACAACGGTGGCCGCAGCACGTCCCCTCGGACAAAGTGCAGGTTGGCGATGTCACCGAAACGAGCTGCGGCCTGCTTGATAGCAGTCGATTGGTCAAGTGCCACTACCTGATGCTGGGGATAGCGCACTGCAAGCTCGGCCGACTTCTCGGCTGAGCCGCAGCCTGCATCCAAAATCCACTGTTGTTGCGTAGCGGTATCCAAGTGACCGAAGAAGGTCTGAGACATCCACTCGACGAACTGCGGAATCCGGTAGCCGTATATCACACCGGGGTCCTCACCGGCTCCAGTCTGACGGGCCCGCCACTGGAAGCTGAATCCTGTGACCGACCGACGGTCCAGATTGTTCTTGACTAGCATCTGCGGAACCGAATCTATGATGGCGTACGACCGCGAGCAGCCCGAACACTTTAGCGTCCCGGATTCAATCAGCGAACCGTCGGTGGCTGAGGGCGTTAACGCCACCGGCGAACCGCAGCCCGGACACCGTAGAACCGTCAACAAAGCTCGTTGCAAGACTACTCCTTACTCATATCAACCGATTCCTCGCTCGCGGTTCCCTGGATCGCTGGCGCGCAGCACCCACTGGGCCAATGGCAGCGCGGCGAGCGGTAGGAGGATGAGTCCGGGCAAGAACGTCACCAGGAATGGTTGAGCCGACAGGTGGGTGTCGATATTGAACCAGGTATCCGAGATACGCTCGTTGAGCAGCCGTGAAACCAGCCAGGCGACGGGGAAGGCGATCACGATGCCGGCTAGCCCGAGCAGTGACGCCTCCATGACCACAGTGCTGCGAATCGCTCCGTTGCGGAAACCGAGCAAACTGAGCAGTGAGTACTCGCGTCTTCGTTCCAGGATCGTATAGCCAAGGCACGCCCCCACGAACAACAGCGCCACCGCGATGCTTGTTAGGGCACCGAGCCACAGCAGGGCTGTGATCTGGGAGGACGACGCGACGATCAACTTAACTATCTCGTCCTTGCTCAAAGCCTGCTGCACCCCCGATTCGGAGTTCAGTGCATCGGCGGTCGCTGCAATCGCGCCGGGTGAGGCCTTGACCAGCACGCCCGAGAACAGGTTGCTTCCAGTGAGCGAACTCGCGAACTCCAACGTCGAGCGAACCTCACCGGGCAACGCAGACGACATGATCCCCACTACTCGGGCCTCGTGTTTGGTTCCGGTTGCATCCACCGTGAGGACATCGCCCGGCTCAAGCGCCAACCGGTGAGCGAGTCCGGCCTCGATGACCACGCCATCCGGATTGGACTCGGAGATGTCAGAGCCTTCGATAAGAGTGACCTTGTGCCAAGTGTTCTGCGGGTCGAAGCCGCCGACCATCAGGTTTTCGATGGCTGAACCGTTGGTCGCTTGGGCCACCGTCTTGATGATCGGGGTCCACTCGCTCACGCCGGCCTCCGCCATGAGGGCTGCCGCCTGAGCGTCTGCCTGTGGTTGGACGAAGTCGACAGTCAGGTCCCACTCGTTGCCGTCAACGGCTGACCGAGAAGTGGCGATCACCGAGGAATACGACAGGGAATAGGCCGCCGTCAGGCCAAAGCCGATCGCGATGGCCAACACGGTCAGGGCAGACACCCACGGGTTGCGCTGAATGTTTCTGACTGAAAGTCGGGTTGTGGTGCTCGACACCAGAGTCCCCAGCCAGGCCCCTCTGATGCGGCCGCCGCGACCGGTGTCGACGGTGCGGGTCATCGCATCGCGCGGCGACATCCGGAAGATCCCTGCAAAGGCAAGCGCTGCGCCGAGCCCGTAAACGACCAGGGTGCCAACACAACCGATGGCGATCACCACGGGGTCGAGGACAAATGGCACACTCGGCAACCCGACCGAGGATGCGAAGTTCTCCAGGAACGCACGTCCTACGAACACCGATCCCAGCAGACCCATGAGGATGGTCCAGGCGACCAGCCACATGTAGGGCAGGACATAGGCGCGGGCCACGGCGATGGGTTGATGACCCTGCACTAGTAGCACTGCGATGCTCTTGCGTTCCCGCGCGATCCACTGCGCCGATAAGAACATCGACACGAAGGCAGCCGACAGCGCTCCCACCAGCACCATCAGGGGAATGACGACGCCGAAGACGTCAAGGTTCTTCTCGACATATTGGTAGGCGAACTGCTCTTCCCGCTCCATGGCGTAGGCCCCGGCCAAGTGCTGTGCGGCGGCCGCATCGAGAACAGACTGCCGAGCGGCGTCGAGATCCTGTCCCGGTTCGAAGTTGAAGACCACGCTATTCACGCTCTGCGACGACGGGGGCAGGTAAACCACGCCCATGGAGTCCTTGGCGGAGATGAACAGGCTCGGGTTGAGCGGGGCGATGAGGAACTCGGGGTCTCGAACGATCCCGCGCACGGTCACGGTTCGCGTGGTGCCGCCGACCTCAATGTCCAGTGAGTCACCGACACCGACCGAGTGGTAGTTCGCCATGCCCTGGTCGATCAATGCACCTGACTCGTCGTCCCGCGTCAGAAGGGTCCCCTCAAGGGGCGTCAGAATGTTCAACCGGGCCCCTGCCCATACCGAATCGGAAGAGATTACGGTCAGCGCCAGGTCATTGGCCCCGGTCAGCTTTGTGCGTCCGGGCAGGACTTGGCGGGACGCACTATCGGTCAGCCCGGGCAGCTCATCGAAGCGCGGCGCCGACTGGTTCGGTGCGGGGGTGAATCGCAGTTCCAAGTCTGCGAGTTGACCCGCAGAATACCAACTATCACGCGCCTTTGTGATGCTCGACATCGCCGAGTACTCGCCAACCAGCATCGAGAAGGCCATGGACGCTACTGCAATCAACAGCATCAGCCGGCCGACCATCGACCAGGCCGAGCCGAGGGCGAATTTCTGCAGCGAGGTGAGCGGAAGGACACGGGCCGGATTGTGAATCTGGATCATGAGCGACCAACCTCGATAGCGCCATCGTGCATTTCCCAGGTCTCGGTGGCATAGCTGATAACGATCGGATCGTGGGTGGCGACGATGATCGTGGTGCCGATCTGCTGCTGCAACCGGGTCAGGCACTCAAGTACCTGCGTCGCATTCTTGTGGTCAAGAGCGCCAGTTGGCTCATCGGCCAGAATCACCGGAGGCTGCTTGACCATCGCCCGGGCTATCGAGACGCGCTGCTGCTCGCCACCGGACATCTGGGAGGGGAAGTTGTCGGCTAGGTGGGCGATCCCGACTGCTTCCAACATGTCCATCGCCTGCTCTCGCCGTTCAACAGCCCCTTTATCCAGTGGTTCGAGCGCTGCAGACACATTCTCCAAGGCAGTGAGGGTGGGCAGTAAGTTGAAGAACTGGAAGATGAAACCGATGGTGTTGGCCCGAAAGGCAGTGCGTTGCCCTCGCGACAAGATACCCAGGTCTGCTCCGCTCACCTCGACCTTTCCTGAGTCAAACACCTCGATGCCACCCAGGATGTTGAGCAGGGTTGATTTGCCGCTACCCGAGACACCCCGCAAAGCAATGTAGCTGCCCCGCTCGGCAGCGAGCGAAACGTCGTCTAGCACCTTCAGGCCGTGGGTAGGCCCCGGGTACGTCTTAGTCAACGAACTGACACGGATGGTCCCGCGATCGGTTTCAACGGACGTGGTCATGGAAGATGCTTCCTTTCATCGATCACGGTTCGACAAGTATGAAATAAAACTGCGCCACAACTCGCTATCCTCGCTGTGGAGAAAATCCATGTTAGAGATGATGCGCAAGCAGGCGTCCAGGTGCTGATCTGCGATTGCCCGCGCCTCGGTGAGCGCCCCACACTCCCGCATGATGCCGACCGCGTTTCGTAGCTCGCGCTGATCGGTAGTGTTAGCCCGCAGGATGCGGACCAGTTCCGCCGCCCGGTTACGGTCGGCCCGTTGCAGGGTGAGCAACACCTGCAGCGTCACCTTACCTGCTGTGATGTCCTCGGCGGTGGTTTTACCCCACTCTTCAGTCACTGGAGCTACGTTGAGCTGGTCATCGATCACCTGAAAGGCCAGCCCGATCTCCTCCCCGAGTCTCGAATATGCCGCAAACGCCCGCTCGTCGGCATTGGCTATACTCGCGCCGATCTTAAACGGCATCCGATAGGTATAGGAAGTCGAGCGATGCAATACCGACTGCAGGTATTCGAGGGGATCGTGGTCCATGGACTCTTCGGATGGCCAGATCGTATCGATGGTTGTGCCCAGTCCGGTCACCCAGTGCTCCCAGGCAAGCTCGCGTCCCAGCCGTCTCCTAGAACTGTCATGCAGGTTCGACTGGGAGTTGGCGAGGATGTCAAAGCACATGTTTAGCCAGGATGAGCCAAGGGCTCCCGCTGTGCATACACCAACCATTCGATGCGCAGTCGGCTCGCCGCGGCGCAGGTCGGAATCGTCAGCGATATCATCCAGTACCAGCGAGGATGAGTGGATCATCTCGGCCATTGCCACGAGGCTGGGCGCCTTCACCGGGTCAGCGCCCAACGAGCGGGCGGTCAAGCAGACCAGCACCGGCCGGATCATCTTGCCAGTCCGATTCAGATAGGATCGGAAGGGTTGGTACCAGTCGCGGCGCAGCAGCTCAATCATCTCATCGGCCAGATCGGTTCCGGCTAGTTCTCGGATCGCCGCAGCAGTGCCCCACCGATCAACAGTCTCCAGAACGGCCTGGCGGGCGAAAGGCAGCCAGGCTTTGTATTGCTCGGCCCAGGCGCCGGTCATTCCAGGGGCGAGGGCGATACTCATGAGTTGACTCCGATCGTTGCGTACAGCCTAGGGGCGACAAGCCGGGTGAACTTGAGAATCGCCTGCTCCGCTCCCGGCAGGGAGCGCTTGGCGAATCCGAGGGCCAGACTAAGCCGCCTGGCGGCGAGCGTGGCCAGGTCGGCGTCCACTTGCAGGGCCGCTTCAGACAGCCGAGCCTCGACCGAAACGACCGGTTTCTCCCCGACTGCGTCCAGCACCGAACGCGAGATAGCCTCCAAACGTAGCGCCGCACCAAGGTGTCGACAGGCCGCGGCCAGCACGGTGCCCGCCTGCGGTTGCCCGGCGACAGCAACGGCTGTAAGACCCACCAATTCGAAGGACGCCGAGGGCTCCGCCGACGATAGATAACCGAGTAACCATTGGTACTCCAGTTCATCCGATAGCCGGCGGACACCAAGGTGCACGGTCCGAGCAAGGCCCTGCCGCACCAGATACTCACCAAAGATTTCGCCAAGACGAGTACCATCGTTCGGTGCGAGGGCGGGCTCTCCCTCATAAGCAAGCAGGACGCCGAGTTGACGCAGGTTGTAGGCGACCGTCACCCATACAGGTGGGGGAAGCGGCAGTGACTCGTCCTGGCGCGGCAAGTCGTGTTTGTTGGCGACTACGTCGAGCATGATCGACGAGAGGTACTGGCATTCGATTGCCGCGATCAGCTGTGCCGATGGGCGCCGCTGTGGCTCCTTGCCTGCAAGCAGGAGGTATAGCAACAGCGTCCGCAACCCGGCAGGATGTTGGCTGTTGAACTCATGGACAGGGGCCAGGAAACCCCGTTCAAGCCCATCCCAGTCCCATCCGAATCGCGGCTCATCTACGTATGTGACCATCCATTGGTCATCCCGTCGCGGTGGCACGGCCGTCTTCAAGGCCTCATCGGCCGCCACGCGAGCCTTCAACCACGCAGTGGTCAAATCCATCCCTTCTCTCCTTTCCAGCACTGCAAATCACCCCAGGACAAGTTGCGCCACCAACGCACTTAGGGCGATGACTGCTTGTAAGACAACAAAGCGGTGCGACAGCGCCAACTTCGAATCTGACTTCAGATACCGGTCGGCGAACATCCAAGCGTATGGCACCCACGCGGCTAGGAAGAGCAAGCCCTGTAGCAGCGCCAGCACGCCGGTGACCAAACCCACCAAGTAGGTAACCGAAGTGACCGCTATTACCACCCGTGAGATCCGGCGAACGACCCGGGTCGAATGGGTGTTCGCGATAGTCTTCACCTGTGCCCTCAGGTCTCCCTCAATATCACGGACGTCCCACAGCAACTCCGAAAGGTAGTCCAACCCGAAGGTGACTACGATCATGACCAACAATTGGGACCACTGCGGCCAACTCCCCACGTAGACGTGGGGGGTGACCAGCAGCGGCACCGACCAACACAGTGCAGCGAAGGCGTTCTTGACGTACCGATATTGCTTAATCCGCGACAAACTTGGCCGAACAGCCCAAGGCATCGGCATGCTGTAGAGGTTCATCAGCATGTTGACCACCAAGGAGTAGATCAGGAAGCCCCATCCAGCCCGCAGCGCCAGACTGACACCCACCACGCTGGCCACCACACAAATCGACAACGCCACTTGCAGGTTAGCGAAGAAGTGGCCTTTGGCGTCGTAGTTGATGGCGTCCTCGTCACGGTCAGTGATCTGGTTGTAGACATAGCTGACCACTACCGACGCGGTAATCATGACGTAGTATTGCCAGTCGAGCGGCAGGCGCATCGACTGGTTCCAAAATGCGGTCAAAAGGACCGGCAGGGCGAAGAGATGAAACCGGTTCGTCAACAGTATTTCACCCACGGCTTGCAGCCGCGCACCGCAGATGGTAATCACTCGATTCTCCTGAGAAGATCCAGTGCCTGGTCGAGGCGGGTGACATTGGGTAGGTCACATGAGGTGTTTTCGGGGGTGCCGGTAATCAACACCCGACATCCGGCACGCTCAGCCAGCTCGGCGTCCTGGGTGAGTGAGTCGCCGATGACCACGGCGGTATCGAGTTCGCCACCCCGCAGGCCCAAGTATTCGGTGATCACATAGGGGTCCGGCTTACCGACCAGGATCGCCTCACGATCAGCCGCCTTTTCGACTCGACGCACGGTTACTCCAGGGCCGACGTGGACCCCCGAAGCGTCGGTGAAGGAGGCATCCTTGCAGGTGGCAAAGATGAGCCGTGGTGGGTGAAGCCGCACGCAGTCCAGCGTTTCCTCAGTAAGGCCAGGATCACGAGTGACTAGCAGCACCTCTGATGCGCCGACCTCCATGACCCGTAGGCCGGGAACCAGACGTTTTAGTTCGGAACGCAACACGTCAGAACCGATCACCGCCACCTCGCCCACACCGAGGGATGACAGTCGATGTGCTGCGACCATCGCCATCGTGACGACATCCGACACACAGACTGGGATACCGCGTGCCACCAGCTCGTTGGTCAAGTCAGCGGGAGTGACGCTGCTAGAGTTGGTCACGATCTGTACCAAGTATCCTGCGTCACGAAGGCCGACGATGAAATCGCCCGGCGGCGAATCGTCATAGTGTTGCCTCCCAAGCAGGACTCCGTGGACGTCAACGATCGCATGTCTACCCATCACTGGCCCCCGTATCCGCTACAGTCGATCGTTCGTCGACCAGCGGTCTCCGCCAGTATTCATCGGAGATCGCGTACCTGCTTAGTTCAGCTAACTCCGACAATACATCGGGCCGGACCGTTCCCAGGGCACCAACGATGGCTAGGCCCGCCGAGATGAGTTCTTCAATCTTTAGCTGGGTCGCCCGGCGGGCCCCGGTTCGGTCGATCAGTGCGGAAAACTCCTCGACGGTATAGTCCTGCTCGCGGTTGAGCCAGGCACTGATCCTGGCGCGATCCTGGCCATCGGCCAACTCATTGGCCAGACTCAGCAGATAGGTTGGTTTCAGGGCGACCAGATCAACTCCCACGCCGCGTCCCAGACCTTTTTCGCTGTCAGCGACGGTGTCCTCCAGGTCATCCTTGAGTTGGTAGGCGACCGCCAAGTGACCCGCCCACGAGACTAGCGCGCTGGTGATGGATGGGTCAGCACCTGCGGCAACTGCGCCCGCCCGAGCGCAGATCTCGAACAGCCGCCCGGTTTTCAGCCAAACGTTACGCAGACACGCCTCGGGAGATGGCAGTCGCGAACCCTCGTGATAGACGTCAAGCAGCTGCCCCACGTTGTCCCACAGATCATGCTCCTCAAGCATCGTGAGTATCGTCAGGACGCTGCCGCCGTCCAGCGGTGCGGAGGAAACCGCCCGATTCGCCAGGGCTCGGCAGATCTTGCCGTAGGCGAAAGCAGCAATGACACCGCTGCGGTCATCACGACTAGCAAAGGGCTTCGGATCGCCGGCGCCTGTCGTCTCACCTTCAAACAAGCTGGCGAGGCGCACATGGCTAGTCGGCAACCCGCGCCGCATGACATCCCCATCGTAGATATCGTCGTGCACCAGCGTGTGGTGATGGTAAAGCTGGAGTGCGGCCGCAACGGGCAAGACTGCCGACACATCCGAGTAGCCCGCCGCCCGATAGCTCAGGATGGCCGTGAGTCCGTGGAATCGTTTACCAGCCACGTGAAGGTAGTGTTCCAGCCAACGGTAGATAGCGCCGATGAAGGGATCGTCGGCTGCTGGCCCATGCTGGATCAACCAGTCGATCTGCGCAGCAATGGCGTGATCGATCTCGGATCGGTTGTCTTCGAGCCGCGCTGCTGCCGCATTTGCTTGATCGGTTGACTCAAACATGGCTTCCTCCCATTGACAACTCTGGCTGGTTGACCTCAAAACTACCGGGATCCTCAAAGAAGGTGTGATGCCAAAGCTGGGTTGTGGCAACCAGGGTCACCAACAATCCCTGCCGTAATCTGGCCAAGTGCCGCCGTCCCCGCGAACCAGACGGAATGGGACTGCCCAATTGGCCCAGAACAGCGGCAACTCGTTCGGCATCGAAGTAGCCAAAGTCATCAATGGTCTGCGGGGCCATCAGGTAGCGGTAGATTTCGGGAGAATTCGGCGAGACAAAGGGGTTGACAAATGGCATTGTGAATCGTTTCTTCGCACGCCAAGCCACTTCCGGACCCACATGGTGTTGGGCAGCGAGTCTGAGCAACACCTTATTGTATCCCTGGCCGATCTTGGCCTGGTCGCCCAGTAGGGCCGCAAACTCGACCACTTCCCGATCGAGAAAGGGGTACCGCCCCTCGACCGAGGCGCCAGCAAGTACCCGGTCGCCGTGCGGACCGAGAAGGTAGTTGCCCAGCATGACATCGTACGACACCGCCAAGGAAGCGTTCAGGCGGGACGCCCGGGCGGGTAGATCCCGATCGAATTCCACAGTGGTGAGCGGGACATCGGCCTCGAGTAGTACCCCGGCCGGGCCGGTGAGAATCGGGCCGAAAACCTCGCGGTAGAACTCCCACTCGATCGCCTGTGCGGGGATGAAACCAAAAGCATCGCGGATCCGATCTAGACGGCTGTCGCCCGGGGTCAAGCATTGCGAGGCAAGCCGGGTCCGAAGCACCCGACGAACCAAAGCTCTGATTGTCGGTGGCGAGTCCCAGATCCGTCCGAGTTGTCGTCCTTGCTCAAAGGCTTGGTAACCAGCAAAGGCCTCGTCGGCTCCCTCTCCCGTCAGAACCACCTTACTCAGACCGCCGGCCCGGCAGGCAAGCGCATGCAGTGCGGCAGATTCGGTTGATAAAGTCGGGGTTTCCAGGTGCCACATCAGTGAGGAGAACACGTTGGCGATGTCATCGTCGGTCATTACCTCGACGACTAAGTCGACGCCCAGATAATCAGCGATCTCAGCAGCCAAGACAGTTTCATCAAGTTTGGGAGTAGTGGAACCGACTGAAAGCGCAGTCAATCGGCCTCGAACGTGCCTTCTCGTGAGCGCGGTGACCAGCGCTGAATCCACTCCGCCGCTGAGGTAAGTGACCGGCGCGAACTCGCCCTGGACACAACGCCCGACCGCCCTAACCAGCAGGGTGTCGAGTTCCTCGCGGGCCGCTTCCCAATCAAGTCGGCGGCCAGCATCCTTTTCAGGATACCGCAACCGCCAGTAACGTATTAGTTTGGGAGACGCAGTCGAATCGATCACCAGATAATGCGCGGCTGGCAATGCGTTGACACCGGCGAACATAGTCTGCGGTGCGACGGTCGTGCCAAAGTAGCAGAGTTGGGCCAATCCTCTTGGGTCAGGCCGGGGGCTGGGCAGATTCGCAGCAAAGAGGGCCTTAGCTTCCGACGCAAAACTCAAGGTGATACCGTTCCATGCCCAGACAAGAGGACAGATTCCCATCCGGTCGCGGGCTAGGACCAACCTATTACTCCGCCGATCATACAGCGCGATCGCGAACTGTCCGTCCAAGTACTCAGCGAAAGTCACCCCGAACTCTTCATAGGCGTGAGCGATTACCTCCCCATCGCAGTGCGAGGCGAGGCGGTGTCCTAGCGCTTGAAGTTGCGCAGAGAGATCGCGATAGTTAGTAATCTCTCCATTGAAGACCACCAGGATCGATCCGGACTCGTCGCTGAAGGGTTGGCCTCCAAAAGACGCGTCAACGATCGCCAACCGAGCACTGCCCAATACCACACCGTCGCTTCGACCGATGGTCTGTGCGTCGGGACCTCGATGGACTACCGTGCCCAGCATGCGAGCCACCAGCAGTTCGTCCTCGACACCAACGCTCTCCGGCCGGAAGATCCCTACAATGCCGCACATGATGCATCCTTGGCTGAACCGAGGAGTTCAGTACCTTGGAATGGTCGTCCTGTAAGAGCGTCGCCCAGGTTCCGGCTTGACCGACCATCAACAATGAAGGTCCTGATCCCGGCTGAGGCAGCCCGGGCGGCGGCGCGGAGCTTGGCCGCGATGCCACCTGTGCAGTCACCAGCCATATCAGGTATCCCGTTCAACCGCGCTAGGTCAGCGACGTTGATCGACTCATAGATCCGGTGGTCGGGCGTCGTGTCGTCGTAGACCCCTGGAGCGTTGATGGCGAATGCGACATCACTAGCCCGCAGAGCAAGTGCGGCATCCACCACAATGTCATCGGACGACAAAACTTCGTATCCGGTGTCGGTGACGATGAAACCGCCGCCAACCACTGGAGTGTGGCCCCGCATGATGAGCAACTCCAACTGATGAATCATTTGGGTACTTGGTACACGAGACCACTCCAGCAGCGATATCCGGAAGGGTCTCAGACCACAAAACTCAAGCTGCCGGTAGACAGCCAACTCCAGTTCCAAGAGTAGGTGGTTGACGTGTGAGACCACTCTTCCCATATCATCCGACAGTGTACGATCAAGGTATCCGAACTCGATCGCCGCTGGTTTACCGAACGCCCCAGTCCCGTGAGCCACAAATAAGGGCCGGTCAAGGGGTAACTGGGCGCAGAGTTCAGCCAGGCGTTTCTCAAGCAGGATCGCTGAGCCAGCAGTTGCACGCGATATCAGGCTGCCTCCTAACTTGACTGCAACCGGGGCGGGCGGAGTCATGAGCGCAGAAAAGTCAGTCGGATTTTGCTGGTTCCAATCCGAAAGATCATCATGCCGAAGCCACAGCCATGAACTCGCGGGCTTTCTCGCGGTCAATGGTCGCCTTGCGGTTGAGTCCTCCGCAGACGGCGCCGCGGACTCCCACAATGTCAGTCCCAATGGACACCAACTGGTCAAGGTGCTGTAGCCGAATCGACCCGGCTAGCGCAACCTCCAAGGCGTTCTCGTGAGCTGTTGCGACAAACTCCTGAAGTTCTGCCAAATCACAGGAGTCGAAAAGAGTCTTGCCGTCTTTGAACAAGGTATCCATCATGACCAGATCAGTTTTGGCCTCGGTGGCGATCTCAACCAGCTGAAGTGGTTTAAGGCCGTCGAAACGCCGATAGTCGGCGTAACCTGCAGTGACCACTAGGACATCGTTGTTGACCTCCTTGGCAGCTCGATTAACTGCCGTCATCAGCTGCACACCCTCGTCGACCGTCTTAGGTCCATGGAGCCCAGCCTTGATATAGGTGACACCACTGGTCACTGCACCGCGAGCGGCCAACGCCGCAGTGCCGGGCTTGAACGGCAGATCTCCCAGCGTTGCACTAAAGGTCACTTCAGGATCACCTACGCGTTCGATGACCTCGCGGATCACCCACGGGAAGCTCGCGCCAAGCGATCCCTCAGAAGTGTTCTTGATGTCAATGATGTCAGTGCCGCACTCATAGGCAATGACCGCTTCGTCAGCATTGATAGGACTGATGAGTACCCGCATTGAAGATCTCCTGGAGCGTCGAAGGTGCATTTCAGATGTGAGCGCAATGCGTTCGTCGTAGGACCATCAATGATCCTACGACCTCGAGTTTAGCATACCTCCGGATTATGTGGGGATTATTAGGAGACATCCCTATGGATGACGTCCGCGTCCACGGTAGCAACCACCCGCAGCGTCAGGTCTCCGGCCCGATGAAGGGCCTGATGCGAGCGGGCGGGCCAGGCTCTGGGACGACATACCTGAGTAGCGACGGATGACGTCCGACGTACAAAGTGTCACCTTGGACGAGTCTCGAGCTGCTGACTGTTTTCGGACACTGCTTGCTTCGCGCTTCAGGCTGCCTCAACTAAGCCCAGTAACTTAGTTTCGATCTCGTTCGGACTGCGATACCCCAAAGTCGAGTGAAGGTGGACGTAATAATATCTCAACTCACTCCAGAAGGCAATATCGCGACGAGACTCATTAAGAAAGCTCACGTAGTGGATTCAATGCCCGGGGGGTCGGTATAGTCGGTGGGTGGTTGTCTGATCTCTAGTGGGTCTGGTGTGTTGGTGCGGGCGCGGCGTGACCCGCACGGTGACGATGAAGGCGTCTACTCAATCCCGTCACCAGCGAGGTCACGCCGCCATGCCATCCTCCACGACGACCCCCCTGTCGTGCCAGCCCCTGACCCAGGTTCTCAAGAACATCACCGACCCCCGGGACCGGCGGGGTACGCGCCACGACTTGCCCACGGTCCTATCCCTGGCCGTGACAGGAGTGCTGGCTGGTTGCCGGAGCCTGACGGCGATATGGGAGCACACCACCGACCTGACCGCCGCCGACCTGGACGCCCTGGGACTTCAGGTGGGACGTGCCCTCTTGTCGGAGTCGACCATCCGGCGGGTGCTCCAGGACCTGGACCCCACGGACCTCGACACTCATGTGAGGTCCTGGTTCTGTACGCGTACCGGCACCATCGAGAGGCGCAGGGTGGTCACGGTGGACGGTAAAGACCATGCGCGCAGCCCGCACCAACGAGGACCCGGCGCCTCGTCTCCTTGCGGCCCTGGACCAGGCCACGGGCACTGTCCTTGCCCAGGCACGGGTGGCGGACAAGTCCAATGAGGTCCCCGCGCTCGGGGAGCTGCTCAAGACCCTCGACCTGGACGGGGTGGTGGTGAGCGCCGATGCGATGCACACCCAAACCGATACCGCCGAGTGGACCCGCCCAGCGTGGCGGTCACTACGTGTTCACCGTCAAGGGCAATCAGAAGACCCTGCGCAGGACGCTCAAGAACAGGACGCTCAAGAAGCTGCCCTGAAAGGACATCCCGTCCACCTTCTGGGACGACGTCCCTCACGGGCGGCGAGTGCGGCGCACCGCCCGAGGCGGCCTGGGCTCCCACCTGGGTGGACCTCCCCGCAGCCGCCCAGGTGGTCCAGGTCCGACGCACCCGAACCACCAAGGATCGCAGGAGCGCAGGCAACAACGGCAGCGCTAGCGCCAAGAGGACGACTGTGGAGGTGGTCTACCTGGTCTGCTCCCTACCCATGAGACAGGCCCAACTCGAGCAGGTCGCCGCCTGGGTCCGGGGACATTGGAAGATAGACAACCGGCTCCACCGGGTCCGTGACGTGATCCTCGACGAGGATCACCACCAGCTGCGCACCGCTAACGGCCCCGAGATCATGGCCGCCCTAACGAACCTGGCCATCAGCCTCATCCACCTGACCCACGGCACCAGAGCCACTATCGCCAGCACCACCAGATCCCTGTCACGACAACCCAAACGAGCCATCAAACTACTCACCCAAACCCCCACCTAAACCAACTTTGCCAACCCCCTACTCTACCAGCCTGTACGACGACTTGGCGCTGAACGCCCTGAAACGGCTGTCCGGGGGCACGGGCGCGAGGGAGCAGGCCTGACACCACTCCGATAGAGGAGCGTAGTACCGAGCCATCCGTTACGGGCAGACCATGACCGACTGCGAGGCGGTCGCCTCGGTGGGATCCAAAGGAAATTCCTACACCATTGCTCTGGCTGAGGCGCTGAACTCCTCGCACAAGGCCGAGCTGGCCCGCAACCGTCTCCACCCTGGTGAGCACGGTCCCTGGGAGGGCATCGGCGATGCCAAGCTCGCCACCACCGAGCCGGTGCATTGGTTCAACAACATCCATCCTCACTGCGCCATCCGCATGCGTGCTCCAGTCGAGCACGAGCACGCCCACCCCATCAGATGCCAACACCAGCACCGAGGACATAGGCGAGCAGACCCTCAGCCAATCTCAGCCGACAACCACCAGCGCTAGACAAACCAGCCTCCACAAAGGCTGACACAGAACTGTCACCCACGTCCCGAAACATCACACGCACCGGATCGCCGTCCCCGCAAACAAAAGTCGCATAAGCATCGCACCAGTCGACTACCACAACATGTCAGACATCCAGAGATCCGCACAAATCCGCGCAGTTCTGCCGATCAGCGCCGATCGCATGTGAGTGAAATCACTGCACTGTTGTAGGAAACTGTGAATCCCCCCGTCGACCACCCGCCGTTGAGCCTGAACCACGAAGAAGCCCGGCCACACGCCATCGATACGTCCTCGATGGCTCCGCTCATTCAGGACTCAGGCGAAGACCGAGGCGAGGCGAGCGACGGCGGGGTCGGAGTCGCGGGTCAACCGGAGAAGCGCCTCTCCGGCGGCCGCGGCCGGGAGCTCGATGAGAGCCTGAGTCAGACGCAGTCGTACGGCGGTCCCGGCGGTGGGCGCGGCGAGCTCGTCGGTCAGAGCATTGACAATCCAGGACGCACGCTCATCGTCGTGGCACAGCGTTCCCAGCACCTCCGCCGCCTCCACATCGTGGGCGCCTTCGACTACCATCGCGACAAGGACGGGGACGGCCTCGGTCACACCGCATCGTCCCAGCGCCAGAGCGGCACAATCGCGCACGACCGCGTCGGGGTCGTCGAGGGCCTGTGTGAGTACGACGGCGGCGCCCGGCGCCTCGGGTACCTCAGAGATCGCCCGAACCGCGCGCCGTCGAACATCCGTATCCTCTGCGCGAGCACCGGCGCGCAGCGCCGCCACCGCATCGCCGCCAGATCGGGCGATGGCCCAGCGCAGCGCACCCGCGACATCCGGCTCGGACTCGCTCAGAAGCGCTTCGGCCAGCAGCTCGACGGGGACCGGTGCTCCCGCAGATCGGATCAGAACGGCCTGTTGCCTGCGTGCGGCACTTTCCGAGTCGAGGTCTCGCATCAGGTCAATGACGCGCAGGACATCGCGCCAGTCGGCAGGCGCGGAGGCGTCAATGGCCCGGAGCCGGTCGAGCAGCTCGCGTTCCTGGGCCAGACGCTCCTCAGTGCACCGGATGAGGTCGACGACGAGCGCGGCGGGCGTCAGGTCCGGGTCTTCCAGAGCGCGCCCCACCTGCTTGAGCGACAGCCCCATGGATCGAAGGCTCTCCACCTGGAAGATTCTGCGGACATCCTCGGCGGAGTAGTCGCGGTAGCCGGCGCTGGTGCGGCCCGTCGGCCGCACCAGACCCAGAGCCTCATAGTGCCGGAGCATCCGGGCGCTCACTCCACAGGACCGGGCCGCATCGCCGATCAGCACTCCATCGCCTCCTGTACCCCCACGGAGTCAACCCCCACAGATTCAGCTCTTGCCACGCTAGTATCCGACTCCTCCGCACTTGGCTCCCCTGGTGTGAGCATCAGCCTCGCCTCGGAGATGGCCTCCTCAAAACCTCTCTCAGGATCCTGCCGAAGCAGCTCGGTGGCACGGGCATGCGCAGCCACCCTCGGATCAAGGCTCTGTGCGGCCCTCTCCAGGATCGGCTCAATCATGTCACCCAGGTTGATCAGCGCCCGACTCAGGCTACGCTGGACGCCACGGTCCCCACGACCGAGTTGGCGCACCAGATCCTCGGCCAGAAACGCCTTCTCGCCATCCGGAACGAGGGCGACGGCGGCGCTCCAGGCGGTCCGCGCGACCCCGTCGTCGGGATCGTCGAGCATCTCACGGGTGATCCAGGGCCAGGCGCTCTTGTCGCCGATCTTGGAGAGCGTGTGCAGCGCCTGGCTGCGGGCCTGGTTGCACCCGGAGCAGAGCTCCCGGTGGAGCCGTGGCAGAACAATCTCCGACGGCAGGCGGGTGAGCGCCCAGGAGAGCATGTCCCGAACGAAGAAGTCCGGCTCGATCGCGCACCGCTCGACGAGCAGCTCCGTGCAGCCGGCGTCGGCTCCGGACCCGACGGCCAGGGCCGCCTGCAGGCGGATCGAAGAGCTCTCAGCGCTCAGCGCATTCGCGACACGGGAGTCCTGCGGGGTTGTACTGGTCATCGGGACCACCTCCTGCTCCCCAGGAAAGGCCTTGTCACGGTGTCAAGGTCAAGTCGTCCCTGCGGTCGACGCGCGTACGGGCACAGACCGACCCTACGGCCGCAGCCGGTCAATACCGGCCTCGACCATTCGCAGGGCCTGCCGTTTGAAGGCGGGGTCGGGGTTGATGAGCAGGTGGATGGCGAGGCCGTCCACCAGCCCGTGCAGCGCCGTCGTCTCCGCCTCGATATCGAGGTCCGGCGCAGTGAAGCCGGCGCCATGCAGCCTGGCGATCAGGCGCCGGCAGACCTCCCGAACGATCTCGTAGCTCTCATCCAGAACCTCTCGGACCCGAGCATTTCCCGGCGCCTCGGCGATGAGCGCGACGGTGACCTCCATCTCCAGGTGCCGTTCGGCGTCGAGGGGAAGGAGCTCCTCGACGACGGAGAGAACGAGCGCGCACGGTTCAGGCTCGTCAAGATGGCGTTGAATGCGGATCCAGGCACGCCGCCCCACCAGCTCCGTGGCGTGCACGAGCAGCTCGGTCTTGCTGGGGAAGACGTGCCTGATGGAGCCGGTGGAGATCCCCGCTTCCGCAGCGACAGTGCGAATGGAGACGCCGCTGATGCCCTCGGCGTGAATCACTCGCCAGGTCGCCTCAGCGATCTCCTCCCGGCGCCTGTCGTGATCGATGAGCTTGGGCACGACATCATGTTAGCGCGCCAACATAACTTTATTAACTCATTGATATTATCAAAGCGATGATCCGACGTCCGCATCCGACAGCGCCTCCCTGCGTCTCGAGCGCCGCGACGGATGGGCTCACAAGCGGTCCACTACCGGACCGAGCGAACGTATTCCTCGATCACGACACCGGACTCGAAGCGTCGACAACTCACCAGATCAAAGTTCTGCACGACAGCCCCAGTGGCACCGAACAGCCGCACACCGTCACCAAGGACGACGGGATTGCGCTTGAGAATGAGGCGGTCGATCTCGGGCAGCAGCTCTCCTGCAAGACTCCCACCGCCGCAGAGGTAGATCGCAAGCCCCTCTCGACGCTTCAGCTCGCGCACTGTCGAGAGCGCGTCGGCAGTGAACGTCACACCATCCGGTGAGGCCGCCTCCGAGCGCGTTGCGACGAACTCGCTCAGGTGCGCATAGGGCCGCTCAATGCCGGCCGCCCGCGCGACATCGTAGCTCGCCCGACCTTGAATGACCGTGTCGAAGCGATTTCCTGGCGGCTGCACGCCGAGCGCCGCGAGCACATGGGAGGGAAGCGCATCGGCGAAGTCACTCAGGTAGACGGCCATATGGTCGCCCTCGATGGGGAAGGCGTCGTAACTGCCGTCCGGCGCGGCGATGTAGCCGTCGATGGACACGGCGACGTAGTAAACCAGTTCACGCATCATACCCTCAATCACTACTGCTGTCGTGGTCGAGGTGACCTTACCACGACATCGGTAGTAGTTGCGATAGGATGATGCCCATGGCTCGTAATGCTGAGCGACGCACGCTGCTCGCCGACGCCGCTGTGCGGGTACTGGCCCAGCAGGGCTCGCGCGGTCTGACGCATCGGGCGATCGACACCGAGGCAGGGGTTCCCAAGGGCACGACCTCGAACTACTTCGCCTCGCGCGATGAGGTCATCGACGCGATCCTGCTCCGCATCAGTGAACGTCTGCAGCCCGATCCCGACATCCACGCGGATCTCGCCCAGCGGCCTCTCGGCGTTGAGCTGTTCACCGAGTACCTGCGCGACATCGTCCACCGACTGACAGGCGACCGCGATGCTGCGATCGCGCTCTTCGAGCTGCGGCTTGAAGCCACCCGTCGTCCGCACGTCGCAGAGGCACTCACCGCCTGGCGGCAAGCAGGGCTTCAAGCCGACATCGAGTTCAACGAGAAGATGGGTTTACCAGGCCGACCTGCGGACATCACGCTTTTCCACTACGCCCTTGACGGACTGCTTCTCGACCAGCTCACCGTTCCCGTGGATGAAACCGCCAACCCTGACGAGGTGGTGAGCGTGCTCGCCCACCGACTCCTCAGCGATTGACACAATTCATCGGCTCAGCGTCACCGACGAACGACGGGCTCTTCCCAGACTCTCCGGCTCACCCGAACCGCAGCCCACACCCTCGTGCCCCTACGGCCTCAAGACACTAACATCTCATGAGTCAGGTCACATGAGCACCTGGCAGCTCCAATCGCCCAACGTTAGCGGATCACATCATGCGACCGACCTGTCTTGAACGACTCATCACCGCCCTCACGAGCACAGGTACAGGGGTGTACGAGGAAGACGATTCTCTGTTCTTCAGCCGGGAACAAAACGTTCGTGGCGTCTTGTTCTGGGACACCGACGGCCTGTTCCACATCGGATACCAGACGAGACGGGACGACACCCCCACCGCCACTCTGAGCACCCCACACCAGGACGTGGCCCTACGCTGGCTGATTTGCCGCATCGCCAACAGATATCGCGAGAAACAGAAATGGCCCTACCTGCTTCCTCTGCGAAACATCCCCGGATTCGCGAGCG
Organism: Actinomyces sp. oral taxon 849 str. F0330; assembly: GCF_000239715.1. NCBI lineage: Bacteria > Bacillati > Actinomycetota > Actinomycetes > Actinomycetales > Actinomycetaceae > Actinomyces > Actinomyces sp. oral taxon 849. The sequence continues at coordinate 31,272 of NZ_JH470359.1, read as the reverse complement.
GCTGGACAGCCGAACAAACCTCTGAACAAACCGTGCTCTACAGCATCAAAGCCACCGGTCGTCTCATCCGACCCAACGGCACCCCGGTAGACATGGACATGACCACCACCTTCCCCCACGCCCCGGAACTCGCGGCCCTCTCCCACCTCATGCACCTAACCCCCGACCAAGTCCTGGACGCCTACCTCACCCCCAACGGCGAACCCCTAAACCACCTCCTCGAACACGGAAACCCCATCGCCACCATGGGACAGGATTTCCAACACCTGACCCAAGCCCGGGGTGGCCGCACCATACCCCGCGAGGACGGTTTCATCTTCCCAAACACATACTCTGACTGGGTTCCACATTTCTGGATCGAGGACGGCTGCTGGCGCTTTGGCCACACCGAACGCGGCGAGAAAAGACCAGCAGAAATACTGAGCACCGACCGCGACATAGTACTGCGCTGGATAGCCCTCGAACTACTAAATATCGTACGCTTCAACAAAGGATGGCCAAGCATCCTCACCTACAAAACCGATCCGGCCCTCCTACCCGGATGGCAGGTCCAAAAACTATACGACGACTACGGACGCCTCATCAGCCCAGACAACATCCACCTACCAATGGTCATGAGCACCGTCTTCCCCCGGCACAAAGAGCTCAACACACTCTCACACCTCATGCCCCTCACCCTCACACAAGAAATCAACAGTTTCCTGGCAGAAGACGGCGGGAACCTGCACGATGCACTGGACCCCACCCCGGCCAGCACATGAGGACCGATTCATCGCCGCGGATCCTGGCGGATGGGCAGGCGCGGTCCTTCCGGCTCGTTCATGTAGCGGCCCTTCGCATAGGAGACCAATTCTTGATCGACGGCCTCGTCATCGCGGTCTCCACCGGCCGGGGCACCACAGTCACACCGATCAACCCACGCAAGTAGAGTTCTGCCCCACCGATCATCTCGGCGGGGCAAAACTCTATCGTTGTGGAGCTAGGGGGATTCGAACCCCCGACCTTCTCATTGCGAACGAGACGCGCTACCAACTGCGCCATAGCCCCAGGAGCAGGTTGATCCTAGCACCGCTGCCGGGCTTCCTGGCAAGTTCGGTGGCGGTGAGCCCGCCCACCGCTCCAGGAGTCCCGCAGCCGCCGCAGGAGGCTCGCACTACTCGCCGGCCGCGTGCCGCCCTTCGAGGATGGCGTCGAGGTCGATGGGGTGGAAGAGCTCTTCCTCATCATCCTCCACCGGTGCCGGGACGTATGCACGGGCCGTCTGCGGGCGCGCGGGCACCGGCGCCGAGGTGCCTGGGTCGACCACCGGGTCGGCGTAGGAGCGCCGGGGTGCACGGGCCGCCAGAGTGTAGGTCGGTGCGGGCACGTGGACCGGCCGCCAGCCCTGAGGCGGAGTCGACGTCGTCGTCTCCTCCTGGGTCGCCTCCTCGCCCTCGACGGACGCGCCGGTAGTGGGAGCCTGCGGGCCCTCGGCCGGGCAGGCCAACTCGGAGGCGGCCGGAGGAGCGACCTGCCGGCCATGTGCGGGAGCATCGGGGGCCGATGCCGAAGCCTCGTGCGCCTCTCGCGCGATCGCGCTGGCCTCGGCGAAGAGCTTCCCCCAGCCGACCAGACGGCGGGAGGGGGTCGAGGGAGATGAGGCGCTGACGTCCTGGGTACGCGGTGAGCTCCCCTCGTCGCCGTCGCGCGAGGCCGCATCGGGGACGGCATTGCGATCGGCGTCGCTCGCTCCGAGGCGATCCGTCTCGGAATCCGTGCTGCAGGAGGACCGAGCGCCGGCGGTCTCAGCCGCCGATGCGGACGAGGGAGCGGCCGGGGACATGGTCTCGGTGGTGGTGTCGGCAGAAGCGGGGCCCGCGGTCTCCTGGGCCGACGTCGCGGAGCGGGCTGCCGCCCGCTGGGCGCCTTCCCGAGCGAGCCGTTCCATAAATGGGTCCTGCGCAGCACGGGACTCGCCGGTGAGTGAGGCAGCGCTGGAGCTGTCGGCGCCGCTGGAGGCACTGCGCGCGCCATCGACGACGGAACGGGGTGCGGCCACGACCGAGGCCGAGGAACGGCGACCGGTCAGGGTCACCAGGGTGTGCTCGA
>NZ_JH470359.1:20148-28821 GCF_000239715.1 Actinomyces sp. oral taxon 849 str. F0330 | reverse complement strand
TCGCGGCGGTCGGCCGCGGCGGAGGCCAGCGCGGCGCGGCGACCGGCCACCATCGAGACCCCGAGCAGGGCGGTGGGCAGCAGGGCGGGCCACCACGGCAGGGCCGTCACGAAGCCCAATACCCAGGCACCCAGCGACACCCCGAGTAGAACGCAGGCGACGATCCCGCGGTGCGAGGCGGCGACCCGCCGGCGCTCGCGCCCCCGGGCGTGAACCTGACGGGCATGGTTGAGCTCGCGCTCCGTGCGCACAGCACGCACATTCCTCACAGCGGGCCTATTCATCACCCTCACCTCCGGTCGACGTCGAAAGAGCTCCGCATGCCCACTGCTCGCACAGGTGTTGCCGTGCTCGACGGCGGCGGCACCCGTGGCCAGGACGCGCAGCTCAGCAGAGTAGCGGTCCTGGACATTGGAGCGCCGCGCCATCTCGCGGCGCCCCACCAAATACGGAAGGAGGTACACGGAGAGAACCGTGATGAGGGCAATGACGGCCCAGATCTCGATTCCCACACTGTAACGGTAGGCGTGTCCACCCCCGTCCCCGCGCAGGAACACTCCGCTTTTCCTGCGAAATACCTGGGATTCAAGAAGTCACACTGTCAGCATTTCATCTCTACCATCACACTGGTCACATTCGTTTCTTCTGTCTCGCTGTCCACGTCTCGACCGGTCGGTCTTCAGTCGAGAATCCGCCTCTCCGAAGCATTCGGCGCACCCCGCGAGTGCGCCCCGCCCGCGCCCGGAACCCATCCGGGAAAAACCTCATCCGCCGATGAGCCGCCGTTGAAAGCCGACGCCGTCGGGTCCGCGAACCTCCTCGGCCACGGCGGCGAAGGAAACATGGTCAGCCCAGGCGCCGTTGATGTGCATGTAGCCGCGCCGCAGTCCCTCCTCGCGCAGCCCGAGTCCGCGGCACAGATCCAGGCTGCGCGCGTTCTCCGGGCGCACGTTGATCTCCACACGGTGCAGCCCGACCGGCCCCAGGAGGTGGTCGAGGACCAGGGCCACCGACAGGCGCATGATTCCGTGCCCCTGCCAGGCGCCTGCGATCCAGTAGCCCACCTGAGCGCTGCGCGTGGCGCCCCAGGTAATCGGGTCGACGGCGACCTGACCCGCGAAGGCGCCGTCGACCTCGACGACGAACGGCATCGCCTCCCCCAGCCTCGCCCGGCGGGTCTGGCGGCGCACGAACGCCGGGAAGGCGCTCAGGGATTCCCCGCCGCCGGGAGGCAGGGTGGCCTCCCAGGGGGCGAGCCGCTCGTTCTCCGCCAGCCGCAGCGCCTTCCAGGCATCCTCGTCGGCCTCCCGGAGTTCGCGCACCACGAGGAGCGGGCGATCCACCGATCCGCCGCGGCCCCTTCCTTCTCGATTCTCTTCTCGAACAGCTTCCGGCTCGAGGCTCACCGGCCAGGTGAAGCGCGGCGCCGCGCCCGCCCCGAGCAGCAGGCCATCCATGGCCCGTCGAAGTCCTCCTCCGATGGAGCCGCCACGAGCCTCCGCCCTGGGAAGCTGCCCGGAGTCGTCGTCGCGAGGCTCCTGCTGCGGGGCCGGATCATCGGGCATCAGGCGTCCAGCAGGAGGCAGTGGAGGGTGTCGCCGGCCACCACGGTGCTGGTGTCCTCGGGTACGACTGCGATGGCGTTGGCCTCGGACAGGCCGTGCAGCCGGACGGTCCCGGGCGGCGTCGTCGGTTCGGCTCGGTAGCCGAGGGAGGGCGAACCGCTGACGTGTACGGGGATGAACTGGCGCTTGCCCACCGGCGAGTGCCAGCCCTCGGAAATGGCGGCGGGCAGGCTGGAGCGGTGCAGGGAGGTGCGTCCAGCGATCTGGCGCAGGACCGGGCGCACGAAGGTCTCGAAGGCGATCTGGGCGCTGACCGGGTCTCCGGGCAGGCAGAAGATCGGGGTGCCCTCAACCGTCCCCACGCCGAGCTGGCGGCCCGGGGACATGGCGACGGCGTCGAATCGCACCGATCCCAGGGGAGTGAGGACTTCCTTGACCGTGTCGCCCTGGCCGACGCTCAGGCCCCCGGTGGTGATGAGGACGTCGGCGCGCACGAGCTGGTCTTCGATGGTATCGGCCAGGGCGCGTAACTCGTCGGGGACCGCGGACACGCGGAAGGCCTGGCCCCCGGCGTCGGTGACGGCGCAGGCCAGGGCGTGGCCGTTGGCGTCGAAGACGTCCCCGGCCTCGCGGGACTGGCCGGGCTCGACCAGCTCGTCTCCGATGGAGACCACGACAACGCGCGGGGCGGGGTGCACGCGCACCCTGTGCAGCCCGAGGCCCGCCAGGAGGGCGATGTGCCGGGCGCTGACGCGCGAGCCCCGTTTGAGGACGGTGGTTCCGGACTTGACGTCCTCGGCGCGCCTGCGCACATGGTCGCCGGCCGTGGCGGCGCAGTAGAGGCTGACCCGGGACTCCCCGCGGTCGGTGTCGGTCCAGGGGATGACGGTGTCGGCCCCCAGCGGCATGGGGGCGCCGGAGTCGATGAGGACGGCGGCCCCGGAGACGAGGTGGCAGGGGCGCATGTCGCCGGCGCGCACCGCGTCGACGACGTCGAGCACGAGGGGATTGTTCCGGGTCGCCTCGCGGACGTCCCTGGCGATGACGGCGTAGCCGTCCTGGCCGGCCAGGTCCACCGCGGGCAGGTCGATTCCGGCGACGACGTCCTGGGCGAGGACGCATCCGACGGCGTCGGGAAGGACCACGTCGAGGGGCGCGGCCGCCTGGGCGATCTCCAGGCAGGCGGCCAGGTGTTCGGCCACTGTTCTCATGGCACTCAGGTTACCGTCAGGTTGGCGACACGCGCTGTGCCCCGCCGGGACGAACGGTTCAGACACGGGGCGCCATCACCTGCGAAGATGGATCCATGACGACCGGCGCGCTGGAGCTTCCCGATACGAGTCAACTCGAGGTCGACGACGCCAAGGACGAGCTGCGCAAGGTACTGCGGGAGCACCGGCGCGCCCATCACCGCCACCCCTCCTCGGGGCACACGGCGGCCTGCGAGGCACTGACCGAGCATGCCCTGGAGGCAGTGGCCGGTGCGGCGAGCGTGGCGACCTTCGTGTCGACGGGTGCCGAGCCCTGCACCCGGCTGCTGCTGGAACGGCTTCATGAGGCCGGCGTCGAGGTGCTGCTGCCGGTGCTCGGACCGCACCTGGCGCGCTGCTGGGGGCGGTTCCGGGGGGCCGGGGACCTGGCGGAACGGGCGCCGAGGCGTCCTCCGGAGCCCAGCGGCCCCGCACTGCCGGCCGAGGAGGTGCGTAAGGTCGAGGCCCTCCTCATTCCTGCGCTCGCCGTGGACTGCGACGGGCGACGCCTGGGACAGGGCGGCGGATGGTACGACCGGATGCTGCCGCTGCGGGCTCCGGACACCCATACCTTCGCGATCATTCATCCCGAGGAGCTGGTGGCCGGGCCGCTCCCCGTCGAGGAGCACGACGAGTCCGTGGACGCCGTTATCACGGCTCAGGAGTGGTTCCTGCTGGCCGCCGGCTCCCCGGCGCACGCCGGCGCCCTGGAGGCCTGAACTCGGGTGCGGGACCTGCGCCCGGGGGCCACAGGCCCGCCGGTGCGATACGCGTCCACAGGGCCGGGGACTGCGGCGCGCCGGGCAGCGGCGATCCCCCGATCCTGGGGGCATGAGACTCCGCCATCGCCTGTCCCGCCGCCCGCCCCGCAGTGAGCCCCGCGGGAAATCCTCCAAAGAATCCTCCCGCTCGTCCCCGACGACCGCCCGCTCATCGCGGTACGGCGGCCGACTGGCCGCGCAGCGCCCCTCGCTCCTGCTGTGGCGACATCGCCATCTGGTCGTGGCGGTGTGTCTGGGGACGGCGGTCCTGGTGGCACTCAGCGTGCTGCGCCCCGGCCCCGAGCAGGGTCAGCAAGCGCTCATCACCGCCCGCCAGATCAGCGCCGGAGCCCTGATCACCGAGAAGGACGTCTCGACAGTCGAGCTGCCGGCATCGACACTCCCGCAGTCCGGGCTGGCCTCCCGGGAGCAGGTCGTTGGGACCCGAGCGGCTATCGCCCTGGAGGCGGGCACCGTCCTGACAATCTCGATGACCAGCGGAAACATGGCCCAACAGCTGGGCCCCGACGAACGAGTGGTCCAGGTACCGATCGATGTCGGAGCCGAGCTCGCCCGCCCCGGAGCAAGGGTCGACATCATCGGGCAGGTGCAAGAGGGCTGGATTCCCCAAGCCACATCGCAGGATGATACTCAGCCCTCAAGCACGGTGCCGCCAGAAGGGTCCGATGCGCAGGCCGGGACGCCTGCGCAGAACGATCCGGAGAACAGTTCAACAAATGCGCCCACTCAAGCACCGGACACGCCCTCACTATCGCCATCCGATCAGGAACCACCAGGAATTCAGAAGCCTCCTCAAAGCCTTTCCCAAGGAAAGTCGACCGGGCCGTTTGCGCAACACAGTATAGTGCTCTGTTCCGGAGCTCGAGTGATCATGACTCAAGAGGCCGGGGAGAGTGGGCGCTGGACGGAGAATAAGAAAGTAACACTTATCACACTGGCCATTCCTGCTGGTAGCGCTATTCTGGTAGTTGGTGCGGCTACGAATAGTACGCTCGGCATTGCGCTGAGCCCGTAATGCCGCTGCAGCATCTTACATGGACGAGATGATAAGACGCTGCGCTTTCACAGTCCCCCGATGGCGCACCCCGGCAGACGCCTGCCCGCGCCGCTATGAAAGGATCGCCATGATCAAGGGATTCAAGGAGTTCATCGCGCAGGGTAACGCCCTCGAACTCGCCGTCGCCGTCATCATCGGTGGCGCTTTCAAACCGATCGTTGACGCCATCACCAAGGTCATCATGACCATCATCGGTCAGCTCATCGGTCAGCCCAACTTCGACTCATTGGGAGCATTCTCCCTGTATGAGAACGGCACCTATACCTTCCATCTGGCCACCGCCGAGGAGCTTGTCAAGAATCCTGACGGCTACGTGATGCCCGGAACGATCATCACCACGGTGGTGAACTTCTTCCTCATCGCCGTCGCCGTCTACTTCGCCATCGTTCTGCCGATGAACAAGGTCAAGGAGCGCATGGCCAAGCAGAAGGCCGAGGAGGAGGCCAAGGAGGTCACCGACGTCGAGCTGCTCACCGAGATCCGCGACCTGCTCTCGGCCAACTCCGCTAAGCAGTGAGTCCCGCAGCGATTCGATAACCGCGATCACGCCATCACTTCAAGGCCCCGCCGATCCTCATGATCGGCGGGGCCTTTCGCATCTCCCCATGACGCGACGCAAGAAGAAGCCTTTCCCGGCGTATGACATGCGGTTCCGCGATTATCAACCCCAGTGCGGGGGGATATCCCGCCTGAGGCGGGCGTCATTGGTGGCGGCGCCACCGGTCTCGGGCACATCGAGCCCTTCCCCGGTGCCGGTCAGCGCATCATGCTCGTAGTCGGCTCTCGCCAGGTCCTCGGGATCCTCGCCGCGGGCGACGCGCTCCCGATCCCGGGCGGACAGGGCCACGACCCGACGACGGCGCCGTGACCTCCTCCGCCCGGACGTCGCGTCGCCATGCGGGGCGGGCTGCGCACCCGGGGCCCTGCCCCGGTCTGAGTGGTCTGCCATCTGAGTGTCCCTCGGGGTGCATCAGCGCCGATCGAGCCGCTCAGCGGGTGCGCCGCACCGCATTGGCCAGGACGGCGTCGATCCCCGAGCCGCGACGGCGCAGGGCCAGGGCCGCCCGGAGCTCCTCGACCTCCCGGGCCTCGGAGCGACCCACCCCGTCGGAGCGGATCCAGGCCATGAGGTCGTCGAGCTGGTCATCGGAGTAGGCCTGCAGCGGCAACCCCTGGGCGATGCGAGGGCGCTCGGTGCGTTCGGACGCCTCACCGGGCTCGGGCTCCGGCGCCTCCGGGACCGCGCGCGCCGAGTCGTCGACGCGTTCGGGCACCGCCTCCATGGGCGGAGCCGCATTGCCCTGGCGCTCCACGAGGACAGCCAGGACGAGCTCCTCAACGGCCTTCGCCTCGGCCTCCGGGTCGACGAACACCCCGGCGGAGAAGGCCATGTGGACGCGCCAGCCGCGCCGCTCGAGGCGCTCAACGCGGTGCCGGTCCCGCCGGCGCAGGCTCGGCTCGGAGATGTAGTCGACATCGTCGGTCAGGACCGCCACCAGCAGCTCGTCGGGATAGTCAGGATGGCCGATGGCCAGCGGGATGCGTACACCGCCGTCGGTCCCGTAGCGGGGGACGACGGACAGGCCTTTGCGCCACAGGTGCTCGGCCAGGTCCACCAGGAGCCGGTCGGGCACCTTGCCGGCCGAGTTGCCGGTCTGGGAAGCGTCCTCGGCGCGGGCCAGGACCTCGCGCAGCAGGCGCGCCCCGGGGGCTCGCAGGCGGTCGCGGTCGATGTCGTCGGCGGCCAGGCAGGAGACCACCTGGGTGCTGCCCCGCGAGGAGCACAGGGCCTCGACGAGCCCCACCATGCCGCTGTGGTCGGAGACGGGGCCGAAGTTGTGGATGGTGCGCCCGTGCGGGGTCTTGGCGTAGCCCACCGAGATAATGATGTGGTCTCGCCGCAGGGCACGGGCCTCGGCCAGCTCGACGACGGTGAAGGGCTCAGCGGCGCCGGGTGCGAAGAACTCCTCCAGGGCTGGTGCGCCGGCGGCCGCCCGGGTAATGGCCGAGCGCAGGGCGTCGGCGTGCAGGCGGTTGAGGGCGATGACGCCCAGCGACTCCTCGGGCCGGGTCAGGGCCCGGTCGATGACCATGTCGACGACGCGGGAGACCTCGGCCTCCACGGTCTCGACCGCTGTCTGCCCGGGGGCCGGCATGCCCTTGCCGTCCACGAGCTCCAGGGACAGGTGGGCCTCGCCCGGCGGGGAGGGGACGGCCTCGACGACGCCCTCGTATCCGTTGGCCGCCAGGAAGGCGGCGATACCGGCATCGAGGCTGTTGCGGGCGGTCGGCAGGGTACGGGAGGGAAGGAGCGGGCCGAGCTCGGCGGCCAGGCCCGTCGTCGTGCGCCGGGAGTCGCCGACGACGAGCACCTGTTCGGCGCGCACGAAGGCGGGCAGGACCTGTGGGACCGGCATGGGCGTGGAGGCGTCCAGGACGGCCAGGTCCACCACAGCCGTGGGCGAGAAGATCTGGGGCACGAGCGTGGGCGGGACGATCCAGATCGGCCGGGCCAGCAGCGCCATGGGGTGGGCGTCGATGATCTCGCGCAGGGGGACGCCGTCCTCGCGGGCCAGCGCGATGTACAGGGCGCGCGCGTCGGCCTTGTCATGCTCGACGGCGGCGCGCACCCGGCGGGCGCAGGCCTGCGCTACGGGACCGGACAGGGAGCGGCTGTGGGCGGCGTCGAGCTCGCGCAGTGAGACGGCCATCTGGGACAGGGCGCGCGCGTCGAGGCCCCCGAGGTCCGGATCTGCGGCGAGGGTCTGGGACAGCAGGGAGGACCACCAGCAGTAGGTGAGCTCGGGCTCGAGCTGCTCGTCCTCGACGCTCCGGGCGGCCATGTCGGCCACGAAGTCGCTCAGCCCCATCTCCTCGAGGTCGGTGCGGATACGGTTGACCTCGGGGAGCTTCTGAGCGGTGAGATCGTCGGCAGCCAGCGAGCGGGCCAGCTCCAGGAGGTCCTCCAGGGGCATCTCCATGAGCACCGGTGAATCCTGGGCGCGCCCCAGCAGCGGCTGGACCTCGGAAACGGCGCCGCGAGCCCGACCGGCGGTACGCCGCATCTCGTCCAGGCCCTGCGGCAGACGGGGCCAGCCGCCGTCGGGGTCGTGCCTGCGCCACACCTCGCGGCGGCGCTGGACCTTGACCAGCTCCGCGTGCAGGTCGTCGACGACGCGGCCCGGCCGCACCAGGTCATTGGCCTGGCGCGTGAAACGGCGGCGCCGTGAGCCGTCCATGTGGATGCCCCGCTCGTCGCGCCAGCGCTTGGAGGCGGTGGCGATGACCATGTCGGCGGCTGAGCGCTCGAAGACCTCGGGCAGGAAGACATCCAGGGACTCGCGCACGCCGTCGAACATGTCGAGCTGCTCGATCCACTGGCCGAGGTTGCGGGCGTGACTCAGGCCGGTGGTGCGGGTGACCGTGGCCGTGTGCTCCTGGATGGAGGGAAGCAGGTCGTTGGCCAGGGCGCGCAGGTGGACGAGTGCATCGGTGGCCTCGTCCATGTCCGCCACCGGGATCCCGTTCCAGGCGCTGGAGGAGACCTCGGGGGTGAACAGACCCAGGGCGTACCCCCGGTGCAGGAGGGTGCGGGCCCGGACCATGCCGTCCTCGTCGAGGCGCCCCAGGTGCTGGGCATCGATGCGGGCGCGGGTGGTGGCGCGGTCGCGTCGGCTGGTGAGCTCGGCGAGCTTCTGGAGGGCCTCGTAGGCGGAGACGGACCAGGGCTCGCGGGAGCGGTGCAGGGCCCGCACGTAGCGGTCCAGGCGGGATCGGACCGTGGTGAGGCGGTCGCGCAGGGAGATGATCCCAGCAACGTCGAGCTGGGGCGGCTGGACGCCCAAGCTCTCGCGGATACCCTCGGAGGCGTGCTGGCGCCAGGCGGCGTCCTCGGTGAGGTCCAGGACCATGGAGCCCAGGCCCGCCTCGCGCAGGGCGCTCGCCACGGCGTGCCCGTCGGCGCTGGTGGCGGGCACGTGCAGCACGGTGCGCCCGGAGGCGGCGGCGTCGGCGAAGAC
>NZ_JH470359.1:1639-19817 GCF_000239715.1 Actinomyces sp. oral taxon 849 str. F0330 | reverse complement strand
GCTTGCTCGGCGCCGCGGCCAGGGCCCCCAAGTCCGCGGCGAAACGCCGTCGACTCGCGGCTTGATCCGATCCGCTCGAGGCTCCGGCACCCTTGCGCTCGTCCTCCCGGAGGGCAGCCTCGCGCCGCTTGCGGCCGAAGGAGAAGAACGATGGCGTCATACGCTCAAGATATAGGCCCATCGGCCCTTGGGCGTGGAGACGCACCGGGGCGTGGCTCGCCCTAGGGGCCGCACCGGTACCGACGTCGACCAATGTCTATGGACGCCGGGTTGAGCCGAGCGGGTCCGTCCGACGTCGACGGACACCGTCCGGCGTCCGCGCCCTCGATTGGATTCGAACCAACGACACCCGCTTTAGGAGAGCGGTGCTCTATCCCCTGAGCTACGAGGGCCTGGGCGGAAGACTACCAGCGGATCGGCCCGCGTATGACCAGCCGGCCATCGGGGTGGCGCCGTGTTCGCACTGCACTCGGACTGAACTTAGGGACTGTTGTGCGAGTCTGTTGGGCTCGGCTGCCCCGGGTCGCCCGGTACTCGCGGACGCTTCCGCGACGCCGCATCGGTAGGCGGCGTGAGGCGACGAGCACCGCACCGGCCCAGACCCCACTGGCCGGCACTGGCCGACCTCGACAGCGGCACGGAAAACGGGCGGCCACCAATGGGGAACTGCGTTTCCCGTCCAGAACGTACCCATCCCGCAAACCACTGGCGTCCGCCCCCAGTCGTCTGCGGGACAACGCAGTTACCGATCGCGAAGTACGTTCCTGATTAAGGCAGGAGCAGTGGCGCCATACATAACAGGCCTAGAGCAGTATCAGCGCGTCTGCCGTGCCGACCGCTGTGAGATCGGCCGGCACGGCAGTGCCTCTGATGCGGCTGCGCACGCTGCGACCGACGGTTCACCGGCGCCCGTTCAGCCCGGAGGGGGCGGCGCGGGTTCGCGGCAGCGGTCGCGTTCTCAGGCGCGGCCCCACGGGGTGGAGGTGCGCGAGGAGCGCCGCTCACCCTTGATATGGTGCGAGGGCGCTACCAGGACGGGGCACGACGCATGGGACAGAACGGCCTGGCTGGTGGAGCCCAGCAGGAGCCCGGAGAAGCCCCCACGTCCGCGCGAGCCGACGACGACGAGGTCCACAGCGGTGGAGAACTCGGCCAGGAGCTCGGCCGGGTTTCCGTCCAGGGCGTGGCGGCGCACTGTGACGCCCTCGTGGCCCTCTAGGGCCTCATTAATGGCGCGGTCCAACCCGGAGCGAACGTCGGCCAGGACCTGCTCGCGGTCGACGGCGGCCGGTAGCCAGGCGAGCGCGCCCGCTCCGGAGGCCATCGGCACGGCGGCGATGGCGGTGAGCTCGGCGCCCCAGGCCTCCGCCTCGGTCACGGCCCACTTGAGGGCCTTGCGGGCCGAGGAGGATCCGTCGACCCCGACGACGATGCGGCGCACCGGCGTGTAGTCAGCTCCCTCGGTGCGCTGGGGCACGACGACCGCTGGGCAGTGGCTGTGCGCAGGCAATGCGGAGGAGACGGTCCCCAACAGACGGTCAGCGAAACCGCCACCTCCGCGGGTACCGACGACGGCCAGAGTCGCCTCTTCGGAGAGGTCGACGAGGACGCCGGCCGGATCCCCGGTCTCCAGGGAGGAGGTGACGGCCACTCCGGACTTCTTAACGCGTTCGACGGCCTCGTCGATGACGGCTTGGGCGCCGGACCTGATGGCCGAGTCGTCGAGTGCCGCGTAGCCGCCGTCGAGGGAGGCGGTGGTGAAGGAGGGCAGGGAGTATGCGCACAGTATGTGAACGCGCCAGCCCTGGCGTTCGGCACGCGCAACAGCCCAGTCCACTGCCGCCAGGGACTCGGGTGAACCATCGACTCCGACGAGGATGACGTTGCCATCAGTCATGGGATCTGCCCTTTCTCGAGATACGGTCTGCGACCCAAGGAACATTCTGCCTCGAAAAGGGGTGTGGGGACCACCACATGATGAGGTTGTGTCTGTTTCCCCATTCGAGCTTTCTCTACCCCGCCCGCCCCGCACCACAACGCAGTGAGGGGCGGGCGCCCCGCGGCACCCGCCCCTCACGGGAAAGATTTCAGCGTCTGAATCAGGCGACGCGGACGAAGCTCGGGGAGCCCCACAGCTCGCGGTAGACCACACCGGTGGACTCGTTACCGGCCTCGACGACCATGCCGTTGCCGGCATAGATGCCGACGTGGCCGGGCCAGGTGACCAGGTCGCCGGGCTGGGCCTCAGCGGCGGACACCGGGGTGCCGGCCGCGGCCTGGGCGCCGGAGGTACGGGGCAGGTTGATGCCGACCTGGGCGTACACGTAGGAGGTGAAGCCGGAGCAGTCGAAGGCGCTCGGACCGGAGGCGCCCCACACGTAGGGAGCACCCACGTACTGCATGGCGATGGCCACGACGGACGAATTGGAGTTGACGGTCGGCGCGGAGGCCTGGGTGGTCTGAGCGGTCTGCGTGTCCGCGGAGGCGGCGTCGGTGCCGTGGTCAACAGCAGCAGTGGCGGCACCGGCGTTGTCGGTATTCTGCTCGGCCTGGGCCTCGACGGTGGGAGTCTCGGGAGCGGCGGGAGTCTCGGGAGCGGCGGGGGTCGGAGCCACGGCCTCGACCTGCGGGGCGGCCTCGGTGACCCAGCTGGCCTGAGCGATGGTGATCTGCTGACGCGCGGCCAGGGCCTCGCTGGCGTTGGCGGCGAGGATGCCGACCCCGGGAGTCACGCCGGACGCCTCAATGGTTCCGGAGGACGTGACCTCTGCGCGGCCTGCGGCGTTGGCACCCGAGGCGAGCATGGTCAGAGCAAGACCGGACGATGCGGCGACCGCCAGACCTCGGCGCGCGGTGGGAGCAAAGTCATCCAGTGGGGTAAGGGCTCGGGTGGCTTTGCGGTGACGTGCGATGGTGCGTGAGGACATGAATGCTTTCTCCTGTTGAGCCGACGAGGTGAGCTGTCGGGTTCGGACTGGAGACGCCCGGCCCGCAGATGCGGGCTTCACCCCAAGGTCGTTCGGACTGTCAGTCCGGGCGACCGGTAGTTGGTTCCCCCGTTCCTGCCACTTGAGTTGTTGGTTCCACTTGCCTCAGACCGAGTGGCAGGACTAAGCCCCGATCCGAGACGCCACCGAGACGGTTGTCTGCGGCAACGACCTGAACGCTACATGACAGAACAGCGCTTCGTCACGGCCAGGTGTCACACACTGTTGTGAGCCGAGACACCTCGTGTCGATTTTCGGTTTCCTCCATATATCTCCAGGGACCTCGGTCCGCGAGAGCGAATAGCGATAACGGACGAAATGGCGGCATTCAGCGGAAAAAAAACATCCGCCTATCGGAGCGGTCACCATCTCCTCTTCATCTCACCTCGATGGGACTCACAGTGAGAGAGAACTCTCGTCTGTGAGCTAAACCACAAAACAGCGCCCCGCATCCCACACTCTCGGGACCCGGGGCGCCGGCATGACAGCCTCGCCTGCACAGGATGCTTTCAGGTGTTTCTGTGGATTCTGACAGAGAGGCCGATCGGCGTCCCTCAGCGCTGGACGAAGAGGTGGCGGGCGACGTCATCAGCCAGGACGACGGGGTCGCCAGAGGCCCCGACGAGCCGCACCCCACCGGCACTGATGCGCAGTTCCACCTGGGCGCCAGCCGCGATCGCGGCGTCCTCGAGAGCGGCGATGAGCCCGGCATCCGCCTGGATCGGCTCTCCGATGCGGCTGACGACGGCAGTGGCGGTCTCACGGCCGGCGATGCGCTCCACACTGACCTCATCGGCGGAGGGCCTGGGATGTTCGGCGGTCTGCGGCGGGATGGGGTTGCCGAAGGGGTCGGCGGAGACGTCGTCGAGGATGACGGCCAGGCGCTCCTCGACCTGTTCGCTCATCACGTGCTCCCAACGGCAGGCCTCCTCATGGACAAGCCGGCGGTCCATGCCGATGACGTCCAGCAGCAGCCTTTCGGCAAGCCGGTGCTTGCGGATCACTTCGGTAGCCCGCCTACGGCCCTCCTCGGTGAGCTGGAGGGAGCGGTCGTCGGCGACCTTGATGAGGCCGTCGCGCTCCATGCGCGCCACCGTCTGGGAGACCGTGGGACCCGAGTGGTCGAGGCGCTCAACGATGCGGGCCCGCAGCGGTGGAACGCCGTCCTCCTCGAGCTCGTAGACGGTCTTGAGGTACATCTCGGTGGTGTCGATCAGCTCGCTCATGAGGTGGGCTCCTGCTTGAGGTGGGTTGCCGCGGCAGCTCGGGCCCCTCCGAAGGGCGCATCCGTCAGGACCGCGTTCTTTGAAAGGATAGACAGCGCTCTGGGATGTGGCCAGTGTGGCCAGTATCGCCTGCCGGCTCGCCGATCCCCGGCCGGGGAGGACTCCCCAGTGCCTCGGAGATGCGCGACGGGTAGCGTGCGTATAGCCCGTCCGGATACTCGATCGACTTCGCCAGTGGACTCAGTCAGTTCTGTCAGTCGACGTAGTCACCGCGGCTCTCCGACTCCGGAGCCTCCGTCGGTGCCTTCGGAGCGCCCCTGAGGTAGGGGGCGGGTGGAGGAGTAATGCAGGGACAGGTTCCAGTGCCCGTAGCTCCAGGCGGCGGCGACCACGGCGGCGAGGACAGCGCTCAGGCCGCCGGCCGCGATCGCGATGCGCGGTCCCCAGGCGTCAGCCACCCACCCGATGAGCGGGGCGCCCACCGGCATCGACCCCAGGAAGAACATCATGTAGATGCTTAAAACCCGGCCGCGCATGGCCGGCTCGGTGGTCATCTGCACGGTCTGATTGGCGCTGGTCAGGAGCGTCAGGACGCACAGGCCCACCGGGATCGTCATGATCGTGAAGGTCAGATAGGTGGGCATGACGGCCAGGAGGAGGGAGAAGACTCCCAGGGCGAAGGCGGCCACGACGACGGTGCGCAGTCGGGGGTTGCGGCGTCGGGCCGCCCACAGGGCGCCGGAGAGGGACCCGACGGCGAAGACCGAGGAGACGGTGCCGTAGGCGTCGGACTCCAGGTGGAAGACGGTGCGCACAGTCGCGGCCATGGTGACCTGGAAGTTGAGGGTGAGCATGGAGACGACCGCGATCACAGCGATGATGACGATGAGATCGGTGCGGCCGCGCAGGTAGGCCAGGCCCTCGCGGAGCTGACCGGCGGCGCGGCGGGCGCGGGGCATGTCCACGAGCTCGTTCAGTCTCATGATGGCCAGAGCGGCGGCCGGGAAGAGGAAGGTGGCGGCGTTGACGGCGAAGACCCAGCCGGCGCCGACCCAGGTGATGACGACGCCGGCGAGCGCCGGGCCCAGGAGCCGGGCGGCGTTGAAGGAGGCGGAGTTGAGCCCCACGGCGTTGGACAGGTGCTCGGCCGGCACCATCCGGGCCACGAAGGTCTGGCGGGCCGGGGCGTCGTAGGCGGCGGCAAGGCCCCCGAGGAAGGCGGCGAGGTAGACGTGCCAGAGGCGCACGCTTCCGGCCAGGACGTCGATGGCGACGACGGCGGAGACCAGGCCCATGGCGCTCTGAGTGATGATGAGGAACCTGCGCTGGTCGACCCGGTCCGCGACGAGGCCGGCGTGGGCGGACAGCAGGAGCATGGGGAGGAACTGCAGGGCAGTGGTCAGGCCGGTGGCGGAGGCGGAGTCGTTGGTGAGGATGCGCAGCACCAGCCAGTCCTGGGCCACGCGCTGCATCCAGGTCCCGGTGTTGGCCACGAGGGCGGACAGGAACCAGATCCGGTAGTTGTGGAACCTGAAGGAGGCGAAGATACCGCCGCTGGACCGGCGTGATGAAGTCGTGCGGGTCATGTCCTGAGTTACGTGAGAATACCGTGTACGTGAGAGTTGCGAGCGCCAGAGCGACGAGACAGGGAAGCGGGCACGACGACGTCGGGCGGGCAGGCCCTGTCCTCTCGCAGGGTAAGCCCTACTGGCACTGAAAGCAGTGCCGCGGAGGCCGCGTCCCGCCGTCGGGTCCGACGGCGGGACGCGGCCTCCAGAGGTATTCGTACAGGGCAGCTCGGCCCGGGGCTCCGGAGGCGAGGGTCAGGAGACGCCGAGGATCGCCTTGATCGGGGCGAGGGTGAAGTAGATGACGAACATCGTGCAGGCCGCCCACATGAGCGGGTGGATCCTGCGGGCGCGTCCCTGGGCCACCTCGACGATCAGGTAGGAGACGAAACCTGCCCCGATGCCGTTGGTGATCGAGTAGGAGAAGGGCATCATGATGATGGTCAGGAAGGCCGGCAGGGCGATCTCCGGGGACTTCCAGTCGATGTCGGTCACCTGCATCATCATGAGGAAGCCGACGACGACGAGCGCCGGGGTGGCCGCCTCGTAGGGGACCATTTTGACCAGCGGGGCAAAAAACATGGACAGGGCGAACATGCAGCCGGTGACCACTGAGGCCAGGCCCGTGCGGGCCCCCTCCCCACGCCCGCGGCGGACTCGACGTAGGAGGTGTTCGAGGAGACCCCTCCCACACCGCCGGCGATGGCGGCCAGGGAGTCGACGACGAGGATCTCACGGGTTCTGGGCGGATTACCGTGCTCGTCGAGCAGGTCGCCCTCGGCGCCGATGGCGACCATGGTGCCCATCGTGTCGAAGAAGTCGGCCAGGAGCAGAGAGAAGACCAGGAGGATCACCGAGACGATCCCGACCTTGTGGATGCTGCCCAGCAGGCTGAAGTGGCCCAGCGTCGACAGGCTCGGCAGGTCCACCGGGAAGCCGCTCAAGCGCGGCTCGGACAGGGACCAGCCGGTGAGGTTGAGGGGGCCGTTCTTCGGGTCGTCGTTGAAGGGGCCCAGGTGGACGAAGGCGTCGATGACGATGGCCAGGACTGTGGCAGAGGCGATACCGATGAGAATGGCCCCGCGGACCTTGCGCACGTGGAGCACGACCGTGAGGAAGAGGCCGAAGAGGAAGACGATGACCGGCCATCCCTGGAGGGAACCGCCCAGGCCCAACTCCAAGGGGGTGCCACCGCGGCGCACCATCTTGGCGTCCACCAGGCCGATGAGCGCGATGAACAGGCCGATGCCCACGGAGATCGCGGTCTTGAGCTGATCGGGGACCGCTTTGAAGACGGCCTCGCGGAAGCCGGTGAGCACCAGGACGAGGATGATGACGCCCTCGATGACGATGAGCCCCATGGCGTCGGCATACGTCATGCCCTGGGTGCCCACGAGGGTGTAGGCGACCATCGCGTTGATGCCCAGGCCGGCGGCCAGTGCCATCGGGTAGTTGGCGACGACACCCATGAGGATCGTCATGATCGCGGCGACGAAGGCGGTGCCGGCGGCGAGTTGGGCCTCGGTTCCCGGAGGGCTCGCCTTGGACAGGATGGCGGGGTTGAGGACGAGGATGTAGCTCATCGAGAAGAAGGTGACGATGCCGCCACGGACCTCGCGGGAGATGGTCGAACCGCGCTCGGAGATGTGGAAATAACGGTCCAGCCAGGACGCGCTGCCGGGAGAGGACGAAGACGACGATAAGGACTTCGTGGGATGACGTGTGCTCACGGCGGCATTCTTCCAGATCGTCAAGCGCTGAGCGAAACCAAACAGTTGCGTCACCGCAACGCGATGCGTTATTGAGGCCATCGGTAGAACTATTTACACCATCACAACAGCGGCGTCCCTAAAGTCTGGCCTCGTGCAGACAGCTGGCTCAATCGAACCGACGGGCCGTCCAACGACGTCGAACGCATCGCCGAGGACCGCGCCCGCCAGGTCGTCGGGCACCTCGTCGGCAGCGCCATCGACGACGCATTCCCGGCCCCGACGGCGCATCATCGGGCTAGACATCGCCAGGGCCCTGGCGCTGATCGGCATGGTGGTGGCCCATCTCATGGAGCCCGAGGGGTGGCCGGCCGAGATCGTTCGCGGGTTCCCCTCCGCCCTGTTCGCCGTGCTGGCCGGTATGTCGCTGTCCATCATGGGCTCGCGCGGGGTCCGTGAGGGAGGGCCAGCGCTGGCGGCATCACGTCACGGGCTCCTCGTGCGCGGCGTCATCCTCATTGTTCTGGGTGAGGCGATCACGCCTTTCGCCGGCACCATCAACGTAGTGCTCACGGCCTTCGGCATCTGCTACATCGCTCTGGCCTGCGCACCGCGCTGGCGCACCCGCACCCTCATGGTCGTCCTCGCGTGGACGATCATCCTCTCCGCCGTCTGCCACGTCCTCGACGCCACCGTCGGAGTGCCCTCACAGGCGCTGACGGGGGCGTACCCGGCCTTCGCCTGGGCCAGCTACATGATCATCGGGCTGCTTGCTCACCGTCTCGTTACGGGCAGCACCCGCGCCCAGGTCCTCACCGCGGTCATCGGTCTTCCCCTCGCCGTCGCTGGGGCCGTAGCGCGCAACACCATCGACGTCGTCGCCGCGGTCTCCTCCGATGAGCTGAGCACCATCATCCCCATGATGCTCATCGACCCGGTTACCCACTCCGGAGCGCTGATCGACATCGTTGCGACGGCGGGCGGGGCGCTGTCCGTCGTCTCCCTGTGCCTCCTGGTCTTCAGGGGGACTCGCACCGGCTGGGCGAGCCGACTGGCCTTCCCGCTCCAGGCCATGGGCTCGATGTCCCTGACCGTCTACGTGTGTCACGTCCTGAGCGCCGGGCGCTTCCTCTCCGACGAGGCCCCGCTGCGCATGCCGGTCCTGGGAGCCGCCACGATCCTGTTCACCCTGGCACTGGCCACGATCATCCGTCTGAGGTTCGACCACGGCCCCCTGGAGTGGGCGCTGCGCCGGCTCATCCGAACCGCAACCGACCAGGGACGTCCCGGCCGGACCATTCCCGAACTCACCTGAACCACGACCGCCCCGCGCTCATCGGCATCTGCACGAGCGCCTTCATCTCCGCAACACCGCACCACTACCCAGGCCAGAGGAGAACACCATGTCATCCACCGCCACGCTCCCGGATTCCCCGTCGCTCCCCTACCGCCCCCGCCTTCCTCGTTCACTCGTGCGCGCCCACAGCCTTCTCGCCGTCACCGCCCTTGCGCTCCTTCCGGCCGGCGCAGCGCACGCGCTCATGAGCCCCGACGTGGCCGGAGACGACGCCGTCAGTACCGCCGTCGTCTCCGAGAAGATCGGTGAGGAGGGCGATCCCAGCGGCAACTGCACCGGCACCGCGATCGCCCCGCAATGGGTGGTGACCGCCCGGCACTGCGTCGAGGGCTCCCCCAACGTCTCCGGGTCCTCCGTGCGCATCGGCCAGGGCGACAAGCAGCGCGTCGTCGACGTCGACCGGTGGGAGAAGGCCCCCGCCGGCGACATCACGCTCATGCACACCACGGAGGATATGAAGCTCTCCAGCTACCCCAAGATCGCCGACACGGTGCCCTCCTCCGGCGAGGTGACGGTCTACGGCTGGTCCTCCGACGGCTCAGGCGGTACCAAGACACTGCCCAAGGCGACCGGCAGCATCACGGGCATCGCGGATTTCACCCTCTTCGACGGCAAGCAGTCCCTGAGCGTCGACCTCAGCAACGGCGCCAAGACCCAACCGGGGGACTCCGGCGGTCCTGTATTCGTCGGAGACAAGGTGGCGGCGGTTCTCACTGCGAGCATTGATGAGAACGATCCCGAGGCCACATCCTCCAGTCACTTCACATGCACTCCCCTGGCCGAGCAGTACGACTGGATCACGAAAACGATCTCCGCCGACGGCGGCGACTCGGGCTCGCAGACCAAGGCCAAGGACTCGCACGACCTCAACCCGTTGTGGCTGGTTGGTGGAGGGGTCGTGCTACTGGCCGCCCTGGGCGTGTCCTTCGTCGTCATCAAGCGAGGCGGGAAGAACCAGGGGGCGGATGAGGCCTCGACGCCCCTTGCGACCGGTGACGACGCTCCTCGGGACTCCGAGGCCCAGACCGGCGAGCCCGACTCCGACGGCTCCCCCGCCGGGGAGTCCTGACCCAGTCCCCTGCGGCGGCGGTGGGAGAGCAGAGACGGGGATGCTCTCCCGCCGCCGTCGCAGGCTATATCGGCTCCGCGCAGGGAGTTGATCTCTCAGCGCGTCGGCGCTGTCCGCTTCTCCCCCGGCCGGTCCGGGGAGAAGCAGCGCGGATAGCCGTCAGACCCTCGTGGAAAAATGGTCGCTGAGGCCATGGGGCGAGTAGGGGGTGCCGGGTATGACACCGGGTATGACGGAGACGGGTCATGACCGGGCCGATGCGGCCGGTGCCCGCGGGCCGGGGTGGGAGAGCCTCTCGCAGACCACCCGGACCTGGTTCCTCAACGCCTTTCCCTCCGGGCCCACCACCGTGCAGGAGCGGGCCTGGACGGCGATCGGTCGGGGGGAGAACGCACTGGTCATCGCCCCGACCGGCTCGGGCAAGACGCTGGCGGCGTTCCTGTCGGCCATCGATCACCTGGGCCGGCTCGACGAGGCGGAGACTGCGGCCGGAGCGCCTGGCGAGGACGAGAATCCGGCCGACGGCGTGCGGGTCCTCTACATCTCACCGCTCAAGGCGCTGGGGGTCGACATCGAGCGCAACCTGCGCCGGCCGCTGGCGGGGATCGGCGCCGTCGGCCCCACCCGCCCTATCTCGGTGGGAGTGCGCTCGGGGGACACGCCCGCGCGGGAGCGTCGTCGGTTGCGCACGCATCCGCCGGAAATCCTCATCACAACGCCGGAGTCGCTGTACCTCATGCTCACTAGCGCCGCGCGCGAGACGCTGCGAACGGTGGAGAGCGTCATCGTCGATGAGATCCACTCCTTCGCGGGCTCCAAGCGCGGCACGCACCTGGCGCTCTCCCTGGAGCGCCTCGACGACCTCCTGGGGCGCCCGGCGCAGCGCGTGGGCCTGTCCGCAACGGTCTCGCCCCGCGGGGAGGTAGCGCGGTTCCTCGGCGGAACGCGCCCGGTGACGATCGTCGACGACGACGGCCGGGCGACACCGGAGGTGACGGTGAGCGTCCCGGTGGAGAACATGGCTCGCATCCCGGTGATCGCGGATCGGCACACCCGGATGGAGCGGGCGATGGGATCCCCCTCGCTCGGCACCGCGGGGCGGTTCTCGGGGCTCGGACGGGCCGGGGCGGGGGATGCGTGGCGCTCGGATAGGGCGCTGCGCCGAGCCATGGTGGAGGGGCAGACGGAGCAGGCCGAACGAACGGGCCGGGCCGGGGCGAACCGTGGAACGGGTTCGGCGGGACCGGCCCGGGTGACGGGCTCCATCTGGCCCCACCTGGAGAATGCGATCCTCGACCAGGTCCTCGCCCACCGCACGACCCTGGTGTTCGTCAACTCCCGTGGGGCCTGCGAGCGGCTGACCGCCCGTCTCAACGAGACCTATGCCGCGCGCAGCGGGACCGGTCTCGGGGCGCAGCCCGAGTCACAACTCCTACCGAGGTCAGAGTCCCGGGAGCCGGTTCACCGCGAGTCCTGGGAGATGGGCACCGCCGCGCACACCGAGCCGATGCCGGAGGGCGCGCCCGTCATCGCCCGGGCGCACCACGGATCGGTCTCCAAGGAGCAGCGCCTGGAGGTGGAGCGCCGACTGGCCTCGGGCGAGCTGCGGTGCGTGGTGGCCACGGCTTCGCTCGAGCTCGGGATCGATATCGGTTCCGTCGACCTGGTGCTCCAGGTAGCGCCGCCTCCGTCGGTCGCGGCGGGACTGCAGCGGGTGGGGCGGGCCGACCACCGGGTGGGCGGGCGGCCCCGCGGCGTCATCTACCCGGTGGAGCGGACCCATCTGGTGGACGCCGTCGTCGCCTCCGAGGGGATGCGGGCCGGGGCGATCGAGCGCACGGCTCTGGTGCCCAATGCGCTGGACGTCCTGGCCCAGCAGACGGTTGCCGCGGTGAGTACGGAGGACATGACGGCGGACGCCTGGTTCGCCACCGTCACGCGGGCAGCGCCCTACGCCTCGCTGCCGCGTCGGGCCTTCGAGTCAGTTCTCACGCTGCTGTCCGGGGGTTTCTCCTCGGCGGACCTGGCCGACTTCTCGCCCCGGCTCGTGTGGGACCGCGCCACCGGCCGGCTCAGTGCCCGGCCGAACGCGCAGCGGTTGGCCGTGACGTCGTCGGGCACGATTCCGGACCGGGGCATGTTCCCGGTGGTCCTGCCCGAGGGTGCCGAGGAGGCCGGGCGGCGCAGGGTCGGCGAGCTCGATGAGGAGATGGTGCACGAGTCCAGTCCGGGTGACGTCATCACGCTGGGGACGTCGAGCTGGCGGATCCGGCAGATCACGGGTGACCGGGTCGTCGTCGACCCCGTCGAGGGACGCAGCGCCCGCCTGCCGTTCTGGAGGGGTGAGGGCCTGGGGCGGCCGATGGCCACCGGGCTTGCCAAGGGGGTTTTCCTGCGGGAGGCGCAGGCCGGTCTGCCGGAACAGGAGGGCACCGGGCCGGACACCGGGGCGCCGCGGGCCGAGCGGGCGCTACGGCGTCGGCTCGCAGATGCAGGGCTGGATGCCTACGCGCGTGACAACCTCGTGGGGCTCCTGCGCGAGCAGCGCTCCGCCACGGGGGTCCTCCCGACCGATGAAACTCTGGTCCTGGAACGCAACCGGGACGAGTCCGGCAGCTGGCGGCTCATCTTCCACAGCATGCTGGGGCGGCGAGTCCACGAGCCCTGGGCGATGGCGATCCGGGAGCGGGTGCACCAGGTACTGGGCATCAAACCGCAGGTGATGGCGGCCGACGACGGCATCGTCCTGCACATCCCGCCGCTCGAGGGGCGTCTCCCGGGGGCCGAGCTCGCCATCTTCGACCCCGCTGAGATTTCCGCCCTGGTGCGCGGCCGGATCGATGAGACGGCGCTGTTCGCCGCCCGGTTCCGCGAATGCGCCGCGCGCGCCCTACTCATGCCCATCACACGTCCGGGGCACCGCACGCCACTGTGGCTGCAACGGGTCAAGGCGGGCCAGCTGCTCGAGGCCGCCCGCCAGTTCCAGGACTTCCCCATCAGCGTGGAAGCGGCGCGCGAATGCCTTCAGGAGTACTACGACCTGCCCGCGCTCACCGATCTCATGGAACGCCTGGGCTCCGGTCGAGTGCGCATCGTCGAGGCCGTCACCGCCGAGCCCTCCCCCTTCGCCCATCCGCTCCTGTTCGGCTACGCCAGCACGCTGCTGTACCAGGAGGACCTGCCGCACGCCGAGCATCGGGCCCGGCTGCTGGCCCTGGATCCCAAGGCTCTCAACGCGCTATTGGGGGACGGGGGTATCGCCGAGCTGCTCGACGACGAGGTCATGGCCGAGGTCGAGGCCGAGCTCCAGCACCTGGCGCCCGACCGGCGGGTGCGCGCCGATACCGAGGGGATCGCCGACCTTCTGCGTGAGCTCGGGCCGCTGACCCTCACGGAGCTGGTCGAGAGGTGCACCGGCGTCGGCGATGGCGGGGTCAGTAATGCCGGCGGGACCGGCCGCGAGGGCTCCGGGGGCGTTGAGGACCTGTCCACAGCCGTCCGGGCGGCGGTGGACAAGCTCGCCGATGCCGGCCGGGCCCTGAGAGTGACTATCGGCGGACGCGAGCACTGGGCTCGGATCGAGGACGCCAGCGACCTGCTCCTGGCGCTGGGGACGGAGCTGCCCGACTGGGCTGCGGAACTGATGGAGTCCACTGCGGCCGACGGCACGGCCGTGCGGACGGCGGCGGCCCGTTCTCCCTTGGTAAACCTCGTGCTGCGCTACGCCCGGGTGCATGCTCTCATCGCGCCCGAGCAGGTGGCGCAGCGTTTCGGGGTGGGTGCGTCGCCGGCCGGGGCCGCCCTGAGCGAGCTCGTCGAGGACGGTTCCCTCGTGGACCTCGGCGAGGCGGGTTGGGTGGAGGCCGGTGTCCTGTCCCGGGTGCGCAACCGTTCCCTGGCCCGGGCGCGAGCCGCCATTGCGCCGGTGGCACCCAGGGTCCTCCAGCGTCTGGTGCTGGAGCGGGCCGGGATGGGCGAAGCGGGCAGCGGCGTCGACACCCTGGCGGAGGCCCTGGCCGGGTTGGAGGGAGTGTGGCTGCCGGCCGGCCTGTGGGAGTCGGTGGTGCTGCCCGCCCGGGTGGCCGACTACCGTCCCGCCATGCTCGATGAGCTCATCGCCTCCGGGGAGGTCGTCTGGCAGGCGCGTCCCCATGAGGAATCGGCCTCGAGCCAGAAGGAATCGGGGCAGACGGGCGGGGGCGAGTGGGGCTCGACCGCCTCAGCCGGGGTCGACGACGTCGTCGCGCTCGGGGAGATCGCCTTCTTCCCCACGGACTCGGCTCTTGCCCCGGTGGTCGGGGAGGCGCTGACGCGGGCCGAGTTTCAGATCCCGCGGAACAGCGGCGCGGAGGAGAACGGGGAAAGCGCCACCGGGGAAGACACCAAAGACGACGCCAAGAAGCTCTGGCGACTGGTGTGCGAGGGGGCTGCCACGGGTCGCTCCTTCGAGCCGGTGCGCCGGTCGCTGGAGCCCGTGGCCGGGCCGCGCAGCGCGCCGGCGCGTCGGGTGCGCAGCCGTCGCAGCAGGCGCCTCATGGTCGGGATGCCGCGAGCCGGAGGGCGAACCGCGTCCGGGCGGTTGTCCTCCGTGCTGTCCTCGGCCTCGTGGCTGCGACTCTCGCAGGCCCCGGTCTCCGCAGAGGAGCGGGCGATCGCCGAGGTGGAGTCGCTGCTGGACCGGTACGGGGTCGTTTCCCGCGACGTCGCCCTGTCTTTCGGAGGCAGCGGGGGGCTCGTGCCGCTGATGCCCGTACTGCGACGTATGGAGGACACCGGAGCCATCCTGCGCGGCGAATTCGTCGAGGGCCTGGGCCCCGCCCAGTTCGCCGAGCGGGAGACCGTTGACCGGCTGCGGTTCTTGAGCCAGAACCCGGTTGGTGCGAGTAGCGCCTGCGTTGTGCTCGATCTCAAGGACCCGGCCTGCCTGGTTGGCCGAGGGTTGGCGTGGCCCGAGCCCGTATTGCCCACCGGCATTGGCGAGGCCGGGCCGCAGCGCAAGGAGGCGGGCGGTGCACCACTGCGACGCCGCGGCGCGAGCGTCGTCCTCATGGAGGGGACACCGGTGCTCTACGCCCCGGAGAACCTCAAGGCGCTCATCTCCTACACGCCCGAGCCGGAGATGCTGACATGCGCCTTGCGCGCCCTGGTAGTCGCGCGGCAGCGTACGCTGGCGCACGAGGGGGCATCGCCGGGGCGGCACCGCACGGTGGTGGAGTCGCTCAACGGCGTCAGCGCACTGGACCGCACCGTGAGTGACCTGCTGCGCCAGGCCGGTTTCGTCTCCGACCCCAGGGGCATGCGGCTCGCCGTCGGCCCGTATGGGGCCTCCTCCTCGCGATGAGCGGGCCGGCCCTTCACCGATGACAGAAGCCGGCACCGCATCGCTCTGCCCGTGTACACAATGAGGACATGGCCGATCCGCACCCCATCACCGGAGCGCTCTTCGATTCCCCGGTCCCTCCCGGGACCGGATGGCCCGACGATCCCGCCACTGCCGCCACACCCGTGGCCCGATCGGCCACCGACGTGGCGCGCCTGGCCGGCGCATCTTCGGATCTGCCCGCCCTCGATGCCCGGATCACGGTATGCCGAGCCTGTGACCGTCTCGTGGCCTGGCGCGAGGAGGTGGCCAGGACCGGCCGTCGCGCATCCTTCACCCACGAGCCGTACTGGGGGCGACCGGTGGCGAGTGTCGGAACGACGGATGCCCGCATCTACGTCGTCGGGCTGGCCCCCGCGGCCAACGGGGCGAACCGCACCGGCCGCATGTTCACGGGGGACCGTTCCGGGGACTGGCTGTGGGCGGCCTTCTACCGGGCGGGCCTGGCAGCGTCACCCACCTCGACGGCGGCCGGTGACGGGCAGCGGCTCATCGGGGCGCGCATGGGCGCAGCCGTGCGTTGCGCCCCGCCCGCCAACAAGCCGACAACCGTTGAGCGCACCACCTGCGCCCCATGGCTCGCCCGCGAGATCGCCCTCCTGCCCGAGGTCAAGGTTCTGCTGGCGCTGGGCGGGATCGGATGGAGCGCGGCGCTACGGGTCACTCGCGAGGCGGGGTGGACCCTCCCCCGCCCTCAACCGCGCTTCGGCCACGGGGCGACGGCGGAACTGACCAGGCCCGATGGCAGGCCGGTGACACTGCTCGGCAGCTATCACCCCAGTCAGCAGAACACGTTCACCGGGCGGCTCACCGCGGCGATGCTGGATAAGGTGCTGGCGACTGCCAAGCGCCTCGCTGCGACATGATCGCCGACCGCGGCTGAGGGTGTGTCAGGAGCGGTCGGGCAGGATGGCCTCGAGCTCGGCGAGGGTGCGCGGCGCGAGATGGTCGTCGCTGTCGGCGTCTATGCCCTCGGTCTCTTCGGCGGAGGCGCCATCCTGGGGCGTGTCGATCCCGAGCGCGAGGGACAGGCCAGCCACGGCGGCGCGGGCCGAGGCGGCGCGTTCACTGGGCGAGTCACCGGTTTCGACGCTGGCGGGGGTCGACGACGTCGGCTCCGCGGCTGTCGCGAGGACCTCGGCGGTGTCGGAGGCCGATGGGGCCGACGCCGCAGCGGCAGTCCTCTGCCCGAGGTCTGCGAGGTCGAGCTCCAGCAGGCGGCTGCGGCTATCCTCGTCGGCCTCGGTCACGGGGGCGGCGGCATCCGCGACCGAGTCGGTGGCGGTCTCAACGCCATTGCTCGCGGCGTCGTCGGGCAGAGTGTCAACGTCCTGGTTCGAGGGATCAGGATCGGAGTTCAAACCAGGCGCGTCTGCCGCGCTCTGGGCTGTAGCGTCGTCGGGCAGAGTGTCAACGTCCTGGTTCGAGGGATCAGGATCGGAGTTCAAACCAGGCGCGTCTGCCGCGCTCTGGGCTGTAGCGTCGTCGGTCCCGCCATTGGCGCCGTCTTCATCGTTGTCGACGTCGTCGCCCGACTGCTGGGCCGCGAGTTCGGCGATGCTCTGCCCTTCGCGCAGGTCGAGCCCATTGGTGCTCAACGGCACCATGAGGTGGTCGTCGACTCGTGAGGGGTTGATGGGCCACTCCGGGCCATGGTCGGGCAGGTCGGTCTCGGAGTGGGCACCGCAGCCGTGGTCCAGGGAGACGACGCTGCCGTCGTCAGTGGCCCACTCGTTGGCACAGACGCCGAAGATGGCGCGCAGGGCACCGGCCATGGGCACGAAGAAGCCGCAGGTGGAGCAGGTGGCGTGGGCCTTGCGCACACCCTCGGCGTCGGGGCCGTGGTCTCCGCCGTACCAGCGCTCGGCAGCGCTGGAGACGCCCTGGGCGCTCAGGACCCGGGGGCGGCCCAGGTCGAGCTGGTCCAGGGCGACGGCGTCGGCGTCCTCGCCGGTGGCCTCCCACCCGGGTTCGAGGCGCTCGTCGGTCTCCTTGCGGGGCAGGCGGTCGGAGCGGGTGATGTCACCGGGTTCGAGGCGGTCGGCCCACGGGACCCAGGCGGGAGCGAGGAGAGCCTCCTCTCCGGGGAGGAGCTCCATCTCGCAGACAGTGGCGGTGCGGCTGCGCGGGACGCGACTGAGGGTGACGGCCCAGCGCCAGCCGCGGTAGCCGCTCAGGGTGCAGTCGAACAGGTGGGTGACCAGACGTTCGGCGTTGGGGACTGCGGCGAGGTACTCGCCAATGGTGATGGGGTCGGTGATCTCCTCCAGGGCGCGGTGGGCGAGCTCGACGGCGGCCGGGGAGGTGAGGGTCTTATCCTTGGCGGCCTGAGCCTGCTCGCCGGGGGTGGGCAAGGAGCCGGCGCGCGGCACGGGGGTCGGTTCCGGGTGAGTCGGGGCCGATGCTGGGCGTTCCAAGGTCGCCATGGCGGTACGCGCCCCGGTGGCGACGCCCGAACCGGGCTCGGGCTCGGTCGGGGGCGCGTCTGAGGCGTCGGTGTGAGAGTCGATCGTGTCGGTCACCCGGCTAGTGTAGGGGAGGCGTCTGAGACTGCCCTGACCCGGGTGGGTCGGCCCCGGCACACCTCCCTCCGGAAGCTCTCAGCCAATGCGATACGGCAGGGCATTTGGGGCCACGCTCGGATGGCGCGGATCGTCCCAAGTCAAGATCAGGGCGCACCGTGAAGCCGACGGGCAGGGAACCGGTCGGCGGGGTTCTGTTCCGGGGGTTTTCCACAGGGCCGTGTCAAAGTCTGGCGGTCGGGGCGTGTGTGCAGGTAATGTCAATACACCGCTCGGACGGGCACTGCCGCCCGTCCCGGTGGTGTGAGGAGTTGTTTCGGTGGCGAGGAGGCTATCGGTGATGAGTACGTCCCTACGATC
>NZ_JH470359.1:0-1146 GCF_000239715.1 Actinomyces sp. oral taxon 849 str. F0330 | reverse complement strand
TATCGGTGATGAGTACGTCCCTACGATCCCCAACGGCCTGTGCACTCGAGGCGACCCGCCAGTCGAGTGCGGCCGGTCCGGTTCTCGTCTGGGGCGAACGCCGGGCGGCCGCCGGTTTGGTCGGTGGTATGCGTCCTGGCCCTGGGGGCGGGCGGGCTGCGCGCTGAAGGACGCGCGGGCGGAGGCCAGTGCCAGCGCCAGTGCCAGCGCGTCTGCGGCCGTCGCCCGGGCCGAGAAAGGGATCGCCGACGCCAACGCCTCAGCGACCGCCTCCCGAGAAGCCGCCCTGACCCCCGACCTCAAGGCCCAGCGCGACACCGCCCTAGCCGAACCCGCACCCGCCAAACCTCTGCATATGGATGAGGAGTCCGCGCGAGGCGCCACGGGCAGCGTCCAGTACTTCCTTGAGCTCTACCGCTACGCCTACATGACCGGCGACACCACCGAACTCGCAGCCATGAGCGAAGACGGA
Source organism: Actinomyces sp. oral taxon 849 str. F0330 (assembly GCF_000239715.1). Taxonomy (NCBI): domain Bacteria; kingdom Bacillati; phylum Actinomycetota; class Actinomycetes; order Actinomycetales; family Actinomycetaceae; genus Actinomyces; species Actinomyces sp. oral taxon 849. The sequence continues at coordinate 674 of NZ_JH470359.1, read as the reverse complement.
TGCGTTTTCTGCAATTCAGTCATCGATCAGGCGACCGAGCTCCACAAGGAGGGAGGATGGGCCAATCGGTGGGAGCAGGACATCACGAATATCCGTTACTACGAAAAACTCGAAGGATACAACTACAACCTTATTCATGTCCACATTAGCTACGGCCAAATGACTTGGTTCTATCCAGATAGCGGACCTTCTGTCGCCGAACCCGATGAAGATCGGGAACTTAAGCTCGGAGTTCGATACATCAATGGCCGCTGGATGATCGGCGAAGGAGAGGTGATTCCAAAATGAAACGCCTTCTTGCTGTGATGCTAATTACCTCTTTTGCATCATTTGCCGCCACCGCAGCCCGAAGCGACCATCGCTCACCTACTCCAACTATCGATGGAAAAAACTCTGGGAGCAGGTCGGAAGTTACTGGGGAATCGTCTCAAGAAATTCAGGTTCCCGATTCGAGTTCTGGTGATCCTGCGTCGCCGCCTCGTCCGAAGGTAACGGCCTCTGACCCGTCGATGTGGGAGGAGCAGCCCCATCAGGACTGCGTTAGCAACGGCGGTCAGATACCGGATATGGACTGCATGTACAACAGGATGTTCCAGCCCAGCGATCCCCAGAACGATGCGCCCGCCGGGAACGGTCCCCGCACGGTCACCGTCACCGTGCGCGAGGCTGCCACG
>NZ_JH470358.1:110665-124469 GCF_000239715.1 Actinomyces sp. oral taxon 849 str. F0330 | reverse complement strand
AGGGGAGAACCCCTTCCCGCTGCTGGCCGCCACGCTCTCACCGGACCAGCAGCGCCAGTGGGGCGAGGACCTGGCCTGGTTGGCCCGGCTCGACGAGGCCATTGGCGCCGCCGACGGGCCCACCCGGGCCGAGCTCCTCAACCGCACGGTGCGGCTGGCCCAGCGCGTCTTCCCCGACGGCGAGCTCGGCGAGCGCCCCAGCGGCTTCCTCTATGAGGACCGCGAGGCCGCCCGCAGCTGGACCGATCCCCTCGACGACGCCCCCTTCGCCCAGGACGTGCAGGTCCTTGGCGAGCTCGCCGACCCCTGGGTGGCCCGCTCCCACATCTATGACCTCATGGTGACCCGGTTCGTCTCACTGTTCGGAAGCGGTGGGGTGTGCAAGGACCCGCTGGCCTTCTTCATGACCCTCGCCCACGCCCCCGACGGCGACGAGGAGATGCTGCGCGCCGCCGGGCTCGACTACGCCGCCGGTCCCGATACGGAGCGCGCTGCCCTGCCCGGTGGGCTCTCCGGCTCGCCGAGACACTTGGGCGCCTTCCTCCAGCCCGTGGCCCCCAGCGCCCGGACCTATGCCGCCGGCGGAGGACTGACCGTCGTCAACGCCTTCACTAACGCCAACGGCTCGCTCCAGGCCCGCTTCCACCGGCTCCTGGGTTCCGGCTTCCGGGAGCGCCTGGCCACGCGGATCCGCACCGCCTGGGGCACCGAGCGGGTCCTGGAGATCCAGGCCAGCACCGAGTGCAACACCGGCCAGGCCGTCTCCTGCGGGCTTCTGCCGCCGCTGGGTCTACCCGGTGAGCCGGGCGCACCGGACATGGTCCCCCTCAGCTCCCTGCGGCTCGTCCACGACCCGGCGACGAGCACCCTGTTCCTGGCCGACGACGCCGGCCCCGTGGGACTGGCCTACCTGGGTTTGACCCCCCAGTACCTCCTGGGCGGTTACCTGTCCTGGCTGGTGCTGCTGAGCGACCCGTGGTCCCGGCTGCCCCCGTTCGCGGACCACTGGACCAGCCGGCGTCGTGACCTGAACGGTCCTCTTCCCGACGAGGTCATGCACTCCGAGCGGGCCGTGGCCGGCCGCCTGGTGACGCGGCGCGAGTCCTGGACCTTCCCGGCCGCCCAGATCGCCCCGCTCATGGACCGCGACCTGACCACGACCCTGCTGCACATGGACGACCTGCGCAAGCAGTGGGGGATTCCGGTGGAGGTCTTCGTCCACCAGCACATGCCCTCCCAGGGAGCCACCTTCGACCAGCACAAGCCCCGCTACGTGGACCTGAGCTCGCCGGTCTCGCTGCTGGCGCTGCGAGGGTGGATCGATCCCGACGCTGCGCACATCAGCTTCGTCGAGGCCCTTCCGGCCCGAGGCGAGGCCCTGGGACTCACGCAGGACGGTGAGCCGACCGTGGCCGAGTACCTGGTGGGGCTCCAGTGGCCCAAGGACCTGGGAGGAATGGCATGAGCACGCGCGACGAAGCCCAGTCCAGCAGACGCGATCAGCGCAACCAGCCCAGCCGACTCACCCGCTCCCGGCGCCTGCGCTGGCTCGGCGGGCGCTCGCGGGCGGGAGAGCCGGGCGAGTCCCCGGTCCAGGGCGGCCAAGCAGACGCGTCTCCGCAGGTCGGGGCCTCGATCCCGGGGATCCAGCCCCTGGAGATGGCGGCCGCCGACTTCGGCAGCCTGCGCGCCCAGCACAGTTCGGTGCGCCAGCGGGGATCGGCCCTGGTCAACCAGGTCGAGGACGTCGGCTGGCTGTACGCGCGGATCTACTGTGCTGGCGGGGACGACACCGACGCCCTGCTGCCCGAGATCGCCCAGTGGCTGGCTCGGGCTCGCGGACAGTGGGACATTCGCTCAGCGCACTTCCTGCGCTTCGTTGACCTGCGCGGGCACCACGTCCGGCTGCGGCTCAAGGCCGTTCAGGGCGTCCTGGATGACGCCTATGCGAGCATGCGCGAGCTGGGCGCCGTCGCCCGGCGAGCCGAGGCGCGCACGGTCGAGCGCCTGGTCTCCGACCCGATGACCGGGGGAATCGGCGCCAGCCGGCCCGGGATCGCCTTCGGCGTCTACGGCCCCGAGTACGACAAGTACGGGGGCGTGGCCGGGGTCGAGGAGGCCGAACGCCACTTCTACCTATCCAGCCGGTGGTGCCTGGATCACCAGATCTGGCAGATTCCCCGACCGGTGCCGCGGGCGGCCCTTGCGGCGCGCTTCCTGGCGCTGGCGGCCCGCAGCGCGCCGCTGCCCGAGGCCGAGTTGTTGTCCGCGCACCTGCGGATGTGGGGCTCTCGCCTGCCCGCCCATCTGCGTGACGGCAGTGCCCTGGGGCCGATCGTTCAACAGCTGCTGGAGGTCATCGAGTTCCAGTTCGACGAGATTCCGTCCTGGAGCAAGGCGGCCGGGGCCCTCGGCGAGCTGGCCGACGACGCCGGGCGGGCCATCGGGGCCATGGGCGCGGGGACCGACGGGCGCCGGGCCCTGGATCTGCTGCACATCGACGTCAACCGGCTCGGTCTCAACCCGGCCGAGGAGTGCATCGCCGGGCTGTGCGCCCGCCAGCTTCTGTCCGGGGGAGCCGCGCCCCCGGCCCAGCCCTCAGCCGCTGCCGGGTAACCACGAGCGTCGCTTTGTCTATGAAGCGCCAAGTTGTTCATAGAGTGTCTATGAAGGGCTCTGGAATGTATATGAGGTGTTCATGAAGGGGCTGTCGTCGGGTAGGTGGGCGACGAGCTCGGCGGGCGAGCCCATCAGGCGCGGTGGTACGTGGTGGTGGTGTCACCCCGACGGCCGTCCTTCTGAACGAATCCGGCCTCCTCGAGACATTTGAGCGCGTACGTCACCTGGCGTAGGGACAGGCGTGTTGCCTCGACGATCTGCTGGCGCGTGCGCGGCCCGGCCTCAAGACTGGTCCAGACGGCGGGCGCATTGGTGGTCAGGGCGGAGATCTCTGCGGGAACAGTGATGTCTGTGGCGCCGGAAGCCGGCCGAGCGCCGTCGGAGGCCAGGACGTAGGAGGTGGAGCCGCGTTGTCCCCGGGCCTCGGCGTAGCCCCGGTTCACCAGCACCTGGAGCTGACGACGGGCCTGCTGGGAATCACAACCGAAGCGACGGCGATAGGAGGCGTTCGTCCATGACTTTCCGTGCCGCATCTCGACCAGTGCGTGGCGTTGCTCGACGCCGAGGCCGTGGGCTTCAAGATCGGACAGCCAGGTGAGATCCTCGGGTGAGAGGAGGGCGCTTCGGGGGAGCAGAGCAGTGAAGCGCACGCCGGTGTCCTGAAAGCGAACGGGCTCCATGTCCGCCTCTCGCAGGGCGCGCCGGACCTCCCGAATACCGGAGCCCAAGCCTTCGATCACGCGCCGTCCCTCGTAGTCCGTGGCGAAGGTGCAGATGGTGTAGAGGTGCTCGTTGACCGCAGACTTCCCGTCGCGTGTACCGAGCTGATCCACGCTCAGCCCCCAGAGACCACCTGGGCTGGAGATGATGAGGCGGTCGTGCAGCAGACGAATCTCAATCCCTTTCGAGAGCGCGGGCTCGGAGAGGTCTCGATGGACGAGAGCGTTGGCGATGAGCTCACGAACCGCGATGAGTGGGAACTCATGATCATCCCGACCATGCCCGTCATCCTCGAACCGGATGCGTGTCTGTGTGGTGCGTGCGACCCAGTCGACGGCGTCGGTGAGCATCTGCGGCAGGGGGCCCGCGATCGTGAGTCGATCCGTTGCCCTGACTGCGTCGTTCGCGTCGGTGACGGCGGCTGTGATGGACAGGCCGGGGAACTGCCTCTGCGGATAACGGCCCAGAGCGTACAGCCCTGCCCGGGTCGCCTCTCCGTCCTCGGAGAGGATGTTCAAGTTGAGGAGGACCTCGGTATCTGACTGGCTGCTGAGCGCGGTGGAGCCGGTACGAACCGCTCGGAGAAAGCGCTGAACCAGATCCTTGTCGAGGCTGTCCACGGAGGTGCCGGGAACGGCAACGGAGTCCTGCCGGGGACGTTGGTGGCGCAGAAGGAGCTGCTGCTCCTCCTGCTGCGACATGCGGTAGTCGCCGTCGTACTGGCGGAGGTGCGCCGCCCCCGTCTCCTTCCACTGGCATGGCTTGTTGTTGACGGGAGCTTCCTGCACGTTGGCGGCGATGACGGTCTTGCCTTCAATGGCGATGGCGTGCGTATCGACAGCGATCTCGGTGGAGAAGCCCTGACGGGCCTGTGAGACGAGGGTCTGCTGAAGGTCGTGCGGGTCCTGGACTCCGACAACGGAAACCAGGTCCTCGCTGACGCCTAGGAGGATGGTGCCGCCTCTAGGAAGATTCGCGAAGGCCGACAGTGTGGGACCGAGGGCGCTGCGGGAGTACTCGGAGAACGTCTTCGCCTCGATCTCAAGGCAGTCGTCGCCCTCCAGCGCCAAACGAGCGAGGGCTTCCGTGAGGTCAGTCAGATCGACAATCACATGCCGGTTGTACATGAAGTGTCGATGAAGGGCTCCAGAGTGTGCATGAAGTGTCTATGAGGTGTCCATGAAGGGCCGCAGAGTGTCGATGAAGGACGTCATGTGTCCATGAAGGGGATGCCGGCCGGCGGCTCCGGGGCCGTCGACCGGACGGCTGACGGCCCCTCAGTCGTCCAGGTGGGCAACGAGCTCGGCGGCCAGGCCCGTGTAGGTGGCAGGCGTCAGGGCGAGCAGTCGCGCCTCGACGTCGACGGGCATGCCGAGCCCGGAGATGAACTCGCGCATCCCCTCGGGCGTGACCTTCTTGCCACGGGTGAGCTCCTTGAGGCGCTCGTAGGGGTCGGCCATGCCGGTGGCCCCGGCGACGGCGGCCGCCCGCATGGCCTGCTGGACGGGCTCGCCGAGCACCTCCCAGGTCGCCTCCAGGTCCTCCTCCAGGCGAGCGCGGTCGACGTCGAGCCCGGCCAGGCCGCGGCGGATGTTGTCGACGGCCAGCAGCGAGTGCCCCAGGGCAACCCCCACGTTGCGCTGCGTGGTGGAGTCGGTGAGATCGCGCTGGAGGCGAGAGGTGACGAGCGTGGCGGCCAGCGTGTCCAGCAGCGAGCAGGAGATCTCCAGGTTGGCCTCCCCGTTCTCGAAGCGGATCGGGTTGACCTTGTGCGGCATGGTCGACGAGCCGGTGGAACCCTGCGCGCTCAGGCGCTGGTGGAAGTAGCCCAGCGAGATGTAGGTCCACACGTCGGTGGCCAGGTTGTGGGCGATCCGGTTGAAGCGGGCGACGTCGGAGTAGAGCTCGGCCTGCCAGTCGTGGGACTCTATCTGAGTGGTCAGCGGGTTCCAGGTCAGCCCCAGGTGCTCGACGAAGCCGCGGCCCACCGCCTGCCAATCGGCGCCCGGAACGGAGACGACGTGCGCTCCGAAAGTGCCGGTGGCGCCGTTGATCTTGCCCAGGTACTCGGTGGCCTCGACACGGCGCACCTGACGGCGCAGGCGATGTGCCAGGACCGCCAGCTCCTTGCCGAGCGTGGTGGGAGTGGCCGGCTGGCCGTGCGTGCGCGCCAGCATGGCGGCGTCGGCGTACTCGCGGGCCATGGCGGCCAGGTCCTCGACCAGGCCGCAGGCGGCCGGCAGCCATACCTGCTCGATGGCGGCGCGGATGGTCAGGGCGTAGGAGAGGTTGTTGATGTCCTCGCTGGTGCAGAAGATGTGGACGATCTCGCCGACCGTGGGCAGCACGGTGGGGCCGCCGTCGGCGCCGACGACGCTGGGGGACTGTGCGGCCGCGGCCAGACGCCGCTTGAGCAGGTACTCGACGGCCTTGACGTCGTGGCGGGTCTCTGCCTCGATGGCGCCGAGCTCGGCGATCTCTTCGGCCCCGAAGTCCTCGACGACGCCGCGCAGGTAGGCCCTCTCCGATTCGCTCAGACGGGGGGCGCCGGGCAGGATGCCGCCGTCGGTGAGGTGGATGAGCCACTCGACCTCGACCTGCAGGCGGGCCCGGTTGAGGGCGGCTTCGGAGAGATGGTTGACCAATGGGGCCGCGACGGCGCGGTAGCGGCCGTCCAGGGGGCCCAGGGCAATGGCGGGGGAGACGGTGGAGAGATCGACCATGCCGCTTATTGTGGCAGGCTGTTGCCGATCTCTGCGAGGGGAGCCTCCGGGGTGGTCACGAAGACGGTCTGCGGGGCGGGCTTGCGCTGGCGGCGGGCGTACTGGCTGATGATGACGTAGAGCAGGACACCGGCCGCTGGCAGGTTGACGGCGGCAGCGGCGTCGTGGCTGTAGAAGCCGTAGCCGAGCAGGGCGATCGCCAGCCCGAGGCCGATGACGCTCAGAGCGAGGACCGAGGGACCCGGGATTGGCTGGGTCGGCTCGGCCCGCTGAACGTGCTGGGCCTGAAGGAGAATGAGACTGACCGTCAACAGACTCAGGGGCGTCAGGAGGGAGGTTTCCCAGCCGAAGAGACCGCCGCCGACGGTGAGAACCAGGACGGTCGTGGCGAGAGTGAAGACGACTGGAGGGAGGAGTCGCATGGTAGTGACCTCGTAGGGGCGGAGATGATGGGGAGCGGTAAGACCAGGCAAAATCCTGCCGGATTCTTATGGTACTTTCAATAATTCACCCATCGTCGTTGATGGGGAGTACTGCCCGGTTGCCGTCAACCTGCACGGCAGGTCGGTCCTGTATCCCTAAAATTGGCTCTGATCAGCGAAAATGCAATGGCATCTGTGATGCCATAGGGGCTGTGCCACCCAGAGATCACGAGCCCTAGGAGGGAGCGCGGATGTCGACGAGACCGAGGGTCAGACGGCTGGTGGGGGAAGACCTTGCCAGTGAGCAAATGCTGGCGCTTATGCGCGAGGCCGCGGGACTGCCCGTCGTCGAGCTGCGCAGGATCATTGCTGAGGAGCTAGCACTCATGGAGGTCGTGGGCACGGGTCTGCAGGGGGCGCCCACGTCGGTGGCCGCATACGTGTCTCGACCCGATGGCGTCGTGCTGGAGTACATTGCCGTGGCTCCAGAGTTGCGTGGCGGCGGGGTTGGGCGGGTGCTCGTCGATGCCCTGGCTGGCGGGGCTGAGCCGGTCGTCGCCGAGACCGACGACGACGCTGTCGGCTTCTACCGGGCGCTCGACTTCGATATCGGTCCTGCGCCGTCGGACCCGCGTTGGCCGGGGCGCCGCCGCTACCGATGCGTGCGGCGGCCCTTCCCCCGAACGGTACGTGCCGAGAACTGCGATTCCTGACGACGACGTACTTCTCCCGCAGATGACTGCGGTCTGTTCCCAGTCATCTGCGGGAAGACGCAGTCCTCGCGGCGGAAGTACGTTCTCGATCGACCTCGTCGAGGAGTCTGGTGGCCGGGGCCGGCTTATCGAGGCGAGGGCTTGCTTGCGGCGACCTCACGGGGCCGCTGGTCCCTCAGGCTGCGCACCAGGACGTAACCCAGCAGAACCAGTGCGGGCAGGATGAGGAGCGCGACGACGTCGGACCGGTAGAGGCCGCGCGCGAGAACGAGCCCGGAGAGGACGAGTCCGGCGATCCCCAGCAACCGGATTCCCGACGGCGACAGGTTGCGTTCGCCCGGATCTGAGGTCTGGGCTTGCAGCAGAACCAGGCCGAGCAGGAGCATGCACAGCGATGTGTTGAGGCTGCTGAACTGCCACCCGAGAAACAGGTTCCCGATCGAGGTGACCAGGACGGTCAGGGCAAGGACAAGAATGGCGAGCCTGATGAGTCGCATGTCGAGCACCTCGGTGAACAGATCGTGACGATGAACGGCTCCAGGATAAGTCCGCTCCTCGCCCGGTGCCGCCTCGGGTCAGGTCTCGGAGGCCACGCCCATGGCGCGGCCGCGGATCCAGTAGGCCTGGTGCTGGATGCTGCGTCGACTCATGCCGGAGGCGACCAGGTGGCGCCGCACTGCCTTGGTGGCGCTGCTCTCCAACGCGATCCAGATCCAGTCGAGCGAGATATCCCCGGTGTCCTCCCACAGGGCGTGGTCGACGGCGGCCAGCAGCCTGTCCTCGGACACCTCGGGGTCCAGACGGACGAAGTCATGGTCGCGCTCGGCCCTGGGCAGGTAGCCAGCCTCGGGCGCCAGCATGATGACCGTGGCCAGGCTGCCCGTCGGGGCGGCGTTCACGGCGTCGGCGAGCGCCGGCGCGGAGGCTCGATCGCCCACGAAAAGCAGTCGATCACCGTGGGACGGCGGGCGGTAGCTGGTGCCGCCCATGACCTGAACGGCGATCGTGGCGCCCGGTTTCACGCGGCTGGACCACAGTGACGCAGGCCCTGCCGGCTCATGGTGCAGGAACAGCATCCTGGCGCTGGCCCGGGTCCGGTCGATGCGGGTGAGTGTGTAGGCGCGCTGGTACTCGCGGTCGCCCTGAGGAATCCACATGCGTACCCAGGCGGTGGGCGGCAGTTTGGGGCCGGCGGCGCCCAGAAGGCTCGGGCACTGGACGGTCAGCTCCGTGTAGGGCGGGAGGTCGCGCACTCCGGTGACCGTGAGCTTGTGCTCCGGTACGCGCAGTGCCTTGAGCACCGTGCCCTGGAATCCACGTCCTCCACGTGCCATCCGCGCGTTCTCCTCCCGATGCTGTGTTTTTCGATTCCCGAGTTCAGGGGAACCTTAACTGGTGGACAGGCCAGTTCGCTTGAGGCCGCCCGCCCGGAGACGGGCAGAAAACGTCGGGAAAACGCTAGAAGAACGACGACGGCGACCGGCTGATCCAGAGGACTGGAGACCGTCGGCTGCTTTGACCCTTTGGGTTCGCCGCCCCTGCCGGTTCCCCAGTCGTCCCAGGGGTTCTCCACCCGCCGGCGCCGTGCGGCGCTGGAGACCAAGTCGACGCCGGCCAGGCACATGGTGCGGGTGAGCGCCCCGACCCGGTGGAACTCCCTGTTCTTATCCCGGTACTGCCGTACGAACTCGCAGAGCGGGGCGCCCGGGCGGATGCGCAGTGTTTGGTGGACCCTCTCCAGCTTCAGGGCCGCCACGTGCAGGGGCGCAGACCTCGCCCGGTCACTGGGTGAGTGCCAGGGCGAGCCTACCGGCCGAGCCGGCGCCGGTAGGCTCGCGCCATGACGCAGTCCCACCAGCACCCTCAATGCGCCGGCGCACAGGCCTGCGGATCGCAGACCGATACTCCCAAGCCCGACGACGACAACCGGGCCTCTCGCTGGGAGGAGCGCTACGCCTCGGTCGAGCAGCTCTGGTCGGGGTGTCCCAACGACTGGTTGCCCGAGCTCGCCGCTAACTGGCCGCCCGGAAGCGCCCTGGAGATCGGCTGCGGCGAGGGCGCGGACGTCCTGTGGCTGGCCGAGCGCGGCTGGCGGGTGACCGGGTTGGATCTGTCCGCCACGGCCATCGGGCGCCTAACCCGACAGGCCGAGCGCCTCGGAGTCGCTTCGCGCGTGACCGGCCGGGTGCACGACGTCGGAGCCGGCCTGCCGGAGGGGCCCTTCGACCTGGTGACGAGCTTCTACGTCCACGGCGGGCCCGAGGAGGGCTCCCTCGACCTCGTGGCCCTCCTGTCCCACGCCGCCGCTCGCGTCGCCCCCGGCGGGCACCTGCTCACGGCCGTCCACGCCGTCAACCCGCCCTGGCACACCCACCACGCCCGGACCTACACGGCCGATGAGCTCCTTGAGGGCCTGGCCGGGGCGACGGCCGGTTGGGAGACCGTCGTCGCCGAGGAGCGCAGGCGACAGGCGACGGGACCCGACGGCCAAGAGGGCAGCCGGGCCGACGCCGTCGTGTGCCTGCGCAGGCCGGAAGCCCCGGCATCCTGAAGGAAAGCGAGAACCGGCCCGGGAAAGTGCTGGAAATATTCGGCCGACGGTCAGAGTGTGGTGCAGTCAACGTGGATATGGCGGGATAGCGCCCATTTCTCAGCATGTTCATAGGAGTTTTCGGGGGGTCCGCTCAGGATCGGTGGGTTACATAGTTACTGCCGCCGGACGGAACCGGTCACGAGGGTTGGGGAGCCCGTTGACTGACAGGTATCCGAGTTCGGAACGGGTCTTAGGGAGCCCGGACTGGACGTTCTGGCGAAGGAGGTTCCGCCTCCCCGGCCTTATGGGAAGCCGGGTAGCAGGAGGACCTCGCGAGGCTTGGGCCCGCGGTCCGGAGAACCGGACCGCGGGCCGAGTCCTTTATTGAGCAGAACTGAGCAGATGTGTGCGTCCCGGCCCGGGTCAGGCCGGCGAGTTTCTCGGCGTCCTGTTCGCGCTTGATTTCCGGGGGCCACAGGCGCCAATCAGCAGGGCTGATCCACAGGGCCGCCCACGGCCACTGCGGCCGCCCCGAGGGCGCTCTAACGTCGAGTCATGTCATTCTCGTTGTATCTTTCCAAGACGGACTACGACACCGCAGTCACTCGGTTCCCCGCCTCGGTCCCCGCCAGCTGGGTGGGCGCGGACTCCACCGCCTGTCAACTGGCGCTCGACGACGCCTCCGGGCTCCTGAGCGCGCTGGCGAGCCGCTATGACACGGCGTTCTCCGACGTCGGCGTCATCGACGCCCGCAGCTCATCGAGTGGAACGAGCCCGTCATGAGCCCGCTATCCACGAGAAGCTCCGACAACCCCTACCCGGCATGGGCGCAGGACTCTCATGCAACGCAGGCGCCCAAGTCCGAGTCGGCCCCCGCCCCGCCCGCGGCTCCCACTGCCCCGTACAACGGACCTGCACCGGAGGATACGGGGCATCCATGGCACATATGGAAGGGGCCGGCCCCGCTGGTGGTGAATGGTGGGAGCGTCTCGGTCAATACGGCCGATCTGGACACGTTGTCCGCCGATCTGAACTCCGCCGCCGGCTCACTCGATGACGCCAGATCCTGGATCGATTGCGCGATTTCCGACGTCAATTCAGCACCTCTTCCCCCGGGAACGAAGATATACGGCTCCTATGACCTGCAGCCCCATGGCAATGAGGTGTGGCACGACGACGGAATGCAGTGCGTCGCCGGAGAGCGGCTTCCACGATCGATGTACTCCGATCAACTCTACGAAACAGACGAAACGGGGGCCGTGCACTTCAACGCGCTGTCCTACTCCGAGGCCGTGGCCCTCGACCAGGAGCGCAATACCGCCATCAGTTCGCTGAACGCCCTGAATACCGGAGCCGGGTCGCTCCAGGACGTCGCCGACACCCTGCGCGGCATCGCCTCCGATGTCACCGCCTGTTCTCAGGCCCACACACTCGCCGACGGAGGCGCCACCCCCGGCTCCGACCTCGTGGGGCCCGTGGACATCCGGGCCTTCGACGGAGGCCTGGTCCACCAGGCACTGGGAATCACCTTCGCCACCATGTTCCCCGATGCCATCGGCTTATCGGTGCTGCTTCTGGCTCCCAACAGCCCGGTATACCCGCTGCTGAAGGACAATGAGGGAGGACAGGCGGTCTTCGAGGCCTTTCAGCTCCTGGCCTTGGACCCGGCCACCGCCCAGTGGGTCAAGGACGATGCCGCGCGGCTCGTCCTGCTGACTCTCTGGCTCCAGAAGGCCCGCACCGGCCGGGAGTCGGCCACGATCGAGGCCTACCTCAAGCAGGTCTCCGAGCGCCTCGACCCCTGGGTGATGCAGCGCCTCCCCGCCCAGGTGACCGTGGGGACGCAGACCGTGGACACCAAGAGCCTCACACCCATGCAGCGCGTCACCAAGTACCTGGGGCTGAACGCGGCGATGCTGGGCTCTACGGTCTATGGGCGCCAGACCGGCATCACGGTCACCCCGATGGGCGGCAGCGGAGCCACCGTGCTTCCGCCCGCCACCAAGGATCCCCTGGGGCTGGGCAGCCCGGTCCAGGCCGGAATGACCGGCAAGGGCAAGGAGTCCAAGCCCCCGCGGAACATCTCCGAGACGATCCTCCACTGCCAGGAGCTGCAGGCCTCCAGGGGATCCCTGGGGGAGGACTACGAGGAGGCGGGCGTCATCTCCATCCAGCGGGTCGAGCACGCCGACGGCCGCGTTTCCTGGGTCGTCTACGTCCCCGGCACCACCGACTGGACCAATGGCGACGGCGAGCCGCAGGACCTGCTCACCAACCTCGAGGGCGTGGGCGGCACCCCCACGGTCATGGAGAGCGCCGTCGTCACCGCCATGCGCCAGGCCGGCATCCAGTCGGGCGACGAGGTCGCCCTCTACGGCCACTCGCAGGGCGGGATCACCGTCTCCAATATCGCGGCCGACCCGGAGATCCAGAGCCGGTACAACATCACCACGGTCCTTACCGCCGGGGCCCCCACCGCGGGAGCCGACATCCCCGAGGACGTCCACGCCCTGCACTTGGAGAACACCGGCGACGCCGTCCCGGGCCTCGATGCCGCCCCCACGCCGACCGGCCCCCACCGCCAGGTCGCCATGATCGACACCCACCAGATGGATGTGGACGGCTACCCCCACGCCTCCAGCGTCTACGCGCAGACCACCGAGGGCCTGGAGGATAGGGCCCCTGAGCTGGCCGACTGGAGCACCTCCTTCTCCCGCGTCTCGGGCGCCGGCGAGCAAGGGGCGACCACCACCGAGCACGTCTTCGCGATCCAGCGCAACACCGACTCCAACGGGGTCTACACCGACGGCGCCGACCACCCGGGAAAGACGCCGTCGTCGGCCCCTTCCTACGAACTGCCGACGCCGTCGGCCGAACCGACGGGAGAGCACTGAAACCGAGGGAGAACGACCAGACGAGCCCGGGGCGAGGCACCGTGCGGGAGGAGAGGAGGCGGGCGGGCTTGAGGCCCCGGAGGCCGCGAGCAGCCTCAGTCCTCGCGGCTCACGAGCATCGCGGCGATGATCGAGGAGATCACCGAGATGATGATCGAGCCGATGATCGCCGAACCGAAGGTGGAGACCTCCAGCCCCAGTGGCACCGAGCCGCCTGCGCCCAATGCCCCGATATGGTCGGTCAGCCAGCCGGTCAGCGAGAGCATCGCGCCGTTGACCACCAGGGAGAACAGCCCGAAGGTGACGATGTAGAGAGGAAACGTCAGAAACTTCGCCACGGGTTTGACCAGCGAGTTCACCAGGGCCAGCACCAGCCCCAGGATCGCCAGGTTCAGCCACATCTGAGCGGTACCCACCCCCTCGGGCACACTCAGCCCGGACAGGAGGCGCGTGGCCAGCCACAGGCCGGCTGCATTTCCGATAGTTCGTGCCACGATCTCCATAGGCCCATTGTGCCAAGTGAGCCTGCACCGGTGCCAAGATGGGGCTATGACTTCCGCAGCGACTCCAGCGCCCGGCGAAACATCGACGACGGTTCGCATCCGCCCCGACGTCGCCGTCCTGCCCGCCTACGTGCCCGGGGCCCGTCCCGATGCCGAGGGCCCGGTGGAGATCGCCAAGCTCTCCTCCAATGAGCTGCCCTTCCCGCCTCAGGACGCGGTTGTCGAGGCCATCACCCGCGCCGCGACCGGAGCCAACCGCTACCCGGAGATGACGGGCGAGTCGCTGACGCAGGCGCTGGCCCGCCGGTGGGGCGTCGAAAGCGAGCAGGTCGTCGTCGGCAACGGGTCGGTCGCCCTCATCCAGCATTTGCTCGACGCCGTCTGCCGGCCCGGCGACGAGGTCGTCATCCCCTGGCGCTCCTTCGAGGCCTACCCGATCTGCGTCGCCGTCGCCGGAGCCAGGGCCGTGCGCATCCCGCTGACCCCCGACGCGCGCCACGACGTGCCCGCCATGCTGGCTGCCGTCACTCCCCGCACCCGCGTGGTCATGGCCTGCACCCCCAACAACCCCACCGGGACGATCCTGACCGCCTGCGAGCTGGCCGAGCTCGTGGCCGGGGTGCCGCGCGATGTCGTCATCCTCATCGACGAGGCCTACCTCGACTTCGTCACCGACC
>NZ_JH470358.1:83167-110328 GCF_000239715.1 Actinomyces sp. oral taxon 849 str. F0330 | reverse complement strand
AGGCGGCTGCCGCAGCCGCGTTGGGGGAGGCTGAGCTGGCCCGCACCGCCGAGCGCTCGGCCACCATCGCCGCCGAGCGCGACCGGGTGGTGGCCGCCCTGCGCGCCCAGGGCTGGGAGGTGCCCGACGCCCAGGGCAACTTCTTCTGGCTGGGTGTGGGCAACGAGACGACGGCGCTGGCCGAGCACTTCCGCGCCGCCGGCATCCTTGTGCGCCCCTTCGCCGGTGAGGGCGTGCGGATCTCGATCGGGACGACGTCGGACAACGAGAGGGTTCTGGCCGCTGCGGCCTCCTGGCTCGACCGCTGAGGACCGCTGCGCAGGTGCCGGGGCGCCGTCGGACTCAGACCGAGTTGTCAGACCAGTTGTCAGACCGAGATGGTCACCAGGAAGACGAGGCACATGACGACCTCGACGATGCCCATGGTGCCCGGGCGCAGCGGACGGTGGCGCCTGCGCACCAGGCTCCACTGCCACAGCGGCATGACCAGCGAGCGCACGGTCAGCACCACCCACAAGACGGCGTGTCCCCATGGCAGCATTCCCGATGACGCCAGCCAGATCGTCGCCACCGCCACCGCCGAGTGCGCCGCCACCGTGCCCGCCAGCAGCACGTAGTTGAAGCGCTCGCGGATCATCGACTTGATGTAGGGCACAGTGCCGCAGAAGTAAGCGGCGGTCAGTGCCGTCACCAGCCACATCCATGACCAGCCCGTCAGTGCGCCGTTGGGGGAGGCTCCCGGCAAGGGGGCGCTCGGCGTCCCCAGCCCCAAGAACCCGCCGTCCCCGCGCACCGCCAGGCTGTAGGTGACGGCCGCCATGAGGGAGGCGGCCGCCGTCGTCGACAATCCCGATATCAGCGAGCGCTCGTGGCCGCGCCACACCTGGTGCAGTGCGATGGCGAACAGGGGAAGCAGCGGCACCGCCCACTGGATGAGGTAGGGCGCCACGAGCAGGGTGATGAGGGCCAGGGAGGCCGTCCAGCCGGTGTAGACCAGGAGCGGCAGCATAATGAGGGCGCGCTTGCGGGCCGAGCGGGTGCGCAGCCACTGCGACCAGCACCAGTAGGTGAGGTAGCCGCCCCACCACGCCGGCAGGAACAGGAGGTTCACCCAACTGAAGCCGCCTACGGCCCAGCCGACGATCGGAGGCAGCACAAGCATCGACCAGGCCCCGTGCTGGTTGGGAACCCAGGCCTTACGGCCGGGCTGGCGGCGGATCTGCTCCTGGGTGGGGGGCTTGGGGCGCTCGGTCTGTCGGGGCTTGCCGGTGGCCAGCATGATGTCGTCCTGAGGGCCGGGCCGAGACTGCTGGGAGGGGGCGCGGCGCGGCGCGGCGGTGCCCTTCGATGCCGGGGAGGCGGCGCCGTCGGGCGAGCCGGTCGGAGCGAATGTGGAGCTCTCCGCGGAATCGACGAGTTCTGGGGAGGCAGAGGATGCGGGTGACTCGGGGGAGGACCCTGCGTGGCTGGCGGACGCAGGGGAGCGCTCGACGTGATGCTTGGACGGCCTCGACGGGCGGGACTGGCTCACACCCATCACCCTAGTCGTTCGCCCCTGTGTGCGGTCGGGGACGCTCTGCACGGGCGAAAGCGTCACGCCGTCCTCATGCGGCCGGGGACGTTCAACGCCGCGGGGAGCGGGAAACCGTGCCCGCATGCGCGACATGTCCCCGGCCGTGATCTATGTCGACGGCGACGTTAGGCCAGGGTGAGGCGCATCTGGTGCCAGGGCACGCCGCCGTGGTTGGAGGTGGACAGGCCTTCGTCGATGAAACCGAGGCGTGCGTAGAAGGGCACGAGGTCGTCGAGGCAGGTGAGCACCAGACCCCGGCGGCCGTGGGTGCGCGACGTCTCGATAACGGTGCGCAGCAGGCGGGTGGCCAGTCCTTGCCCCTGGGCGGCGGGCGCTGTGGCGACGCCGAAGATCATCTGCCAGTCCCCGTCGGGGTCGTGCATTGCGGCATTCTCGTACATCTCGTCGCTCAGGTCGCGCTCGTTGGTGCACAGGCCGTTGACCAGCGCCAGCAGTGTGCCGGACTCGTCCTCGATGAGCCAGAAGTGGTCGGCGTAGTGGGCCATCCGCTCGGCGATCGACGTCGGGCTGGCGGCCTGCTCGGGCGGGAAGCAGACGGCCTCCAGGGCGGCTGCCATGGCTGCATCCTGCGCCTGCTGCGCCGGTTGAGTGCGGGCTGTGCGGATGTGGAGGATGGTGGAGTCGCTGGTGGAACTCATACCTGCATTCTCTCCGGGTGACCCGCCGGCGTCGAGCGTCGCCGGCGCCTTCGGGCAACGGCCGGGACATCCCTCGTATCGAGGCGCGGAACTCTGCTCCCGACGGCGTCGAATGTCTCCGGTGGGAAGGCGCTAGTGGAGCTTCCTGCCTGCCAGCGTGGAGGTGGAGATGGAGTTCTTTTCGGCCGTGATCATCATTCCTTCTGGAGACAGGAGAGAATATGTTTCCGGGGGAGTGGGGGAATCGATGCTGATGCGTACCCATGGCAGCCTGCGCCCGTCCGATGTCGTGATGATGCTCTGGTCGATCCTGTCGTCCGCCATGCGGATGGCGAGCTTTCCGTAGTAGGCGTCGTAAATTTCCGTTTGTAAGAGGAGCTGGGGTGTGTCGATGGCTCCGTTGGCGGCGCGGTCGATTTCAGTGCTACTGCTACGGGAATCATCGGCGCGCTTGGTGCTGCGGTAGAGGCCGGAGGAGTCGATGGTTGTTGATTTTCCAGCGCGAGTGTCGAAAACGCTGAGAGAAACAGGGTAGATGGGGGTGGATGCTTGATTGATCTCCTGGTTCGGTGCTGTGTCGACGGCCCAGGCCGAGATGGTTTGCTGGCTTGCTTCTATCTGAAGAACATTCTGGTAGTTGGTTGAAGGGTCAGTGAGAGGCGCCGTGCTTCCGCTGTCGATGTTCTGCGCTGTCAGTTCGTTGTTGTCATCGTCGTAGGTGACGATCCACCCACCTGAGGTGATGGTATTTCCGTCTTGTGTCCAAGCGTGTTTCAAGCTTTGGTGCTCGATCTTGTGTCTATTGTCTGATGAGGCGCGCAGATATGTCTCTGGGAGACTTTCCACTGATGTCTTTGATTGTGCCTCGGGTTGCTCGTTATCGGTCTTGACGAGAACATTGGCGTGACCGCCGGGTCCTGGGACGACGGTCATGGCGGTATCCAGTGGATCGAGTTCCTTGCCGCTGGTGAGCTCGTAAACTTTGCGATTGATGACAACCATGGAATCGGTCAGCTGTACGGTTGGCACGTTCTCTGAGACTTGGGCATCTACAGCGACTTCTCCAGTATCAGTACGCAGAATGACAATGCGGGTCAGAGTGTTATGCGAGCTTTGGGGGGTCATGTCGATGGTGTAGGCGAGCCAGGTGCCGTCAGGTGAGGTGAATGCGGGCTTGTCTGCGTATGTGGAAGTGCTAGTTATACTGGAAGGGTTTTTTCCGATTACTTCGGTTGTGGCATATTCCAGGATGTCTGGGCTGGTCGTTGCGAAGCACCAGGTCAAGTCGCCAGTGGAAGGATTGATGCCGTAGAGTCCTCTGTTAGTGATGGCTACGGCGTTGTGCTTTCCCGTCAGCAGCTGGTCGACTCTTGTGTCACCGAGAGATCTCTCCCAGGTAGGTTCCTGAACTGATGGTTGGTCTGCCGCCTTGGCCCGGATCTCATCGACGGTTGGGAATGAGGCCTGGCTATTGGCGGCCTTGGTCGTTGATTGGATGAGCGGATCCAGGTGATGATTGATGGTGCCGGGGCTCATCGCTGCCAGGGCGGCTACTGTCAGTGCACTGACGGCGCTCGTGCACAAGCGCTTGGCCCGCTCCTTGCGGGGAGCTCGAGAGCGGTATGAGGTTGACTGGATCCTCTCCTGCCCGGTTTGACGACCTTCCTTCGACTCAAGCACATCGTTTGGGAGGCAGTTCTTTTCGGAGCTCACCTCCTGCTTGGAAGCATCTTCGGTGTTCTGGCGTCGGAGGAGCTCGCGTTTGTCGCGCGCCTGCAGCAGCATGCACGACACTGCGGTGATAACAACGCCCATCCAGCCGGCAAGGAGCCATCCCGCGACGCTCGGAACAGTGCTTGATGAGGAGGTGAATGACACCACCTCGCTCCTGACGTTCTGATTCAGAATAAAGGTGGCTATGAAAAGAAGAAGAGTGGTCGAAAAAAAGTAATTGCTGGTTCGCAGCCGTTTTGGTCTCAGCAACCACGCGCACAGGGTGATGGCTATGATCGCCGTGATCGCATAGATGCGCATGGAACCCATTGCCATGGACAAAGGGGAGCGCAGCCAGACGATGAAGGCACCAACGTGCAGGGCCGCGGTTGCGAGGCCAGCGGCCCGGTTGACCCCGACCAGAATACTGCGTACGAGCCACGGCTCCCGCCTGGGAGGTGAAGTGGCTGAGCCGGATTGTGGGGTAGGTTTGCTCAGTGCCGCATCATCGCTTTTCATATGGCGAGTTTTCACTCTCTGAGTTCGGTTGGCAATGGGGAAGGCGGCCCGATGGTGTCGTCGATCCGTCTGAGGTGCCTGTTTTAGCAGAGGATTGATCGGCTGCCCGTAAACTGGTGAGTCGATCGTCGTACGCCTGCAGCAGCATGTATGAGAGGATGGCGACGATCAGGCTGATCCAGGCGGCTGTGAGGTGATTGACTGATGGGGGTGTTGTGTCAGAGTCTGATAACCCTATGGGTTTTATCCACCAGTCCTGGACGCAGGTGAACACGATGAGGATAAAGGTCGCTGTTGGATAGTTATTGCTGTGCGGTGGTCTCGGCCGATAAGGACGAAGCAGCCACCCACATAATGTCACGGTAAAGACCAGGACGATCATGTAGCAGTACAGGAGCCACATGATGTCCGATGAATGTGGTGCGTACGCGCACACGATGAGGGCGCCGAAGTGCAGGGCGACGGTTGTGGAGATGGTCGCCCAGATCATCCCGATGAGGAGACCTCGCATGGGCCGCGGTTCCTGGTGAGGAGGTGGAACGGGTGGGCTCGACTGCGGGGCGGGGCTGGTTGGTGCTGCGCCGTTCTTCATACGGAAAACCTCCAACCCTTCAGAAAGACTTGACCTGTGTCCGACTGTTGCTCGGCGGAAACTACTCTCCCTTCGGGGCATAGGACGGTGTTGCGAACTCTATCTTCCAGAAGAGGGGTGTAGACCTTCTTCCAAGGCGCCTTGACTCCGTTCTTGAGTGTCACGTTCCCCTCTCCTTCTCCCGTTGGGACGGCGAGTTTTTCTCCGAAATCTTCTGAACGGTCGCCGGTCACGGAGAATGTCGGGGGATCTACGATCCCGATACCGATCCTGCCCGTTACGTTTTGGTCGCTCTCCTGATGATTGAAAAGCACCTGATGAATGCTCGACTGATCGACGGCTGTTACTTCTCCTGTCCTTTGATCGAACACGGACAGTGTTAGGGGATACAGTCGATGTGGATCGGCGTCGGCCAGTTCTCCATTCTCGCTCACATCAGCCAGCCACACGGCGATGGCCTGAGAACTGACTTGCATCAGGATCACCTTCTTGCTTTGGTTTCCAAAAGACATGGTTCTTCCGGTATCGATGTTCTGGACGGCTTCTTCTCCGTTATTGTCGGAGGTGACGATCCATCCGCCGGATGAGATGGGCTGGCCGTTGATCGTCTGGGCTTTCTGCATAATGTGTGTCTGGTGCTGATCCTCCGGAGATATGCCCTCAACCGATACCGAGTTCGACGTAAGCGACTCGGAGTAGTCGCTCGTTCGGGTGAGTATGCGCTCATGTCCTCCGGGGCCGGGGACAACGTTCGTTTCGGATTCCAAGGGGGTGAGCTCTTCGCCGTCGGCAACGTTGTAAACACGTCGATTGATGATGGCGTTGGAATCAGTCAGCTGCACCGTCGGAACCGCTCCAACGACCTGGCTATCCACAGACACTCGCCCCGTGCCGGTGTTGAGCACGATGACACGGGTGACGGTCTCGGAACTGTCATGGCCGTTTGTCTCGGTCGGGGTGATGCTCACTGCATAGGCCAACCAGGCTCCGTCGGGGGAAGTGAAGGCCTCATGCCCCGCGTAGATATCCACTCCGCGGAGCGCGGCCGAGGACTTGGTGTCGGATGAGGGCGGAAGCGCCGCCGTCGCGAAGCACCATGTGCTTCTACCGGTGGAGGGATCGACCCCGTAGACGCCGTGGTCGGTGACGGCGATCGCTCCCCTGGATCCGGCGAGCAGCTGTTTGACGGTGGTGGTTCCCAGCGGAGTCTCCCAAGCCGGTTCCGACGGCGGCGATTGCTGCTGTGCCCCGGCTTGAAGCTGAGCGACGGTCGGGAAGCGAGCATGACCGCTCGATGCTGCGACTGTTGTTCTTAAGAGCGGTTCCAAGCAGTGATTGATGCCTGTGGGGGTCGTCGCGGCCAGAGCCACCACTGCTGCCGCTCCGATGACGCCCGCACCCATATGCTTCACTCGCTCGCTGCGGGAGGACCGGGCTTGAGAGGGATCGCCGTCGGAATCGTCTAAGGAGTCCTTGGAGCGAAGACGCGGAGAAGACCCGACCGCACGTAGGGCGAGATGTGTCAGCATCGCAGTAACGAGGCAGATCCATGCAACTGCCAGTCTGCCCACGACCTCGGGCACCGTTCCCGTTTCCCGGATGATCTTGCTGGTCTCCGCCACGGTAAGCGCGCACCCGACAAGGCTGAAGAAGGCCAGGGCGCCCGCAGCGCCGAAGACATCACTCACGGCCGGCTTTCGAAGCGCAGCCCAGATCATGGCGTAACCGAGCAGAACAATACCGATCTCCCCGATTACGATGAGCGGCGTTGTCATCGCCATCGATAATGGTGAGCGCAGGAGGGAGACGACCGTGCCGGCAATCAGGGCGAGCATGGCAATCGCCGAGGCCAGGTCGATACCGATGAAGAGACTGTGCACCAGTCGACGCCACCGTCGGGGAGACGAGGCGGGCGGGTCCGATTCTGGAGCGGGGCGGGGTTGCGCCTTGTCATCGTCCTTCATGGAATCAGCGTCCGGCGACGTCCCACCGCGGACAATGGGGACGAGAGCCCAACGGTGCAGCCGGCTATCCCACCCCGTACAGGATGGTGCGGCTGCGGTCCTGGTCGTGTCCGCCCCGTATCTTCTCGAAGTCGGTGCTCACCTCGACCCCGACAACGACGATCCCGGGGGCGGCGACGGCGAAGGGGTTGTGCGCGGTGTCGTTCTTCCCAAGCAGTGCCCCTGGGGGACTGATGGGGACGCCGCTCGATCCATCGACCCGCCCGAGCTCCAGGTAGCCCGCTCCCAGGTCATCTGGCGCGCCGTTGTCGGGGATCGACCACCGTGGCACACCCGTGTCCGGGGTCGGCCAGGAGGGCCGATGCAGTGACGTGTCCCAGTCCTGTCCCACGGAGACCTCGGTGAGGCTGCGCGTCGCCGGGTCGAAGACCGCCACCGGCGCCGGGGCCGGCGGCGACGAGCCGTCCTCGGCCCCGGGGGCGCGCTCTGGAATGACGGGCCGCAGGGCGATACGCGCCCCGGAAGTCGCCCGGTCCGGTCCGCCATAGGTTCCCAATGCGACAACTCCCTGCGCCTCATCAGCAGTGCCGGCGGCATCCAGGCTGATCGCCTCCAACGGCGAGTCCGGGCCGCCGGGGGACGCGCGCCGCACCGTCCACCCCTGGGCCAGCGTGACGACGTCGTCCCCGTAGCCCGGGATGCGGTCGTCCGCCGGGTCGACCACGACGTTGCTCAGGCGGCGGGTCGAAGTGGGGTCGGCGTCGTCTGCCAGGGTCAGGGAGCAGGTTCCGCTCTGCTCGTCGCACTGCTGGTCCACAACGAGGGTGTGCGGCGCTTTCGTACCGGAGAAACGCCGCATCGGGGGGTCTGGCAGCCTCCACAGCGTGGATCCGTCTGACAGGGAGACGCCCTCCCGGCCGATGAGGGCCACCGAGTCGGTCACCTGCACGACGCCGTCTTCGAGGTTGGCGGTGAGTGTCTCCCGTTCGGCCACGACCCGGCCGGTGGTGGTCTCCAGGATGACGATGATGCGTCCGTCATCCGCATAGCTCGTGCGCGGGTACCAAATCGAGATGAGGGCGTAGCGCCGGTCCGGGCTGGTGATGACCCGAGGGTCGGAGTCTTCGCCGACTCCCATGAACTGCGCTCCCGTACGCCGGTAGCTCCACAGCGTGGAGCCGTCGACCGGGTCGAGACCCTCCAGACCCTCCCCGGTCATGAGCAGCGGCCCCGACGCGCCGGCGGCGACGTCGACATACGGGCTCACCTCCCGGCTCCACTCGAGCGTTCCGGTTACCCGCTCAGGAAGCTGAGGAACGTTGCTCGGCGCGGCGATCGTCCGTGACTGGACGGGAGAGAGGACCTGGGGCGGCACCAGTGCCGAGGCCGCGAACGCCACGACCGTCACCCCGGCGGCGACGAGCCGGGGGCCCGACAGCGTGGCGGTCCGGGGCCGGCGGCGGATGATCGCCTCGCTGATGAGTGCGACCCCCAGTGCCAGTGCGGCAACGGCCAGGTTGAGGAGGTAGCCGATGTTGACGCCGTACTGGTTCAGGACCTGCCACCACCTGCCGGCCAGGGTGAGGGCGACGCCCAGGGGGATGAGGAGGCCGACGACGATGACGATCCTGAGGACCGTGCCCGGCCGTGGGAGCCGACCGCTTCTGCGCAGCCTCCACCAGACGAGTCCGCAGACCAGCGCCAAGGCCAGGGCGCACAGGAAGAAGAAAGGCCAGGCCTCCACTACGTGGTCCCACCACTTGCCGATCGCGCCCTCCCGGTCCTCAAGGACAAAGACGCCCCAGCGGTGGGCGCGCCGCTGCCAGATCGCGGCGGCGATGAGCCCGATGACGGAGGCGCAGGCCCCCAGACGCACCCCCTTGAGAGCCGCCGAAGTACGGCCTCCGAGGGGAGCGCGACCACCGGGAATGGGCTGAACGGTCATGAGGTAACTGTGCCAGGCGCCATACCTCGACGGCATGGGACCGGCTCGATGCGACCGGCGGCGGCGAGCCGACGGCGAGCAGCACAGCGGCCGGAGACAGCCGACGCCGTCGGGAACAGGAATCCTGTACCCATACGCGTCGAATGCCTCCGACCGTGAGAAGGGGATGCGCGGCGAGGCCGCGGGCCCGCGTGCCTCAGCCGCCCAGGGCCGCGGAGACTACCTGCTTGGCCTCCTCCTGGACCTGCGCCAGGTGGTCGGCGCCCTTGAAGGACTCGGCGTAGATCTTGTAGACGTCCTCCGTGCCCGAGGGGCGGGCGGCGAACCAGGCGTCCTTGGTGGTGACCTTGAGCCCGCCGATGGCGGCGCCGTTTCCGGGCGCATCGACCAGCCGGGCGGTGATCTCCTGGCCGGCCAGTTCGGTTGCGGTCACGTCTTCGGCGGCCAGGGCGGCGAGCTTGGCCTTCTCCTCCTTGGAGGCGGCGGCGTCGATGCGCGCGTAGGCGCTGGCGCCGAAGCGCTCGACCTGCTCCTCGTGCAGCTGGGAGGGGGACTTGCCGGTGACGGCGATGATCTCGCTGGCCAGCAGAGCCAGGATGATGCCGTCCTTGTCCGTGGTCCACACGGTGCCGTCCTTGCGCAGGAAGGAGGCTCCCGCGCTCTCCTCGCCCCCGAAGCCGATCGAGCCGTCGAGCAGCCCGGGCACGAAGTGCTTGAAGCCCACCGGCACCTCGATGAGGGTGCGGCCGATCGCGGCGGCCACCCGGTCGATGAGGCTGGAGGAGACCAGCGTCTTGCCCACGGCGGCGTCGGCGGGCCAGCCGGGCCGATGGGTGAAGAGGTACTCGATGGCCACGGCCAGGAAGTGGTTGGGGTTCATGAGCCCGCCGTCGGGGGTGACGATGCCGTGACGGTCGGAGTCGGCGTCGTTCCCGGTGGCGACGTCGTAGGGGGTCCTGCCCTCGGCGTCGGGCGTCATCTTGGCGCGCAGCGAGGCCATGGCGTTGGGGGAGGAGCAATCCATGCGGATCTTGCCGTCCCAGTCCAGGGTCATGAAGTGCCAGGCCGGGTCCACCTTAGGGTTGACCACCGTGAGCTCCAGGCCGTAGCGCTCGCCGATCGCGCCCCAGTAATCGACCGAGGCGCCGCCCAGCGGGTCGGCCCCGATGCGCACGCCGGCCTTGCGGATCGCCTCGAGGTCGATGACGTTCTCCAGATCGGCGACGTAGGTCTCCAGATAGTCGTGCTTGATGACGTAGGGGCCATCGATCGCCTCGGCGATCGGGACGCGGGGAACGTCCCGCCAACCCGAGGCGAGCAGCTCGTTGGCGCGGTCGGCGATCCAGCTGGTGGCGTCCGAGCCGGCCGGACCGCCGGTGGGCGGGTTGTACTTGAATCCGCCGTCGCGCGGCGGGTTGTGGGAGGGGGTCACCACGATGCCGTCGGCCAGTCCCGCACCGGTGGTGCGCACGCCGGTCTCGGTGCCGGCGCCGTTGGCCAGGAGGATGGAATGGGAGACGGCCGGGGTGGGCGTGTAGGAGCCGCGCAAGTCGATGGCGGTCATGACGCCTGCGCCCGAGAGCACCTCGATGGCAGTGCGCCATGCCGGCTCGGACAGGGCGTGGGTATCGCGCCCCAGATAGAGGGTGCCGTCGGTGCCCTGGGAGCGGCGGTACTCCACGATAGCGGCGGTCGTGGCCACGATGTGGGCCTCGTTGAAGGCGGTGTCCAGAGAGGAGCCGCGGTGCCCGGAGGTGCCGAAGACGACCTTCTGGGCCGGGACGGTCGGGTCGGGGACGAGGTCGTAGTAGGCGGAGACGACCTCGTCGACGTCGATGAGGTCTTCGGGCTGTGCTGGCTGTCCTGCGCGTGCATGCATGGGGCACAGTGTGTCACGTACCACTGCCTGAATCAGCCCGTTTCGCTGTGCGAAACACCGGCCGTTCCGGGGCTGGGACGTGGTGATCCGCGAGAGCGGAATGCTCGACGGCGACGGCATTGTGGGAGAGTCCGCCGCGAAGGCAGGTGGGGAAGTGCCGTAGGTCCCGGGTGGCGGGATGAGACCTGCGGTGGCGGGTGCTGCGCCGGCGTCAGGCGTTGAAGTCCGCGATCTCTTCGATAAAGCTCATGATCGTGGTGTTGTGTCGGTCCGTCAGCCACAGCTCAGCCCGCCTCACTCGGTTGCCCATGAGGAGCAGTGAGCCGAGCATTGGATGGGGCACGCCGTGGAACAGCGTGTAGGTGTTCGCGCCGGTATCCACCGCGACACGGTCCTGTTCCAGCAGGTGCAGGCGCACTGCCTGGCGGGCCGGATCGGCGGTTAGGGCCTGCCAGGCCTCGGCCGGTATACCCTGCGGCAGGAGGCTGGCCATGTCGCTGGCGTATTCACTGGGGTCCTGGCTCACTGACGCGATGACGACATCGAGGTGATGGCCCCCCGCGGATACTTGCTGGCTCTGATCGGTGTCCACGCACAGGCGCGTCCACCCCATAGCGCCCCGGGCCTGCTCTTGCTCCGAGACGGTGATCCAATGCAGTGAACCGACGGCCAAGGCCGTGTCAAAAGTTCTGCGGACATCGTGCTTGATGAAGGGTAAGGAGAGGCTGCGCTTGATGCCGGGGATGCGACGGCCGTGCACGTGGATGAGCTCGGTGACGTCGAGCTCGGGTAGGCCGTTGGCGTTCAGGGCTTCTGGTGCGAATCCGTTGTTCTTGAGCTGCTTGCGTGTTCGGTAGGTAGTGATGACCTGAGGGCCCGTGCGTAGGATGTCCGAACCGAAAAAGATCGTTGTCGCACTGCGCGTGTGAGGCTGGGCGGCGAAGGCGGTGGCGAGGGTCCGGGCGAAGGGGGTGCCCGTGATCCGCGGCCCGGCGTCGGCGTCGGCGTCGCCCGAGGCTCCGTCATCCTGCGCCAGCTGGGACAAAGTGGACAGACCCGGAAGCTGGTCGACACCGAGACGCTGGGAGGTCTGAGCTGCCGTGCGGGCGGCCGCCCGGCCCGTGTCGACCGCTGCCCGAGACACCGTGTCGGCCGCCTTCGCGGCGCCGGAGGCTGCCTGTCCGGCGAGGTTGCGGGCCTGGGCGGTCAGGTCATCTCGCGAGGGGATACTGGGCAGTTTCACGGCGGTCCTTCAAACATGGGAGCAGTAGGGATGCGTCGGCTCGAAGGTGGCCGGCTGCCTCCGAGTCTAGGGAGCAGGTGGCGCGGGGGACATGGGTAGTCTGGCCCGGGCGTCGCGCAGCTGTTCTGCTGCACCGTCCGTCAGGAACGCGAACGCACCCCGATGTCCAGGAGGAACGAGGAACCATGACCGTCAGCCGTATCGCCACCGCCAGCGCCCCCGCCGCCGTCGGCCCCTACTCCCAGGGCGTCTCGACCGGACAGGAGGTCGGCTCGCTCGTCTTCGTCTCCGGCCAGGTTCCGCTCGACCCGGCCACCGGCTCCCTCGTCGAGGGCGACATCCAGGCTCAGGCCGAACAGGTCCTCAAGAATGTGGGGGCCATCCTGGCCGAGGCCGGACTCGGGTACGACGACGTCGTCAAGACCACGGTCCTGCTCGCCGACATCGCCGATTTCGCCGCCGTCAACGAGGTCTACGCCCGTTACTTCACCGGCGGGACCCTCCCGGCCAGGGCGGCCTTCGGCGTCGCCGCCCTGCCGTTGGGTGCCGGCGTTGAAATCGAGGCCGTTGCCGTCCGGTCCTGAGAGCCATTGGATGGTGCGGGGCGTCTCCTGATTCGGGGGACGCCCCCCGTGTTGCTCTCCCCATGGCAGGCGGCGTGACCGCGGGTAAGGATGAGGCACGGCAGGTGGCCGCAGAGCCACCAGCCGACCAGGATTCCGCTTCGAGGCTTCATGAGAGGAAGAAGATGCCGCCCATGCGCCTGCCCCTCGCGGTTCGTCTCGGAGGAATCCGTTCGCTGCTGGCCTTCGCGGCCGTCATGACCGGTGGTCTTGTGGCCTCGTTCTCACCAGTGGCTGCGGCGGCCTGGGTGCCTGGCCTCCTACCCGTCTCGATGCTGCTGGCCATTGTCGGTGCTGGCGGTATCGGCTACTACCTGTGGCGCGGCTTCTCCGCACGGCGCATGCTCGAGCAGGCGCTGCGGCACTACGCGCGGGTCACCTACGACTACGAGGCCACCGAGCTCCATGCCCGCCTCATCCCTGAAGGCGAGACCCGCGGCGCCCGCGTCATGGCCCACTACCGCTGGTTCCGCGACGAGTACGAGAGCCTGACCCGGACGTGGCAGGACCTCGGCAGTCCCCGGGGCGCCCAGTGGTTCGAACCGGGAGTGTTCCAGCGGGTCTCCGAGATCGAACGGCGCTCGGCCGCACTGGACTCGACCGACGACATCATCGCCGGCAACGCCGCATTCCTGAGCCTGTCCTCCAACTGGGAGAGGCTCTGGCGCGAGGAGCAGCAACCGGTTCTTCATGATCTCAACTTGCTCCTGGTCCTGTGCCAGCAGATCGATTCCCAAGCATTCACGCCCGGTGGCACGGTGGAAGCGCGGGAACAGGTCCGGGCCCATCATCAGCGTCTGACCGAGATGACCACCGAGCTGGCAGCCGGCCAGCTGCAGCCCTCGGCGGCGCTCGACGAGCTTGCCTGGATAGCGGCCGATGTTCGCCGGGCGGGGAGCAGCCTGGCACTCCGCGTGACCGGTGCCGGTCGGCCCCTCGGGGGCTCCGGTGCCGGGATGCCGCCTCGGTCGGCCGCCCACGGTTCGCCGGGCATCGTCGGGTCCGGGAGGCACGACGAGCACTGGCAGCTGTCCGGCGGCAACTCCGCACTCCACGCCAGTACCCGGCCGTATGCGCAAGTCCGCGCGGGCTTCCTCGGGGACGGAACCTTCCCCGGGTACTGAGGTCCGCGGCAACCGCCGCTCTCATCCTCCCGCAGTCCATCGAACAGCTTCGACTCCTTGAGCGGTCGTTGCGGCCATGGCCGCTCCGGGGCCAGACCATCGTCCAGTGTCCGAATCGGTCGGCACAGGACATCGCCTACCTCGCCCGCCTCTACGAGCCCGTCGGCCTGCCGGTGCCCCACCGCTGTCAAGACTCCAAATCCACTGGAAGATAAGTAAGGAGGAGTGAAGATGGAACAGTCCCGCATTGCCCGCCTGGGCGGAGCCCGGTCGGTGGCCGCCTTCACCGCCAATATCGTGGTGAGCTTGGCTCTCATCGCCGTACTGCCGATCATGGTTATCTGGCCCTTCGGCGGCAGCCACCACCCCACCGTGGAAGTTCACGACGAGGCCGGGGTGCTCCAGACCGAGCCGTTGATCGAGGAGATCCAGGCGATGCGGTTCCGGGACAACGTCCACGTCGCTGTACTCACGGTCCCGGGCTGGGATGTCGACAACCTCAACGATGCGGTGCTGGAGTACGCCCGCTCGCACGCGAGCGACACCGACGTCCCGTGGATCTCGACGTCGAACCCCAACTATTGGAGCGACGGCCTGG
The DNA here is from genome assembly GCF_000239715.1 of Actinomyces sp. oral taxon 849 str. F0330. Lineage (NCBI taxonomy): Bacteria > Bacillati > Actinomycetota > Actinomycetes > Actinomycetales > Actinomycetaceae > Actinomyces > Actinomyces sp. oral taxon 849. Next base: position 95,896 of record NZ_JH470358.1, on the reverse strand, counting down.
TGATCCTGGCGGTCGCCCCAGAGGCGCGCAAGGTGGGCTGCTACTTCGGTGAGGACGTCGCGGTCCCCCTGAAACAGCAGGCCGCCATCCAGGATGCCGCCAAGAACCAGTACCGGCAGGCCGACTGGTACGGGGGCACCGTCTCCATGGCGACCAAGACCGCCGACGTCATCGGCCGGCCCGGCGGTGGTGATGAGGCCACGACCTACGTTCTGCCCCTGATCTGGGCATGCATAGGACTCGTCTGGCTCTTGTACTACCTGTGGCGCGGCTTCACGGCGCGAAGTCGGGCGCACGAGGCGCTGCGCCACTACTCGCAGGTCACCCACGACTACGAGACCACCGAGCTCCTGGCCGGCACGATCCCCGAGGACGAGCCGCACGGGGCCCAGGTCATGGCCCGCTACCGCTGGTTCCGCAGCGAGTATGAGAAGGTCACCCGCTCCTGGCAGGACTTCGGCAGCCCCTACCGCGCCCAGTGGTTCGGGATGTCGGTGCTCAGGCGGGCCACCGAGCTGGAGAAGCGCTCGGCGCTCCTGGACTCCCTCGACGACGTCATCGCCAACACTGCGACCTTCCTGGGCCGGTCGCCGGGCTGGGACCGAGTCTGGGCCAATGAGCAGGGCCCGGTCCTGGAGGACCTGCAGTCGCTGCGGCGGCTGTGCCACGAGATCGACAGCTCCGACGCCGCCGAGAGCGGTTCGATCGCCGAGCACACCAAGGAGGAGCGGGAGTGGGTCCGCTCTCGCAAGCAGCGCCTGGACGACATGACCTCCAGTCTGGAGGACGGTTCGCTCCAGCCTTCGGCCGTGCTCGACGAGCTCGACGAGATCGCCAGTGAAACGAAGACGAAGGCCGCCCGGCTCGCACGCGAGGCCATCGATGCCGACACCTCCAGCTACGCCGACGAGCGCCGTCGGCGCTACGATTCGCGCTCGTCCAAGGAAGCCGCCTATGCCGGCTATTGGTACCTGGGCGGCGGGCACGGCAGCTACAACCCGCACTCGACGATCCGCCTCAACCCCTCCTCGCCGGCCATCTCCGCCATCGGCTCGTCCAGCTCGGGTGCTGGTGCCGGCGGGTCCTACAGCTCCTTCACCCCGATCTCCGACCTGGTAGTGGGCTACAGCTCGGCCTCCTCCTACACCCCGCCGAGCAGCTCCGGCTCCGGCTCCAGCTTTTCGGGAGGCGGCTTCTCCGGCGGCTACAGCGGTGGCGGCGGCTTCTCCGGGTCCGGCTCCTCCTCGAGCTTCTGAGCCGGTCCACGTCAGTGCGCCGGTTGACGACCGAGGTACGGAACGGGGTCGGTGATCGTCGTCGGCCGTGAAGCGCGTCATGGGGCGCCGACGGACCGATATCGGCCTGGGAGGGGCGCGAGCCGCCCGGTAGGCTGACGGCCATGTCGAAGAAGAAGCGCCACGGGCGCCGTCCGGCCGGCAAGTCGGCCAAGCCCCGCAAGCAGAGTATTGAGTTCGTCGCCCGCCCCTTTGCCGGTCTCCCGGCCGAGGAGGACCTGGTGGCGATGGCCCAGATCATCCCGGCCGCCACGGCCACGGTGCGTCTGACCAAGGAGTACGGCGGCGGGCAGGTCCAGCTCGTTACGCTCCTGCCCGAGTTCGTCCAGGGGATCAAGCGCGCCGACGGCGAGGTCCTGGTGGCCATGCAGACCTCTATGCACTCCGGGGACGCCTCTCGCGACGTCGCCGCCGCCGTCCTGGCCGCCATCGACCTGCCCGAGGGCCAGGCGTTGCGCGCCGATAGCCTGCCCGAACCCGGTCCTCGCCTCCAGGACATCCTCGACACCGCCGAGCCGCCGGTCATCTCCGTGCGCGAGACCTTCGACTTCTGGGTCGATCCTCGGGTCGGCGCCGGTGACGCGCAGTCCCGCCAGGCCATTGAGGAGGCCATCGAGCGCGCCAAGGATGAGATCGCCCCGACCCGCCCCGTGCCCGGCGTCGAGCACGCCTACTGGTGCCGCCTGGGCGCCAAGGAGTTCGTGCGTTGGGTGCGCGGGGAGGACGAGGACGAGTTCTTCAACGCCTTCGCCCGCATCCACTCCGCGCGCCAGTCCGACCTGGAGGAAGGTGCGCGCTTCGTCGGCGCCTTCAGGGCCAATGGCCTGGCCATCCCCGTGTGGGAGCTCGTGCCCGGTACGGAGGCCGAGGAGCTCACCAAGCCGCTGCAGGCCATGGGCGAGCGCCTCGACGCCGCACTGGCGGATGAGAACCCTCTGAGTCCCGAGGACCGCCGCGCCAAGGCCGGCATCATCTCCCGCCAGGTCAATCTCTGAGCCCTTTCCCTCCTCTCCTCTCGTCGAGCCGGGCATATTTCGCCCAGACCAACAGGAATTCTGTTGGGCGCCGCGAAATATGCCCGGCTCGACAGTGTTCGCAAGTGCGGGGCCGGGGCGCGGGTCGGGCGACTCAGGTCTCGGCGATGCGCAGGCGCCGGCGCGTCACGCGCGGCAGCCCGCGCCCGTAGAGAGTGCCCTCCTTCGCCTTGACGGCGGCGACGAGCACGAAGCTGAGCGAGATGAGCAGCGCCCAGCTGCCGAACTTGCCGGCATGCACCAGGTGCCAGCCCTCGGCCTGGTCGGGGTAGCGCCAGGCGCTCAGCGCCGTCGCCAGGTTCTCCGCCAGCCAGAGGAATCCCCCGATGAGGATGAAGGCCACCGTCGTCGGCATCCAGTAGCGGTCCCCGCCGACAGTGAAGTGGACGGCGCTTCCCCACAGGGCGATGAGGAAACCGGCGGCGATGACCCAGCGCAGGTCGATGATGACGTGATGGGTGAAGAAGTTGAGGTAGGCGGCCACGGCCAGCAGGCTCACCGGCCACCACCGAAAGCCGCCCACGTGCAGGTCGAGGCGCCGGAAGGCCTGACAGATGTAGGAGCCGACGGAGGCGTACATGAATCCGGAGAAGACCGGCACCCCACCGATGCGCACCGCCCCCGCATCCGGATAGGCCCAGGAGCCGGTGTGGACCTTGAAGACCTCCAGCGCCAGCCCGATGAGGTGGAAGGCGCAGATGACGCCGAGCTCTCGCCAGGTCTCCTGCTTCAGGGCGACGAAGGCGATCTGCACGACGACGACGTAGATCAGGAGGGCGTCGTAGCGGGCGATCGGCGGATTCGTGTAGTTCCAGATCAGGGCGCTTGCCGCGAGCCCGACGAAGATGGCGATCGCGAAAGCGCAGCAGGCCAGTTCCAGGAGGGCGAACTGGATCAGGCGGCGGGGAAGCAGGCGCCACCGACTCAAGGGAAGACGCGCGGTATCGGGCACGACCGAAGTATGCCGTACCTCCGACGTCGGCCTGGCGGGGAGGGGCTTTCCCTCGCGGTCGGGGACGTCTTGCGTGTGCGGGGACAGAATCCTGTCCCCGACGGCGCCGCATGTCCCCGGCCGCGCGGAATGCCCCCGTCAGTCTTATGTGTGACTATTGGGAGGGCAGACCTGGCCGGGACTGACGACCATCTGGCCGGCCAGGAGATCACCGCCTGATCGAGCGCAGTGCTCGCTTGATAATCCGTTCAGTGGCTGGGGTGGGTGACTCCTTCTGCCATCGCCTGCAGAGCTCAACGGCCCAGGCGGGCTGTGTCTTGGAGGCGTCGTTGACCCAGTTCGCCACTGAATCCTGCACGTAGCGGGAGGAGTCAGCACGCAATGGTTCAAGTATGGCAGGCCCCGCTCAGGTTCCTTCTTGAGTACGGGGATGTGCCGTGCCCACACACCATGTGGACGTAGCACCTCGCTGGTAAAGCGCCGAATGCGCTCCGAAGGTTCTGAGGACCATTGCCGCAGCGCGCGGATCGCCTCGTCGAGCTGGGGCACCAAGTGCGGACGCACTGCCATCCATGACCATTCGCGCACTCCGAAGTGCGGGTCATCCGCGGCTGGCCTTGCCAGGGCTAACAGCGTTTCGACGTCGGCGTCCTTCTCTTGCGAGACCAGGGCGAAGACTGCCCAGCCCCGGACTGTGTCGGCCGGGTGGTCAGCGAGATCCAGACAGGCGGACCGACCGAGGTGCATATACAGCGCTTCTCCCATGATCTGCATACGAGCCAGGACGCCGAGCGAGTCGGCATACTTGGCCGCTTCAACCAGATCCTCTGGTGCATCTGGCACTACCTGCGTCAGAAGTGCGGAGTGGGTGATGGCCAGGATCTCGGCCAGTGTTCGGGACTCGTCTCGTCCCGAGTTCAGGTCGGCTTGTCGCTCTGCGGCGATGCTTGCGGTGGGGCTCATGACGTCACTTCGCTACGAGGCGGGCGACGCGCTTGAGGTGCTTCTTGTGCTGGCCTCGGCTGGCCTTGCCCACCGTGCCGAAGTTGACCCACGACCGTCCACGCATGCCTAGCTGCTTGATGGCGGCGCCCAGGAACACCGAGCCGACGTAGTTGCCGCAGAACCGGCGCAGGTACCAGGTGGGGGAGGTCGAGGTGGTGAGCACCAGGACCTGCTGGATGTGGGTGAGGTGGCCCTTCACCCCGGAGGCTGTCGCGTGATAGGCCCAGGTCTGCTTCATGACCTTGTCGACAAAGCCCTTGACGATGGCGGGTACGTCGCTCCACCAGATCGGGCAGATGAAGATAATGCGCGAGGCGCCCTCGATGAGCTTCTGGTAATGGCTCACCAGCGGGTCCAGCGTGCCGCCTTCGCTGAACAGGGCCAGCTCCTCGGCGGTGTAGCGCGGGTCGAAACCATCGGCGTAGAGGTCGATGACGTTGTAGGGCCGGTTCGCCTTGTCCAGGGCGGAGGTGGCGGCCTCGAGCACGGCGTGGTTGAAGGAGCCGTCGTAGGGGTGGGCGTAGACGATGAGGGTGCGCTCGCCCGTCTTCTTGGAAGTATTCTTGGTGGTCATCAGCTGTCTCCAATCGTGACGATGGCGCGCAGGGCTGCGCGGATGAAGGTGGCGTCGGCGGTGGTGGCGCCGACGGCGATGAGCTGGGTGTAGCCCTGCAGGCAGGACCACACCAGGAGGTGAAGCGGTTCCGGATCGGTTCCCCGATGCGCAGCCAGGCGCTCCACCTCGCCGCGGGTCAGTGCCAGCAGCGGGTGCTCGTCCAACCGGTCGAGCGCGGCGATGGCCGCGGGACTGACCTGATTGAACTCGAAGAGCCGGGGGTGCTCGGCGGCCAGATCTACCAGGAGTGACCCGATGCCGACGAGCGACTCGATCGGGTCCTCCCGGATCAGGGCACCTGCGCGCTCGCCCAGCGAGGTGGACAGCTGGCGCGCCGCGGCCTCAAAGAGGCTCGTCTTGGACGGGAAGTGCTTGTAGCAGGCGGGCGTGGTCACCCCGCAGGCGTGGGCCACGCCGCCCAGCGTCACTTCGCTCCATCCGTGGACATCGATGAGGTCCAGGGTGGTGTCGATGAGTCGTTGACGGGTGTCCGTGCTGCGCCGGTCTATCTTCACACCAAGTAGGTTAACTCAATTTACCTATATGTCAAGCGGCTCTGTGACGGGACTGGTGCGCTCCGTCGTCGCTGTCAACCGAGAGTGACCACTATGTGGTCGATCCGAGGTTGGAGGGGCTGGTGCGAAGATGGCTTGATGACCTCCTTGTTAACGTTACCAACGGTGCTATCGCAACGACATTGGGCAGCCGTTGAGAATGCCTCTGACCTGCGGGAATATCGGTACGGGTGAACCTCTGGGCGGGGGTCTTGACACTCCTGCCGAGGAGGCCTTGAATCATCTCAAGTCCATCACAGCACGACGAACGCCTTGCGTCGACAAGTCCCGGCTCGTCCGGCATGAAAGGAGCGCTGATGACCCGTACCGCTTGCGGCTCCGCACCGCGGTCGATGCCGATGCGCGTCAGCCTCCTGCGCTCCTGTCGGTCCGTCCAGCCGGCGCCATCGATGCCCGTCGACCGCCATTCAGTGACTATCCACTGACTATTCGCTGATCATCCGCTGACGCCCTCGGGCGTCCGTGTCGGTCGGAGGGGCGAGGGGGACCACGGGTTCCTGAGCCCGCCGCCGAGGGACCTTGCTCCGGCTCGTCGTTGAGTCTCATCAGTCGGGGTCCTGCTATCCGCTAGTTCCCAGTCCCTGCCGCCCGGGCGGCAGGGAGTCCACTTGACTTATTCGATTTCGTTCGCTGTCGTAACCATGACGCCTATGGATCTTTGTTCCAGTTCCTGGCACCCTAGGGGGACGGCAGCGTCGCCGCCGGGCCCGCCCGCCATGCGGCGAGTGAAGCGAAAGGCCTGTTGTCATGACCACTGATCCCGCGAACCGCTCTCAACCAGGTGCCACCGCGCCACTCTCCGACCTTCACGAGCAGGGTGCTCGGACCGGCGGCGCGGACGCCGCTCCTGCGCCCACCACCAGCCCGGTCAGTACCGGGCCGCCCGAGCGGCCACCGGTCTACCCGCAGCATCCGAGCTCCGGAACCTGGCACCCCGTCAGCACGGCTGGCGCTCCCCTGAGCGTGCACGAGGTGGATGCGGCTGCTTCCACCGCCCCCACCGCTCACACCTCTGCCCAGGCCACTGCCCGCTCCTCCGTCCGCTCCCCCTCGGAGACCGCCGCTGCCGGTGTGGTCCTGCGCGACCTCGCTGACGAGTACGCCATGCTCCTGTGCGCCCACGACCCCGAGGCGGCCGCCCGTACCGGTCTGCCCGGCGGAGCCATTCTGCCCGACTACTCGCCTGCGGGCCTGGTTGAGCGTCTCAGTGCCGAACGCTCCCTGCGCCACCGCGTGGCCGCCGTCGACCGCTCGACCGGCTCCGATGAGCTCCTACGCCGCCACCTCCTGGAGCGTCTGGAGACCTCCATCCAGTTCATCTCCGCCGGTGAAGAGGGCGGGAACCTCGGTTTCCTCTCCTCCCCCTTCCAGCAGATCGCCCGTCAGCTGCACCGGCCCCCCGAGGCCCCTGACCGGGCCGGTTCGGAGGAGGCCGACCTCGCCGAGGCCGAGGCCAAGTGGGAGGACGCCTGGAACCTGCACCGCACCCGCCTGGAGGCGCTGCCCGCCGCCCTGGAGGGACTGGCCGCCTCCCTGGCCGCCTCCGCCGAGGCCGGTGCCATTGCCCCGCTCAGTCAGGTCGATGTCGTCGCCGGTCAGGCGCGCGATCTCGCCAGCCGCCGCACTCGGGGCCTGCCCGAGGATCTGCCGGCCACCCTGCACGTCCAGCTCCAGGAAGCTGACATCACCGCCCGCCGCGCCGCCCTGGACTTCGCCTCGCACCTGCGCACCACGCTCTCCCCACGTGCCCCCCAGGCCGAGGGGGTCGGCCGTAGGCGTCACGCCCTGTGGATGCGCCGGGTCCTGGGGACCCGGGTGAATCCCGAGGAGACCTACGCCTGGGCAACCGAGGAGCTGGCCCGGGTCATCGCCGAACAGGACGCCATCGCCGTCGACATCCTCGGTCCCGGCGCCAACGCCCACAGTCTCAACCGGCATCTGCGCGCTGACCCGACCCAGGCCTTGCGCCCTCAGGACTACACCATCTGGGCGCAGGAGGTGGCCGATGAGGCCTGGGACGCCGTCGTCGGACGGGTCCTCGACCCGCCCGACGGTCTGGGCCGCCCCCGGGTGCGCCTGGGCGAATCCGGAGCCGGCGTCGTTCGCTACGAGGAGCCGCGCGGTACCGGCGGAGAGCGCCGGCCCGGCGTGGTCCTGAGGTCCCTGGCCGACGGCGAACGACTGGTGTGGCCATGGATGGAGCGGACCACGGTTCTGCACGAGTCGGTTCCCGGGCACCACGTCCACGTCGGCGCGCACGCCACCAGCACCCGGCTGACCGCCTGGCAGCGCTATCTCGGCTCAGTGGCCGGCTGCGACGAGGGCTGGGGTCTGTACGCAGAGTCCCTCGCCGACGAGCTCGGGCTCATGCCCACGCCTGAGGACCGCTTCGGCCGTCTGGCGGCGCGCCGTTGGCGCCTGGCCCGGGTGCTGGTGGACTTGGGCGTCCACTCCCGGCTGCCCGTGCCCGACGACGTCGCGGCCCTGCCCGGTGCGAGCCGCGAGTGGAACCGGGCCACCGTGACCGCCGTGCTGCGCCACCACACCGTGATCTCCGAGGGGCGCCTGCGCTTCGAGGTCTCCCGGCACCTGGGATGGCCGGCCCAACCGCTGACCTACGCCGTGGGCGAGCGGGTCTGGCAGGCCGGTCGGCGCAGCGCCCAGGAGCAAGCCCGTGCCGAGGGCGGTCGGCTGGATCTGCGGGCCTTCCACAACAGGGGTATCGACCTGGGGAGCGTGGGGCTCGATCTCCTTGCAAGCGCCTTGCACTGACCTGTACGAAGAATGCAAAAGGGGCCCGGTCGTTCGTCGGCCGGGCCCTGGATGTCTCCTCCTCCGTGACCCGCGGGGCGCCCGCGCGAAGTCTCCGGGGTCCTCGTCTGGTGGAGGATGGGGAACCGGTGCTGCCTGCGCAAACATGGATGGACGAGATCTGCGCCGGCGGCGCGGTCACAGAGGGGCCAAGGCGTGCCGGGGCGGCAGGGGGCGTCGCCCCGGCACACAGAAGGACGCGTGGTGCGTCAGCGGAACCCGGCTCCGTTGACGGGCTCCATGGCTTCACTGTGCCACGAGAACCGGGTGTGACATGCCGAAACAGGTGATCTTAGCCTTTCTATCAGGAAATGTGTTGCTTTACTGCAATATTTGTCGATTTCTCCGGGGACCGTTGTCCCATGCTGAAGGTTTGACACAAAATCGCTGGGGAAGGCCTGACCATGGGTCGCTTCCCCGGCGTCGGCGAGATGGCGTCGGCGTGTCGCGGCAGTGGGCGGGATGCTCCCGGAGCGCCGTCGGTGAGCGCCTGGTCCGTTGGGAGTCGCGAAATCCTGCACTGAACCGTGTCAAATCGGTGGATTTGACGGGCATCACAAAAAAGGAGAACGACAACGGGGCGCTCAGGAGTCTGCCGGAGACCGCGAGTCTGGATACCCTGGTGGTGTGAGTCCCACCAAGCGCCCCGACCAGCGCGTTGCCGTGGTCATCCCCGCCAAGGACGAGGCCGAGCGCATCGCCACCACTGTTCGGGCCTGCCGCTCCATCCCGCGGGTGGACCTCGTCATCGTCGTCGACGACGGCTCGACCGACGGAACTCAGGACCACGCTCGTGCTGCCGGCGCTGTGACGGTCCGCCACTCCGTTTCCCGCGGGAAGGCCTCCGCCATGGAGACCGGGGCCTCCGTAGTCGCGATGCGCGACTACGTCGACGGGCCCGCCCGACTGCTGCTGTTCATCGATGCCGATCTGGGGGACTCGGCCGCTTCCTGCGCCGAGCTGGTGCCCCCGGTCGTCGACGGCGTCGCCGACATGTCTATCGCGGTCCCGCCCAAGCAGGCCGGGGCCGGCGGGCGCGGACGGGTGGTGCGCGCGGCCAGGCGGGCCATCTCGCTCGCCACCGGGTGGTCGCCCGTGGCACCGCTGTCCGGCCAACGATGTCTGAGCCGTGAGGCCTACGAGAAGGCCGTTCCCCTGGCCGACGGCTGGGGGGTCGAAGTCGGCCTGACGATCGACGTGCTGGTGGCCGGGCTCTCGGTCATCGAGGTTCCCTGCGACATCACCCATCGCGTCACCGGCAATGACCGGGCTGGCACGATGCACCGGGCTGCCCAGTACAAGGACGTCCTGCGGGCCGTGACCCGGCGGAAGCTGCGCCGCCACCGGGTGCAGCGGGGCGTCTTCGAGAAGGCGGCCGCCGAGCAGGACCACTTCTTCGCCTACCGCGCCGTGCCGCTACCCCACAAGGTCGACGACGACGTCGATCCGACCGGGAGCCCTCACGATGCCGGCGATTCGGAGGCCGATGCGCCGGAGGTGGCCGGCGACTGACGCGCCGTGTGCGCCTTCCGGGGGCTCCCCGGACCGTCGTCGTGAGCGTTGCCCCGGTACTGCGCTCGAGCGGGATCCGGGAGTGAGGAGTCGTGGGGCAGCGGGGCCGAATCGCTCCTGTTCAGTGTTAGCGCCAGCAGAGCGGGTGCGGCGGCGGCGAAGATGAATCCCGCCATCGTGACGCCGGAGTCGTTGACCAGCACCGACGCGACCGTCAGAACCCCCAGCGCCCGCAGCGCCGTCGTGGTGCCTCCACCGGTGGCGGGGGCGAGCCAGGCGTACGGGCTGGTGCCGGCGTGCCAGGCCCGCACCTGCCCGCGCCCCCACCAGACGGCCACGACGACCAGCGCGAGCGTGCAGGCCAGGGCCGCCGCCATGACCGGCTTCGACACGAAGGGACCGACCAGTGCGTACGCCTTGCGTCCCAGCACGCCGATGGCGGAGCCGTCGGCCACTTGACGGGCGAAGCGCCCCAGGTGTGTGGGCCCGCCCGGCCGGATGAGGTCGACGACTGCGAAGCCGCCGACGACCAGCACCGTCGTCGCCCCGATGACCAGCCAGTGCCGCCAGTTCAGACGCAGACCCGCCAGGCCCGCACCGAGGAAGGCCAGCGTTGGCACCAGGGTCAGGGCGCCGCCCACGTCCGCCCCCAGCTGGGGGGCGCCGTCGACAACCAGCGCCGCACCGCCCAGCAGGCCCGTCAGAACCAGGGCGGTGCTGCGGCTACGGCCCAGGGCGTCCCATGCCCCGGCGATGACGACGACGAGCGCCCCGGCCGCCAGCGCGAAGGCCGTGTTGGAGACCCCGTAGAAACGGCCCGCCACCACTGCGTTCATGCCTAGCGGATTGTTGAAGGCCAGGTGCGCCCCCGCGGCGGCATCCGCCAGCCAGGCCAGTGGGATCGCCGCTGCGACCAGCAGTGCCATCAGGGTTGTCCGGCTGGGCGGGGAGGGGACGGGATCTGCGGTCCCTCCCCGCCGCGGTGCGGTTGCGCGTGCGTTGGAGGAGGGAGCCGATGAGGCCGCGGAACGGGTGTACCACCGGTGCACTGGCGTCATGATTCCGGCGGCCAGGGCCAAGACGCCGATCGCGATCGCCGCGGTCATGGTAAAAGCGGCGCCCGGTACCCACGCCGAGGGAGAATCGCCCCGCGCCCCTGCGCTCCACCAGGGGATGGCGTTGACCAGCAGCAGCGCCGTCGGCAGCGCACTCAGGCAGATGGCCACCCGGGTGACTCGGCGCCGCACCACTTTGCGCCGCTCCGCCCTCGTCTCGCGCAGCACGGCGGCGGCCCAGGCCAGCAGCACCGCGGTCGACCCCATGAGCAGAACACCGGCCGGGATCACTGTCCGCTGAGAGGCGCGGGCGTGCAGGGCGTCGTAGGCGAGCCAGGAGATATGGGCGGTGTCGTGCGCGGTGGCGAGGTCGGTGGTGCTGGTCGTGCTGCCGCTGGCGGGCAGGTCCAATGCCTGGCCGTCGAAGGCCGGGTCGCTGTGGCCGGTGAGGGCGGTCGTCAGCGTCGGGGCGAGATCCGTCAGCTGGGCCAGGCCGGGCTGGTGTGTTGAGGTCCCGACGATGAGCCCGCCGGAGGTGCCGCGAGCGCTGGTCGTTCCCGATGGCAGAACCGCTATCTGGGGGCCGGGGTCCTCGTTGTCGGCCACGGAGGCGATGACGATGCGAGTGCCGGGGCGCGCCTGCTCCTGAACCGTGCGCAGGGCCGCGTCGAGGGCGGTGATCCGTTCGGCGTCGGTGGAGATGTCACGACCGGTGTCGATGATGGTGAGGTCGGCTCCGGAGGACAGGGCCTCGGGCAGGGAAGGCGCCAAGGAGACATCGGTATCTGGTGAGCTCCCGGGGGTGCCGGTGGTGAGCTGAGTGCCGGGTCCGACGGTCCGGATCGAGACGTCGCGCCCGAGTGCCCGCACGAGGGGGGAGGCATCGTTGGGGATGGCGGCGGTGGGGCCGGCGCAGGAAGCGGCCGGTTCGATGGCGCTCGCTCGGGCGCCCTTGCCCAGAGTGAGCCAGCCGTCGGTGGGGCAGGTGCGGTCCGCCGGGGTGCGCACGGCCAGGTTGACCGCCTCATTGGTGGAGGCGAAGGCCAGAAGATGGGCGGCGGCCGAGCCGACATCGGCGGCGTTGGCGCCGGTGTCGGCGGTGTCGGCGGCCCGGGCCTGGATGTCCGCCCAGGTGAGGTTGTCGGTACCCAGGACGACCACTGGTTCCGGCCGCGAGGACTGATCGGCGTGCGGGGTGCCGGAGGAGGTCATCGATCCGGAATCCGTCACGGCGGGGGGTTCTGCCGCTGAGCTGAAGGGCGCCGGTCCTGTTGCTCCTGCCGGGGTCGTCAGGTTTGCGGGGGCGGCCAGCGCCGAGCTGGCCATCGTCAGGATCAAGCCGATGACCACCAACAGGACGAGGGCATACACAACCCCGCGCACCAGGCGCTGTTGGCGTTGTCGAGGTCTCACTCGACCAGCCTACGGGGCCTCGCAGCCCGAAAAGTGTCCACAAGGGACGACTTTGACGTCGTCTCCGGTGGTCGACGCGCAGGCAAATTGCCCTGACCTGCACAAACGCGGAGGGCTCTTCTCGTAGTCGGTTTCAAAGTCGTCCCAGGCGGACAAAATGGGCGCGATGTCCCGGCTGGCATCGGCTCACAGGTACCGGCGGGCCACGGCGACGGCCTCTCCGCCGTAGCCGCCACCGAAGAGGAAGGCGTGGATCATGATGATGTGCCATGAGTGGAGGCCCACCCGCTCCCGCCAGTCCGCCGCCAGCGGCGAGACCTCGTGGTAGGCCGCGTAGATCCGGTCCAGGTAGCGCTGTCCGAACACCCCCAGGGCCGCCAGGTCGGTCTCGGCGTGCGCACCCTGCGCCATGGGGTCGATGAGCACGCCGACCACCGTCGACCGCCCGACAGATCCCCCGC
>NZ_JH470358.1:73800-83085 GCF_000239715.1 Actinomyces sp. oral taxon 849 str. F0330 | reverse complement strand
GCCGCCCCGAAAGCCGGGGCGCCCGCCGCGTGGGTGACGGCCAGCGCCCGGCCGAAGGCCTCAGCCCCGGCCGGCGTTACACCGGTCGTCGTCAGCCGCGGCTCCTCCAACCAGCCCGGGCCGCTGGTCACTGGGACCACGTGGGCGCCGCCGTCGGCCATCGCCCCGGCGAGCCAGGTCAGGCCCTGGGCCTCTAGGGCGGTGGAGACCGGACCGTCGTCGTGCTTGCGGAAAACGCTCATGGCCCCAGCCTGCCAGGTCGGCCGTGGTCGCGGGAGAGCAGTGGGAGGGCAGTGGGAGGCCGGCGTCGGGCCGGTGCCGAGCCCAAGCGCCGCCACGTGCCGGCGTCCCGCGGAGCAGCCCGGATCGGGCCGACCGAGCCGAACCTGACTACCCTGTGCCCATGACTGCTCCCGCTCCGCTCTGGTCCTTCCTCGGTCCGGCCGGCACCTTCACCGAGATGGCGCTGCGCCAAGTCGCCCCCGTCAACGTCGAGCTCGATCCCTGCCCGGACGTGCCCACGGCCCTGGACCACCTGCGCGAGCGCACGGTGGAGGCCGCTGTCGTGCCCATCGAGAACTCCGTCGAGGGCGGGGTCAACGCCACCCTGGACAACCTCGTGGCCTCCACGCCCCTGGTCATCGCCGCCGAGATGGCCGTGCCGATCACCTTCGTCCTGGCCGGCCAGCCCGGCACCCGGTTGGAGGACGTGCACGCCATCTCCACCCACCCGCACGCCTGGGCGCAGTGCCGCGGCTGGGTCCACCAGAACCTCCCCGAGGCGGTCTACGTGGCCGGGACCTCCACCTCGGCGCCCGCCCGCGCGCTGGCCTCCTCTGCAGAGGACACCGGCTTCCAGGCGGCGCTGTGCAACCCGCTGGCCGCCAAGGAGTACGGGCTGGAGGTCATCGCCGGGGGAGTGGCGGACAACCCCGATGCCGTCACCCGTTTCGTCAAGGTGACCCGGCCCGGTCGCGTAGGCGAGCCCACCGGCGCCGATAAGACCACTCTCCTCGTCCAGCTCCCGCACGACCGCTCCGGCGCGCTGCTGGACATGCTCGAGCAGTTCAGCGCCCGCGGCGTCAACCTCTCGCGCATCGAGTCCCGGCCGGTGGGCGACTCCCTGGGTCGCTACCGGTTCTCCATCGATGTGGAGGGGCACGTGCGCGAGGAACGGGTCCAGGCCGCCCTCATCGGGCTGCACCGCACTTGTCCGGTGGTGCGGTTCCTGGGCTCCTACCCGCGGCTGGACGCGCGCCCGACGGCGGTGCTGGCCGGCACCAGCGACAAGGACTTCGTCGTGGCCCGCTCCTGGGTCGCCGACGTCCTGGACGGCCGCGCGCTCTAGGTCCTGTTGCGTATGTCCGGGGCAGGCCGGTTCTCGCCGGTCGCCGACGTGCCTTAGGCTCGCGTTCGTAGGGTAGGTCGTCGGTTCGTACCCTCTACCCCTCGAACGCGCGACCTAAGGTACGAACACGCGCCCTGACCCCTCCCACCCGTACGCGTGGAATCCCTCCGTCCGGGAAGTGTGGGCCCGGCCGGTGGACAGGCGCTCGGGTCGTGCGCAAGGCTCGGGGACGTGAGCTCCTCCGACGCCAGCACCGAGACGACCACCGAGACGACCTCAGCCAGCCCCGCCTCCTCGACCGCCGCCCCGGCGCCGCCCTCATTACCTCGACGTCGGGGCTCCGGGCGCTACCGCGTGATCATGGTGTGCACCGGCAACATCTGTCGCTCCGCCATGGCAGAGATCGTCCTGAATGACCGCCTCGTCGCCGCGGGCCTCCACATGCGCGAGCCCGACGGCGTCGTCGTCACCTCGGCCGGCGTCTCCGACGAGGAGCGCGGCAACCCCATCGACTCCCGGGCCCGCCGCGTCCTGGCCGAGGCCGGCTACGGCACCGGCGCCGACGACGTCTCGCGAGCCACGGATATCGCCATCACCTCCCACGCCGCCCACCGCATCACCGACGCCGAGATAGCCGAGGCCGACCTCCTGCTGGCCATGACCGATTCCCACTGGAACATCCTCCAGCGCCGCGCCGCCGGCCTGGGGGCAGAGCCCTCCCGAATCCGGATGTATCGCGAGTTCGACCCCGCTGCCGCGCCTCAGACCGAGGCCGTCGCCGCCGGCCGGGCCTCCCGCGGCGTCCTCAACGTCCCCGACCCCTGGTACGGCACCATGGCCGACTTCGCCGATACCCTCGAGGTGGTCGAACGGGTCAGTGACGAGCTCGCCGCGCGCCTCGACTGAGTTCAGTGCAGGCGGTTGTCCAGCCAGTGCGTGACGGCCCGGAGGTACTCGGCGCGCGCCGGCGGCCCGGACAGGGCCAGGTCGTGAACGCCATCGGGGATCTGGCGGACGGTGACGTCATCGCCCAGATACTGCGAGCGATCGATGATCTGGTCCACGTCGAGGACCACATCGGAGCGCTGGGCCTCCTCCAGGCCCGCCTTTACGCCGCCGCTGGCCGTTGAGCAGCACACGAGGATCGGCACCCGGATGCCCAGCCCGTGGTGGACCTCGCGCTGCAGGCGGCGGATCCCCGCCAGGAACCCGGCCCGCACGGGGAAGGACGGCGCCGGTTTGAGCGCCAGGTCCCAATCCCATTCGCCGCGCCAGCGCCGGTGCAGAGCCTCCACGTAGTTGTCCTTCTCGCCGCGGCCGGGCTCATCGATGACGCGCTCGGGGTCCCGGCGCGAGATGAGGTCGACGATGGCCGACCCGTAGGAACGCACGAGCGCCGAGCCGCGCAGGTCCAGCCACGGGGAGTTGAGCACGACCGCGTCCACGGTCCCGGGATGGTCGGCCGCCCAGATGACCGCCTGCAGCCCGCCGGTCGAGTGCCCGTTGAGGACGACGACGTCGTGCCCGTGCTCGGAGCGGATGATGCGCAGGGCCTCGGAGATCTCCTCGTCATGGACGCGCAGGTCACGCACGTCGTGCGGGGAGGCGCACCCGATACCGGCGCGCCCGCAGGCCCGCAGGTCCAGCGCGTAGAACTCGTAACCGGCGTCGAGGTAGGCCTGCGCCAGGTGAGTCTGGAAGAAGTAGTCGCTGCGACCGTGGAGGTAGAGGACCGCGCGCGAATGGCGCGGCGTGCTGGCCCGACCGGCAGCCTCGCGCTGGTGGACGAGCACGGCGTGGTCGGCGCCGGGCGCCTTCGTGGGCGACTCGGTCACCGGGATGCGGCGCGCCACCCACGGCTCGCCCAGGATATCGGGCGTGATCGCGTCGTCGGAGCTGCTGGAGGCGCCTGCGGTTGTGGGTGCGGCGCTCGGGCCGGTAGGGGAGGTCGGGTCCGTCGGCTCCGGCTTCGGCTCGGGGGACGTCTGATCTGAGGTCGCACTCATGAGCAGATCCAAACATGCCGCCCTGTGCGGTGCGAGTAGCGTCGCCGATACGAGACCTGAGAATACTCAGAATGTTGCCGAAACGTCGACGAAGGTCTGATCGAAAGGGCCCTTCCGACGACGAGGGGGCCGGACGGCGGCCCGGCCCGCCTTCCCAACCGGCCCGTGGCGGCGGCACGGCCAGAGGAGGCTGGTGGCGTGACCTGGGTCCCTTGACGGCGTCGTCGCTTGCGCAGTCGATGAGACGCTGCGTAAGTTACTCGTGGCCATCTAGAGCAACCGAGAGACCTGGCTCGACGACATTGCAGCAACCCCCTTCATGGTGCGGGTGCTTCCGCCAGGAACGATGGAGGAATACGTGAGCACATCCGACCAGTCCGCCGCCGACCCCGGCCGGTCCGAGGACGGCGACGCGTCCGGCTCTCAAAGCGAGCCCATGATCTCCCTGCGCGACGTCCACAAGGTCTACCGCCTGCGCAGCGGTAAGGAGGTACGGGCCCTGGACGGCCTGAGCCTCGACGTCGCCCCCGGCTCCATCCACGGCATCGTCGGCACCTCCGGCGCCGGCAAGTCCACGCTCGTGCGCTGCCTGACCTCCCTGGAGCGCCCCACCAGTGGCCACGTGAGTGTCGACGGCCAGGACATGACCGCCCTGTCCGCCGGCCAGCTGCGCGAGGCCCGACGCCGCATCGGCATGGTCTTCCAGCACGCCAACCTCCTCGACCAGCGCACCACGGCGCAGAACATCGCCTACCCGCTGGCGCTCGCGGGCGTGCCGGGGGGACAGCGCCGCCCGATCGTGGAGCGCATGCTCGACCTCGTGGGCCTGTCCGACCGCGGCGCCTCCTACCCCTCCCAGCTCTCCGGCGGTCAGAAGCAGCGCGTCGGCATCGCCCGGGCGCTGGCCGACGACCCGGCCGTCCTCCTGTGCGACGAGCCCACCTCCGCCCTGGACCCGGAGACCACCCGCTCCATCCTCGACCTCATCAAGAACGTCCGCGACACCCTGGGCCTGACCGTCATCATCATCACCCACGAGATGAGCGTGGTCCGCCATATCTGCGACTCCGTCAGCTTGCTCGAGGCCGGCAGGATTGTCCAGAGCGGCCGCCTGGAGGACATCGTGCTCGACGTCGACTCCCGCCTCTCGCGCGAGATCGTGCCCTTCCCAAAGGTGCCCGAGGCCGCCGTCGCCCACGGTGAGAGCGTCATCGACGTCTCCATCACTGCTCACCCGGGCCAGCCGGCCGCGGTCGCCCTCATGTCCATGGTGGCCGAGCTCGGCGGCGACATCGCTGCCGGGGTCTTCGAGACGATCGGTCAGGCCCAGATCGGGCGCCTGGCCGTCACCGTCCCCGGGTCAGACACCGAACAGGCCGTGAGCACCCTGCGCCAGGCCGGTATTGCTGCGGAGGTCCGCTCATGAACCCGATTCTCCTTCCGCTGGCCCAGGCCGCGAGCTCGACGTCCGGGGACGGCACCTGGTTCAACAACCCGGCCATCCAGCTCAAGCTCGGCACTTCATTTGTCGAGACCTTGGCGATGGTGTCTGTCTCCGGAGTCCTGACCATTGTTTTCGGCCTTTTACTGGGGCTCACGCTGGTGGCCACCGGCCAGCGGGGGCAATGGCGCAATCCGCCCCTCTACTGGATTCTCTCGCAGATCGTCAACCTCGGCCGCTCCATGCCCTTCATCGTCCTCATGGTGGCGCTCATCTCGGTCACGCGATTCCTCGTCGGGTCGTCGATCGGGTGGCAGGCCGTCTGCGTGCCGCTGACGATCGGCGCGATCCCCTTCTACGCGCGCCTGGTGGAGACGGCCATCAACGACGTCGACCACGGCAAGGTCGAGGCCGCCCTCATGATGGGCGCCTCCGGCCGACAGATCACTTGGGGCGTCCTCGTGCGCGAGGCCCTGCCGATCCTCATCCAGTCCGCGACCGTCACCATCATCACCCTCCTGGGATACTCCGCCATGGCCGGCGCCATCGGGGGCGGCGGTCTGGGCGACCTCGCCATCCAGGATGGCTACCAGCGCAACATGGCCGACGTCATGGTCATCACGGTGGTCGTCATCGTCGTCATCGTGGGTGTCATCCAGCTCATCGGCGACATGCTCAGCCGGCTGGTGAACCACCGCTGAGGCGATCACCAGCCGGGGTAGGTGCGCTGGATCGGTTCAGACCGCTCTGGAGCTGTTCATCCGCGCCGTCGGGCCCAGCATCGTCAGACTTCCTTCTCTCCCATCATCGGGCCCGCCCGGCCCTCCGAAAGGAACCACCATGTCTTCCTCGTCCGCTTCCATCTCCCGCCGCACCGTCATTGCCGGCGGCCTCGTCTCAGCCGCCGCCCTCACCCTGGCCGCCTGTGGCTCCAAGACCGGCCTGACCGAGAAGAACGGCGTCACCACCATCTCCATCGGCGCCACCCCCAAGCCCCATGTCGAGATCCTCCAGTGGGTCCAGGACAACCTCACCGAGGGCACTGGCATCAAGCTCGACATTGTGTCCATCAACGACTACCAGACGCCGAACACCTCGCTGAACGACGGGTCGCTGGCCGCCAACTTCTTCCAGACCCCCAATTTCCTGGCGCAGCAGAACAAGGACAAGGGCTACAGCTTGGTGTCCATCGCCAATGTCCACATCGAACCCATGGGGATCTACACCTCCAAGGGATACAAGGACGTCCAGGAGATCCAGGACGGCGGCACGATCATCCTCAACAACGACCCGGCCAACACGGCACGCGGCCTCAAGCTTCTGGCCGCGGCCGGACTCATCGAGCTGGACAAGTCCGCTGAGCTGCCCAGCGACACCGACGTGACCTCCAACCCGAAGAACCTGAAGTTCAAGACCGTCGACGGCGCACAGGTCTACCGGTCGATGCCGGACGGCGAGGCCGCCATCATCAACGGCAACTACGCCATCGACGCCAAGCTCAACCCCAAGGAGGACTCCCTCTTCCTGGAGAAGGGCGGCAAAGACTCCGAGTATCCCAACCAGCTCGTCGTGCGCAAGGACGACAAGGACAACGAGCACCTCAAGAAGCTCGCCAAGCTCCTCAACGACGAAAAGCTGCGTGACTACATCACCAAGACCTGGCCGAACGAGGCCGTCATCCCGGCGTTCTGAGACGGACCCAGTCGGGGCCGGTTGTAGTTGGTCTAAGGGCCGACCGCGACCGGCCCTTCTCTCCTCGTGGCCGGGGACATCTCATGCGTACGGGGACAGAAATCCCGTCCCCGTACGCATGGAATGCTCCCGGCTGGAGCGGATTGCACCCGGCCGCATCGGTTCACGCGGCGATGGCGGCGCCCAGGAGAATGAGGCGCAGCGCCCGCTCGGTGGCGTCGGTGACGAGCTCGTCGGCGCGTGAAACGGCCTCGGGCAGATCCATGGGGACCGGGATGATGCCCATGACGGCGTCGATTCCGGCGGCGTGGACGGCCTCGGAGCCGCGGCCGATCGAGCCGGCCAGCGCGATGACCGGCTTGCCGGCCAGCTTGGCCCTGCGTCCCACCTCGGCGGGGATCTTGCCGCGCGGTGTCTGGAAGTCAACGGCGCCCTCGGCGGTGATGACCAGGTCGGCTCGGGCGATCTGGGCGTCGAGGTCGACCCCGCACAGGTCGGCATCCATGAGGATGTCGAAGCGAGAGCACAGCCTGGCCCCCAGCCCTGCGGCGAGCCCGGCCCCCAGGCCGCCCGAAGCGCCGGTGCCCGGGCCGGTGAGCAGGTCGCGGTGGTCCGCCTGGGCGGGGAAGGCCTCGGCGAGGAGCCCGGCCCAGTGGACCAGACCTGCCTCGAGCGCCTCCACCTGCTCGGGGCTCGCCCCCTTCTGCGGTCCGAACACGCGGGCCACCCCGCGCTCGCCGGTGAGGAGGTTGTGCATGTTGCCGGCCACGAGGACCTCGACGTCGCGCAGGCGGGGATCCATGCCGGAGGTCTCGATCCGCCGGACCCGGGCCAGGTTCGAGCCGATCGGGTCGACCTCATGGCCGCCCGCGTCCAGGAGTCGGGCGCCCAGGGCGACGAGTGCGCCGGCTCCGCCGTCGCAGGTCCCCGAGTCACCGCATCCGATGATGATGCGCCGGGCTCCGCCGTCGAGCGCCACCGAAATGAGCTCGCCGACGCCGATCGTCGTCGTGGCGCCGGGGTCGCGCATGCCGGCGGGCACCAGGCGCAGGCCGGCCGCCGCGGCCATCTCCACCAGCCAGGTTCCCTGGGCGGAGCCGCCCAGTCGGGCCAGGTAGGAGTCGACCGGCTCGCCAACGGGGCCGGTGACGCGAGTGGTGATGAGGTCGCCGCCGGTGGCCCGGGCCATCGTGGCCGCCGAGCCCTCACCGCCGTCGACCAGGGGCAGCTCGACGACGACGGCGCCGGGCAGGAGACGGCGCACCCCGGCGGCCACGGCCTGGCACACCCCTTCCGGGGACAGACTCTCCTTGAAGCCCGAGGGGGCGACGAGAATACGGGTGGGTACGGACGTGGGCATGACTTTCCTCCAGAATTGCAATGTTTGAGGGGTTCTCAGGGGATAGGGCGGGCTCCGAGGCGCGGTGCGGCCCGGCCTCACCAGCTCAGGCCCAGCAGCGGCCACAGCCAGGCGCTGCACGCCATGACCAGGACCACCATGAGGGGCCCGAGGAACAACGACAGACGTCGCAGGTCGTCGGGGGAGAAGGTCTCCATGCCCTCGATGTCGGAGAACATGGCCACCGGCTTGGCCGAGGACGGCAGCGTGTGGCAGAAGCCAGCGGCGGCGGTCGAGGCGAAAGCGGCCGCGGCCGGGCTGACGCCCACCGCCGGGGCCAGGGCCACGACGATCGGGATGAGGACGGCCGAGCGGGCCGAGCGCGACTGGATGACCAGGTGCGACGCCGTCGAGAGCACCACGACGACCAGCATGAAGGGCCAGGGCGAGTCGATCCTCAGGGCATTGAAGGCCGAGGTCGCCACCCACTTCGCGGCGCCGGTGGACACCAGCGCGTCCCCCATGGCGAGGGTGGCCGCCATGAAGACCAACAGCGACCAGGGGGCCTTGGCCAGCGCCTTGCGCAGCGCCACCGAGCCGTAGCCGGGCAGCGAGGTCACCAGGACCCCCAGGAGGGCCACGATGGCCGGGTCGACGCCGTGCAGGGACTCGGTGCACCACAGCATCACCACCGTGCCGACGAGCAGGGCGGCGCGGTTCTCGGCCTGGGTCAGGGGACCGGTGACCGGGGTCGGGGAGGCCGCCGCGAGGTCGGCGATGTCGACGCGCACCCGACGGCGCATGTCCTCCTTGCGGGTGAACAGTCGCATGATGAGCTCGGTGGACAGGTGACTGGACAGCGCCGCCAGGGGCAGGCCCAGCAGTAGCCAGCCGGCGAAGGAGAACTCCTGCCCGCCGGCCGAGGCCACGATGTGGGAGGTCACCAGGTGGGCACCCGCCCCCAGGAAGGAACCGACCGCGGACAGCAGGATGACGGTGGGGAAGATGAGCGACAGGGCGTGGATGAGCCGCTTGCGGGAGGCCGCCAGAGCGGCGTCATCGTCAGGTCCGGTGCTCAGGGCCCCGGCCAGGGCCGTGTAGACCGGCAGCAGCAGGGCGGCGCGGCCCGAGGTGGAGGGGGCCGCGAAGACCGTGGCGACGATCGCGGCCGTCACCAGGTGGACCAGGACGCGCGGGTGGTCCGTGCCGGTCACCAACCAGGCGGCCAGGCGGCCGGTGAGGCCCGAGGCGCTCACCCCGACGGCGATGACGAAGGCCGCCACCAGGAGCCAGATCGTGTCGTCCCCGAGGCTGGCGAACATCTCATCCGGGCTCAGGGCGCCGGTGAGGACCAGGGCGGTGGCGGCCCCCAGCGAGATGTAGGTGTCGTCCACCTTCGTGAAGGCCCAGGCCCACACCGAGGCGATGAAGATGATCAGGGTGAGTGCTCCGGTGACGG
>NZ_JH470358.1:48149-73593 GCF_000239715.1 Actinomyces sp. oral taxon 849 str. F0330 | reverse complement strand
AGGGAGAGCGGCAGGGTCTCGCGCACGGTGGGCGTGTCGGTTTCGAAGGAGCCGGTGGCTGTAGTCGCGGTGGTCATGAGCCGGCCTCCTCTCCCGAGGCGCCGCGTGCGTGCTCATCGTGGGCAACCGCCGGCTCACCGGTGGTCACCTGAGGTGCCGTGGCCGCCGAGGTGCGCGAGGAGGGCGCGGTGGCCGGGGAGGCGACGATGGAGGGATCGGGGTCGGAGGAGAGGCGCCAGGAGCTGCCGGCCGGGATGCGCAGGCCGACGGTGGCCCCCTGGCCCGAGGCGGAGACGGCGAAGACGGTGCCGTCGTGGGCGTCGGCGATGGCCCGCACGATGGCCAGGCCCAACCCGCTTCCGCGCGGCTTGCCGTCGGCCTCGCCGTGCGTGAAGCGCTCGAAGAGCCAGTCGACGTCGTCGTCGGCCAGTCCCGGACCCTCGTCGGTCACGGAGATCTCCAGCCCGCTGCGGCCGTAGCCGTCGGTGCCGGGGGCGATGGTGAGGGTGAGGGGGCCATCGCCGTGCTGCAATCCGTTGCGGGCGAGGTGGCCGGTGGCCTGACGCACGCGCTCGACGTCGAGCGTGGCCGTGCCGCGGGCCGAGAGGTCGAGATTCCAGCGGCCCGGGGCCATGGCCTCGACGTCGTCGAGCAGGGTGCGGGCCAGGTCGGTGACGTCGACGTCGGGGGTGAGGTTGGCGAAGTCGCGCCGTTCGGCCTGGGTGAGGGACTGGAGGTCGTCGAGGACCCGTTGCAGCTCGGCGATCTGGGTGCGCTGCTGGAGGACGGTGCGGGTGGCCGGCTGGCTGGCCAGGCGTGCGTCCATGACGGTCAGGGGGCCGGAGATCTCCTGGTGTGCGCGCAGGACGAACTGGGTCTGTCCGTCGAAGGCCTCCTGGAGGCGGTCCAGCATGCCGTTGAACTCCTCGGTCAGGCCAGCGATGTCGTCGCGGCCCTTGACGGGCAGGCGGCGGTTGAGGTCCTGGGTGGAGACGGAGGCGGCCGCGGTGCGCAGATCGCGCAGGGGCCTGAGGATCTGGCGAGCCACGAGCAGCCCGACGACTCCGGTGAGGACCAGGACTGCCGCGCTGATGCCGACCATGAGCCAGATCGTGGCGTTGATTTGGTCCACGCGCGAGGCGGTGAAGCTCATGGTGATGACGGACAGGTGCTGGGAGGGGTCGTCGGGCTCGAGCTCGACCCGGGCCCAGCGGACCTCTCCGCTGCCGTAGTCGGTGGCACCCGACGGCGACTGCAGCATCTTCACGAACAGGGGGTCCGTGCTGGTCAGGTTCAGGGACGGGGCGGAGGCGCCGGAGGCCTGGGTGGCCTTGCCGGTGGCGTGGTTGTAGATGATGACGGCTTCCCGGTCGGTGAGCTGCTGGCCGTCCCGGTAGACCTCCATGAGGCGAGTGGTGGAGGCGAAGGGCTGGGAGGTCCGCGGGTCGACGCCGGTGGACGCGAAGTTCTGGAGCTCCTTGACCTCGTGGGCGACGTCGGTGTTGGCGGAGCGCGAGATGTCCGCCATGAGGGTGGAGCGCACGGAGACGATCATGCTGGTCAGCCCCAGGGCGACGACGAACAGCGTCCAGGCGACGATACGCAGTTGGGCGGGGACCGAGGAGCCGGAGGCCGGGTCGGCGGCTGGCGGGGGAGGGGATGAGGGGTTGGAGGACATCGGTGTCAGCTCCCTTCGCCGGCGGAGGTCAGGTAGACCGGGCTGGGCTGCGCGGGCGGGCCGGGGACGACGGCCATGAACTCGGCGGCCAGCGCCAGCGCCACCGGGACAAGCATGAGCAGGGCCAGGGCGAGGATGCGGCGTGAGGTGTTCATGCTTCAACTGTCACGAGTCAGTCCTAGATGGACCACAGGTGAGCGTGAGAGTTCTCTAATGTTGAATAGACTAATAAAACAGTAAAACTTGTAGGTTTTTGATAATGACTGGGGTGCTGCCCTTGGTCGGGGACGTACTTGTCCCGCGAGGACTGCGTCTTCCCGCAGATCACTGGGGTCTGACCGTCGTCGTGTGCGGGAAAGATACGTCCTCGGTGCGAAGGTAAGTCTTCGATGTGCGCGGCTGGCCGCCATGGAGCTGGCAGAAGCGACAGCGCCTTGCCTTGTGCTGACGCCTGCTGAGGTTTACAGTCAATTCGCTCAAAACGCCCAACTCGAAAACGATGAACGAGCAGCAGTGTGGGAGTGCATCATGACCGTGACGACTGAGAGCAGGACCTACCTACCTGAGGAGGATGTCGCCGGGCGCTTCGCCGAGCTTGAGGCGGCGCTTGAGGCCTTCTCCGGTGCGGCGCTGACCGTCAATGGTGAGACGATTGAACTCCCCTCCGCGGCGGCTGAGGCCCTGCAGCAAGCCGTAGATGCGATGCGTCGAGGTCTGGCTGTCACGGTGGCGCCGCAGGACCAGCGTCTGACGACGCAGGAGGCGGCTGACATGCTGGGTATCTCGCGGTCGACGCTGGTCAGGATGTTGGAGGCCGGCGAGATCCCGTTTGAGAAGGTCAGACGGCATCGTCGCCTGTTCCTCACTGACGTGCTGGAGTTCCGTGAGCGTCAGCGTCGGGCGGCGAACGAGGCTCTGTCGGACATGGTGACCGATGCTCAGGCGGTGGGCGATTATGACGAGGACCCCGCCGAGGCACGCAAGGTTCTTAGGGACCTCCGCTCTCAGAACTGAACTCTGACGTTCGCTGCTTGCCGTAACGGCTGTGAAAGTTCAGTCGTGCCTGGCACAGCGGGGGTATCGGACGAGAAAGACGCTGGCAGACTCGTGCTGCAGCCTGTCTCTGTATGCCGCAACGTCAGCCGCACCTGGCCAAGCTCCACCTGCGCGACCGCGTCCATATTGTTGTTGCCCGGTACAAGACTGGTGGTTGATGTATGAGGTCTATAGCTGTGTTGACAGAAAATGCCGAGTACTCCATGGAGTGCTTTCGAGAGTGCACGTTCTCCGTGCTTCGGAAGTGCATGGTATATATCGGTGGACCAGAGTGTCACCATTCTACTTCACGTCTCAGATGATTGATGTCGTTAAGTTTGAAGAAGTGAGAAGGGCTAGCATCCCGTAATTCTCCTTTCGAATTGTGGCGGCGAGTCGCTATTGGGATATAGCAGACCTTCCGCGCTCTTGTTATTCCAACATAATGCAGAGATAGGGCGTCTTTGTAGGCACTATCTGTTTTTCTGCAATTGGGGGGAGGTATAACGTACTCGTAGGTGTCAAGACAGAATACCACGTCGAATTCCAGTCCTTTAGCTTTATGATATGTTAATAGGTTGACTTCGTTGTCCTTCGGGGGCCCGATAATACATTGCTGTAACGCTCGAATCTGACACTACTTTCTGATATGCCTCAATATCTTCGCCATTGAACCCTCGCGGCTCGCAACGCTTAGCTATTTCGACAGCGAGACTCGTTTCCTCGCACAGTTTCCCAGGTGCGAGAGATAAGTACTTTAATACAAGCAGCTTTGTTTTGGCGCGTGTGCTAGGTTTAGAATAGAGGTTGGAGTAATCGTCGAGAAAACTGTCGACAAATCTGTTGGGCGAAAAGTACATCTCAAGTAACATAATGAACACCCGTCTCCATTTGCTGATACCTCTGTCGAGCACGCTGTCTGCGTGACGTTTAGATGGAACAGTTAGCGCCTCTTGAAATCGAACTAATGTGGCATTGGATCGTGCAAGAATAGCAAAGTCACTATATTTTTGGACTTTGTACTTATTCTTGATATTAGGAAGGAATCTTTCAATTGCCTGAGCTATCGATGATTCGTCAGTACCTACTAAATTTCTAGAGTGCGGCGAATTGAGAGGCATAATTCGAGCTCTAATCACGCGCAATTCGTCGGTAGTAAGTAAATTGTCAGTGTGTCCTATAAGCCGGAGAGAGTAGTTAATGATACTTGGGTGGCAGCGATGATTTCTGGTAAGAGCGAAGTGCCTAAAGTCAGTTGAACTGATTAGATTGCTCAAATACTCTGGACTTTTATTAGCCCAACCAAAAATTGCCTGATCGAGGTCTCCAACAACGACTGTTTTTAACCCCATCGATGCCAGCCACATTATTAACCGATGCTGTGAGCTTCCACAGTCCTGATACTCGTCGACATAGACGCTTTTGTAACGCGCTTTAACATACAACTTGGCGGCTTCTACTCGGTCGAGTATCAGCACGGCCGCGCTGCAGAGCATATTGATTGGCAGTTTACCTGTTTTAAGTGCTTCGATTACTTTCTCGTCCTTAGTTCTTTCATCAAACTTATTGCTGTTAACTGAATCGATAATCTTCAGATCGACTGAGCGTTTAAGGAATCGACTTAGAAAAGGGGCAACTATTTCGTTGATACAGAATGAATCTATTGTTCCATAAAACGATCTGTTTCGTATCGCTCCATAACGAATGCATCGCCCCTTTAATTCGGCACTTGCTTTGCGTGTGTACGAAATCGCAATAATTCCTTGATATGAAAGTAAATCTTTGGAATCTTTAACGATCATCTGCGCGAGGGTAAAGGTTTTCCCACTGCCTGGCCTTGCGGTGATGGCTTTGTTGTAAGGGTATTCGATCGCGACGAGTTGCTCATCGGTCGGTGCCAGCGACATTGATGTTCCTCCCAGCTAAGGCTCGCAAAGGGGCAGATATAGGATTGCTCGCTAGAAGAGTTAGATCAGGTTCTGTTTTAAGGAAATCATACATGCGCTCAGCTTTACGTTTCTGCATTTGTTCTACAATTTTCTTCTCTTCATGTCTGCCATAGTGTCCTGCAAGTTGATCTCGTAGAGGACCACTGCTTAAATCATTTTCTAGGTCTTTTAAAGCTAGATAAATCCCATGTTCCTCGGCCAGCATTTTGAGGCATTCTGCGGCTTTACTATTCTGTTCGGTTGGGAACTCCCCTTCCCAAACCAGTGAATGTTTGTATTGTTCGATAGTAGATCTAGTATCTTCTGAAATACTGTCCCCTAGTAGAATTTCTAGCAGGTCAACCGCGCGCTCCACTCCGGCATATCGGTACCGCATACAACCATTGTTCCCGTAGACGCGAAATATGTCGTTATCGGTACGGATAGTCACGGGAATTTCAAGACTGATGCACACGTCGAGGTACTTTTTGAAGCCTACGCCATCAACCGATATGACCGAAAGATTCAACTGATCTAAGTTTATGCCTAATGCGCCACTTAATGCGGTGTAGAACATTACTTCCGAAGAACCTTCGACAAGGAGGACACCGCGAGAAAAAAACACCTCGGATGTAATCGAATTCATTCGATATCCGAACTTATTGAGTGCTTCATCTACTTTGGTTGAATAGCTCAGTGCCTTGGTATTTTTGTGGCTTATATCTTTGGCTAATCTCACTATTTTTCCGTCGGTGAAACGTGCTAAGATTTGAGATGAATGAGTTGTCATTAATATTTGTTCATCTAGATTCGATGACAGGTATTCCGACAGGCGTCTTTGTTGCTGGGGGTGAAGGTGGGCCTCGGGTTCCTCGACAGCAAAAAATACAACTTTCTCGCGCTGATTGCTGGAGGCTAATTCTTGTTTTGAAAGCCAGGTTGCGAAATAAAGTTGATTTCGACGCCCATCTCCACCAAATGTTAGAGGAGCCTCTCCTGAGAGGTAAGCCAACTTCAGGTTGTCCACGAGTTCTCCCGCGTCGGTGTTTCCTGCAACGAGTTGAATCTGCTGCTCTGCGTTGAGTGCGGACAGAGCCGTCATGCGCTCATTTACAACATTCAGGGAATCTGAAACGTAATGAAGCTCGTTGATCTTGTTATTGAGTTCATCAAATTTCTCTTGTATGGACGTAAGCGCTGTTTGATCTTCCTGCTCTTCTTCGTCCGTTCTCTGCACACGCGCTATGTCTAGAAGCCTGTTTTGTTGGCGTTTTAGGAAATTCGATAGATCGCGGGTGCTGGCAACATACTCCATTTGCAAATGCTGAATATAGTATCTGCTGGCTGTCTCTTCAAGGGTTTCAGTTTCAGGTCCGGTCAGGAAGATATATTCTTCGCCCTTTTTCAATTGAAAACGGACATAAACGGTGCCGTCATCACTTCGCGCTTCCTTAAATATGCTTACCAAACAATCTTCGCTGACGTCGATGATTTTTGCGGTAATAACGACTTCGGAACATTCGGACGTGATGTTAAAGTCGCTTTCATCAAGTTCGAAGTCTCTTGAGCTGAAAGATGGATCAAATAGTATGCGTAGTGCATGAAGCAAATTTGACTTGCCGATGTCATTCTCTCCGACGATGAGCGTATGCTTGCCGAACTCAACTTCGCAATCGATGAAGTTTCTGAATCCTTTTATGTGAATGGAATCGATTTTCATGATTTCCTTTCGACTGAATACTTTGATGATCGTATGGGTAGAAGGTGTGGTGGAAGTTGTCTCTAACTTAAGTGTCCGCCAGGTTCGTGTCCATCTCCTTCGTTGCGTATTCTTCTTGGCTTCGCTATAGGCTATATTCGCGGAGTACTCTGACCGAGCTTTTGTGTCTCTAATCCATCGCACTCAGCCCCCGGAATCGCTCAACATAGGCGGCCAGGGCGGCTTGGACACGGCGCTTCTTTTCGTCGTGGCCGTCATCGCCGGCCGAGCGGCGGAACCTGGAGGTGGGCGGCAGAATCCTCGTGATCGCGGTTCCCTCGGTGGGCACGTACCCGTTCCGCAAGGCTGCCTCCACCAGCGCCTTCGCCGGCCCCTCGCGCAGCCTCTCGTCGCGGATGATCGCCGCTAGCTCCTCGCTGCGCCGCTGTTCAATGAACGCCCGCCACTGCTCGCCCACGTCCCCGAAGGCCGACACCGTGTGCACGAAGTCCTCAATGAGGTCGCGCTTGTTGTGCAGGCTGGGACTGGAGGTCACAGCCCGGCGGATCTCCACCGGGATCTCCTTATCCTCGCCATCTCCCGCCTCACCCCGGTGCTTCTCCACCAGCATGAGGACGTAGTCGACGCCCACCTCCACCTGCTTGACCAGCTCGATCTCGAAGACGAGATCGTCGTTGACGACCTCCTTCTCCACGTCGGCGGCCCGCCGCATCTCGGCATACAGGTCCACATACACGCTGCGGTAGTCCTGGAACTCGGCTTCGCCGATGACGTCGTTGTCTCCGAAGTCGTCAAAGCTCGCCAGGATGTTGCGCAGCCGCAGAATCTTCCCGAACTGGCAGATGAACTCCTTCTGCTCGGCCTCGAGGCGATCATCTGACCCGGCTCGAACCTCGCCTGCAGCTCGTTGATCTTCTCCAGGTAGTCCTCTAGGTACTCCTTGTACGGCTTGAGGAGCACCAGCCCGCCTGCGGCCTCGTTGCCGAACAGGGCGATGGCCTCATCGGTCTCGTCCTGCAGGTCCCGGAAGCGGACCACGTTGCCGTAGGTCTTGACCGAGTTGAGGATCCGGTTCGTGCGCGAGAACGCCTGGATGAGCCCGTGCGTACGCAGCGACTTGTCCACCCACAGGGTGTTGAGAGTCTTGGAGTCGAACCCGGTGAGGAACATGTTGACCACGATGACCAGGTCGATCGTCCGCTCCGCCAGCCGCCGCGAGATGTCCTCGTAGTAGCCCTCGAAGCCCTGCGCGCTCGTGTCGTAGGCGGTACCGAAGTGCGCGTTGTAGTCGCGGATCGCCTCATCGAGGAAGGCACGGTCGTCCGCGGTCAGCTGCGAGGGGTCCACGGCCTCATCGGCCAGCGTCTCACCGGGCGCGTCGACGTTGGGCGCGTAGGAGTAGACGATGCCGACGCTCAAGCGCCGGTCCGGGGCCAGCCCCTCCTGCTGCCGCTTGAACTCCATGAAGTAGGCGCGCGCCGCCCGGATCGACGCCGTCGGGAACGGGAATCCTGTTCCCGACCGCGTGGAATGTCTCCATGTGTTGAGGGGGAGTATCCGGCCGCGTGGAATGTCTCCGCTGAGGTTCGGAGACGGGTGCGAGGCCGACCTGATCACAGTTCAGGCTTGTAGCCGCGGGCCTTCCCCAGGTCGCGCATGTAGCCGATGATGAGGTCAGGTTTGACGACGATCAGAGAATCACCTCTCTCCCAGAAAATCCCGGCAAATTCGACCTGTTTCTCCCTTTTGACGTCCATGAGATAAAGGAAGGCATTCGGATCGACCTGTGCTTGTGCCTTGAGTTTGACCGCCTTCTTCTTTGGAGAGAGTGTGGCGCCGGAGGCGCAGAAAGCCTCGTTCTCCTTCTTCTTCTCCAGATTGGGGATCGTGAAGCTTTTTCCAACCTTGGGGACAAGCATATTGATGCAGGAGGACCCTGAGTCTCGAAGACCCGTCATGGGGGCGGGCGACTCGTTCTTCTTATGGTATGCGTGGATCTGCTTAATTGTCAGAAGGTAATGTTCGGGATAAATGAGAGGGCTTTCTTCTTTCTTTGGGTCCACGAAGTAAGCTGACAATTGCTTTCCGTCGAGATCGTACTCGACGACACTCCATGGGTCGTCGGGGCCCGGGTTAAGAGCATTTTTCTCGTAGACCACCCAACCATCTTCGGCGTAGTCGGTGTTGGTCGTCGCTTTCGCTTTGTCCCCGCCAAGCACCTTGGTCTTGCCGTCGGCAAGGTCGAGGACGACGTTATTGATGGTGATGTACTTGTGCTTCTTGTGCGTCACAACATTCACATTGCCTCGCATTGACGAGAAGTTTACCCCGTCCTCGGCTGGGATGGTGATGGTCCACTTCTTCTTCTGAGGGGACTCCCATGCCGTGCACTGATTCTCAGTGTCGCAGCTGATGGCTATTCCGTCGGCGATGATGGCCGACTGGCTCTCGCTCCACGGTACAGAACCTTGCTTACCCGAGCTCAGATCGATGATCGTCGGCCCGTAGACAACCTTGTCATCACCCCACGAGTACGCCGTCGACTCGAACGAGGTGGAGGGGTCCGAACTGTCGCCCCCGACCTCGAGGTCCCACGCCTTCGTCATCCCGCTGTCGGCGATCGTGTAGGCAGTCAGAGTGTGGTTCGAACTCTCGTAGGTGAGGAAGTGGTCACCGACAACCAGCGGCGTCGCGCTGGCCGCGACGTCGGCGTCCCACTTCTTGACGGAGCCGTCCTTCCAGTCGTCCGACAACTCGATGTGCCGGTTGATGATCTTCGCGTCCGATGGTCCGAAGAAGTACCAGCACGCCCCGCCGGTTGCGGCGAGGACCAGGATGATGGGGAGGAAGACCGCTACCGCCGTGGCTCCGCGTCGTCGCTTTGGACGTAGTGCCGGTGCAGCTTGCACCGGTGGGCCATTGAAGGCCGGCTGCCCGGGTGGTGCTCCCATGGCGGGCTGATTCATCGCCGGGTATCCGATGGAGCCCGTCTGCCGGGGTCCCGGCTGCGCCACAGGGGAAGCAGAAGGGACAGACGGCTGCGAAGTCGGCCTGTCGGCGCCGGGCGGCTGCGCGATGTCCGTTGACCCCGGGGCCCCAGTCACCGCGCCGTATCCCTGGGGCGCACTCCCATAACCGGTGGACTGCTGCGGCCGCGCCGCCCCCACCGCCATCGTCGGTGCCATGGCGTCAATCTGCTCCGAGGCCTGCGACTGCGCTGGAGGTGCAGCCTCATCCGTCTGGGTCGTCCCCTGTCTGGACCGCCGTGCCAAAGCCTCCTTGACAGCAACGTTGTCGGAGTGCGCCAGCAGGTCGAGGACGGACTGCGGCGTCGCCGGGTTCACGGCCAGGATCGGGTGCAAGTCGGGGCGGGTGGCCGCGATACGTTGAAGATCGTGAGAAGGGGCGAATCCATCTGCCGCGATGGTCGCGTCGTTGTCGCCTGAAGAAGGAGGGTACCCCGTTGTCATAGCTTCGAAGCCTACCGGAGTTTACGGTGTGAGGGCGCGAATCGAGCCATGGGGACCTGTCGACCTCGGATACGCCGATGAGGGGCTGTCGGAACGGTCGTCGAGGTGGTAAAGACGGCCTCGCCGGGGCCCGCTCGCGGATACCCATCTACTCGGGATTCGGGGTGCCAGGCGGTGCTGGGTTATGACTCGGGCTTGAAGCCAATGGCCTTCCCGTGCTCCTTATCATAACCGATGATGAGATCATATTCTGCCATGATGAGCGAGTCTCCGCTCTTCCAGTCGATTTCTTTGAATTTGATCTCCTTTCCAGTTCTGGTGTTCATGAGAAGAAGCGCAGAATTAGGGTCGCTGTGTTCCCAGGCGGTGAGGCTCACGATGCTTCCTTGTGAGGAGATCGAGGCGTACGTCGGGCATGGGGTGTCGTCATCATCGCTGCTGGAGCTGTGCTTGGTGGACGTGGGAGCGGAGAATGACTGACCGTTCTTAGGGGTGAGTTTGGAGACGCAGCCGCCGGAGCTGCCTCTGGAGATCGTCAGAGGGGCTTCATCGTATTCTCGTTCACTGAAGTATTTTTGATGTTGTTCGGCTGTAAGGAGGGTGTTGTTCGGAAATATCGGATCCTTACCCTCGGAGGGCTTTATTGTGTAGCTGCTCTTTTTGTTTCCCTGAGTGTCATATACGGTGACATCCCATTTCAGATTGTCCTCTGATGAGGTTTCGTCTTTACTGTAGAGCAACCATCCGTCTTTAATGTAGACAACGGCCGTGTCCTTTGATACTTCGCCCTTCTTTCCCAGGTGTATCGTGTCGCCGGTCCTGAGGTCGATCACGATGTTGCAGAAGGCGGTGTACTCCTTTCCTCCCCGCGTAAGGATCTCCGTGTTCGACACAGCGGATTGCTTTGCAAACTCTTTCGCCCCCTTGATGGTTTTGCTCCATCGTTTTTTACTCGGCGATTCCCAGGCGGTACAACGGTCGTCGGAGTTGCAGCTGATTGCTACGCCGCCGGCGATCACGGCGGAGTCCTCCTCGCCCCACGGGGGAGAGCTCTCCTTTCCGGTTTTCAGGTCGATCATCTGATGGCGATAGATGAGTCTGCTGTTTCCCCAGTTCTGAAATGAGGGGGAAGAAGAGGCGTAGGAGGACTGGTAGATGTCGTCGGCGAGCTCGACGCGCCATGACTCTTCCATCCCCTTGTCCAGCGACGAGTATCCGGTGAGTGTGTTGCTCGACTTCTCATAGGTCAGGAAATAGTCGCCAATAACGTACGGTTCGGCGTCGGAGGCGACGTCGACGCTCCACGCTTCCTGTGCACCCTGGGCCCAAGAATCTATTAGGGAGGTCCTGAAAGTGACTACTGACGTGCTCGACGATCCGAAGAAGTACCAGGCGGCCACACCGCCCCCGGTTAGAAGCAGAACGATCGGCAGAACGATTGCGAGTACCTTGAGACCCCGTCTTTTCGGGGGCTGAATCGTCGGCGCATACATCGGTGCGCCGTACGCCGGAGCCGTGATCTGGCTCTGCCCTTGCATATATCCCGGCGGCGCTCCGGCCGGTACTCCGGGCGGCATCGCGGGCTGCTGCTCCATGGGCTGCGCCGCCGACTGCATCGACGGAGCCGAGTAGTGCTGGGACGGTGGCGGCAGAGCAACGGGTTGAGCCGCCTGAGAGGAATCCTGTGGCAAGGGACTTGGCTGGGGCCCGGCGCCCGTCCCGTATCCGTAACCCTGAGGTGCGGCGCCCGGAGCCATGGCGCCGGGCGCCGTCGGCGGAACGCCATCGTAGCCCTGGGGCGCCGCCCCGTATCCAGAGGCCTGCTGCGGCTGGGGCGCCACCGCCATTGTTGGCGCCATTGCATCGATCTGGCCGGGAATCTGCGGCTGCCCCGGCCATGCGGGCGGTGTCATTCCGGCGGATTGGCTCGCACCCTGCCCAGTCCGTCGCGCCAGAATCTCCTGGACCACGTCATCGTCGGAGCGCTCCAGCACCGAGAGGACCTGGGGCGGGATCGACGGGTTCGCCGCCAGGATCGAGTGCAGGTCGGGGCGGGCCTGCGCGATTCGCTCAAGGTCTTGCGGCGAGGCGAATCTGCTGGCCGCCATCGTGGCATCGTAATCTCCGGAAGATGGTGAGTGCCCCGTCGTCATGTCTCCCGAGCCTAACGAAATCCAGGGCCCGAGGTCGCCGAATCGGACCACCGGCGCCTGGCTCCGCCGTCGGATTAGAGCCGCGATCCGATAGAGGGTGCCGCTGGCTCAGTCGACGATGCCGTAGAGGCGGTCCCCGGCGTCGCCGAGCCCGGGCACGATGTAGGCGTGCTCGTTGAGCCGCTCGTCGACGCTGGCGGTCACGACCGTGACGTTCGCCCGCTCGCCGACCGCTTCCTCAAGCGTCCTGACCCCCTCGGGGGCGGCGATGAGACACAGCGCGGTGACGTCGCGCGCCCCGCGCTCGAGCAGGTAGTCGATGGCTGCCACGAGGGTGTGTCCGGTGGCCAGCATGGGGTCGATGACGAAGCACTGGCGGCCCGAGAGGTCGTCGGGCAGACGGTTGGCGTAGGTCTCCACCTCCAGGGTGTCCTCGTCGCGCTTCATCCCCAGGAAGCCGACCTCCGCGGTGGGCAGCAGGCGCGTCATACCCTCCAGCATCCCCAGGCCCGCGCGCAGGATCGGCACGACGATCGGCCGCGGGTCGGCCAGACGGCGGCACTGCGCCAGCGCCACAGGGGTGCGGATCTCCACCTCCTCGGTGCGCACCTCGCGGGTGGCCTCGTAGGCGAGCAGGGTGACGAGCTCGTCCACCAGCTGGCGGAAGACCGCCGACGGCGTCTTCTCGTCGCGCAGGACGGAGAGCTTGTGATCGATGAGGGGGTGGTCGGCAACGTGGAGGCGCATGGAGACAGCCTAATGCCGCAGCCGGGCCTACACCGCCCCAACGCCGCGCCGGCTGCGTCTGCGCCCACTGCGTGACCATGCCACCTCAGTGATCGGAAGGCGGCCGGCGTCGGAATCCCCGTCGAAGTTTCGCAGTGCTGGTCACTTCGTGTCCAAATCGGTGACAAAGACCCGAAACGGGTTCAAGGTGTCAGATAAGAACCGCATGATTCCGCGGTTCTGTCGGAGGTCTGAAGACCGCGTCGGCTTCTTTGTCACCGATTTGGACATCAGGCACGCCGTGGGGGCCGTTTCGGCCTCCGTGACCACTGCGCTGTGCGGCCAGGCTCAGGCGCGGGCGTGCAACCAGGCCAGAACTGCCCGCACGCGCCGGTTCTCCTCGCCCGGCTGCAGGTCCAGCCCCCGGAAGATGTTCGCCACGTGCTTGGCCACCGCTCCGTCGGAGAGCACCAGTCGCTCAGCGATCTGGGCGTTCGACAGCCCCTGCGCCATGAGCTCGAGCACCTCCTGCTCGCGCCGCGTCAGCCGGTCCAGGCCCGCTCCGCCCGGTGCCGTGCTCGCGATTCCGCCCGACGGCGTCGACGGGGAGACCGCCCCGATCGGCGCCGGCGTCTGAAAACCGGACGGTGCGGTAGGGGCAACCGCTGCTGGGCCTGCCGTGTTCTCCGCGGCCCCACCGGCCCTGGAACCGGCGGCCCGCGCCGCCTTCATGAGGTGGGAGACCACCTCCGGGTCGATGACCACTCCGCCGCCCACGACGACGTCGAGCGAGTGCAGGAAGTCCGCCACCCGCCCCACGCGCTCCTTGAGCAGGTAGCCCACGGCGCCGCCGGACCCGGCCGGGGACGCCGGGGACGGCGAGGACTCAGTCTCCTCGAGCAGGTCCTGCACGTAGGGCCCGGCCACGTAAGCGCTCAGCACCACCACCGGCAGACCCGGGTGGGCCCGGCGCAGGTCGATGGCGGCGCGCAGTCCGTCATCCGTGCCTGTCGGTGGCATTCGCACGTCGGTGACGACGATGTCGGGCAGTTCCCCGGCGGCGGCCAGGCGCTCGACCTCGGTGCGCAGCGCGTCGGCATCGGCCACCTGCGCCACGACCTTGTGCCCGGCGGTGGTCAGAAGCCCTGCCAGACCCTCGCGCAGGAGGGCGGCGTCGTCGGCGAGCAGGATCCTCATGGGCACATCCTGCCTCAGTCGGATGGTCGGGTGTGGGTGATGGTTACGCGGCCTGTCCAGGCTGCTCACGCTCCCGGTCATCCTCCGGATCGTCCGTGCCCCACGGTGGGGTCAGCGGCGCCGTGATCGTCAGCCGCGTCCCGGCGCCCTCGGGGGAGCTGACCTTCAGCCGCCCGCCGATGGACTCCACCCGCTGCGCCATGCCCCGCAGCCCGGTGGCATTCTCCCGCTTGGGGTCCGCCCCGCCGCGTCCTTCGTCAGCTACGACGGTGCTCAGCCCCGTGCCCGTGCAGCGCAGCGTGATTGTCGCGCTCTCGGCTCGGGCGTGCTTGGCGGCGTTCGTCAGCGCCTCGGCCACCGCGAAGTAGACGACCGTTGCCACAGGCTGCGAGATCTGGGCCAGGTCGGCCTCCTCGGCGTCGACGACGATGCTGGTCGGCAGCGGTGCCCGGCCCGTCAGGTCCTTCAGCGCCGGCGCCAGGCCGCGCTCGGACAGGACCGCCGGACGGATACCGCGCACGGTCTCGCGCAGGTCCCGCAGGGCCGTCTCGGCGCGGTCCTGCGCCGTGTCGATCCCTTTTAGCAGCGCGGTCCGGGACGTGGTTGTGGCCTCGTCGTCTGGCAGGGACTCGGCGGCCAGGCGCAGCCCGCCCAGACTCATGGTGAGGGCGACGAGGTCCTGCTGGGCGCCGTCGTGCAGGTCCCGCTCGATGCGGGTGCGCTCGGCCTCGAAGGCGTCCATGAGGGTGGCTCGGCTGGCCGTGAGGTGGCCGACCTCGGCGGTCAGCTGCTCCAGGCGCTGCTTCTTGCGCTCACCCGACAGTGCTTCCACTAACAGCAGCCGCAGTATTCCGAAGCCCAGGAGCGCCCCAAAGGCGGGGATAAGGCCGACCAGCCCGGCCGGCACCAGCGGCCAGGCGTTCTGCGGCTCGGTCACCGTCACCTCCTGGACGCCCAGATGAAGCGTGATGGGCGCCTCAGGAGAGGCCATGAAGGGCGCCAGAATGCTGGTGACGGCCAAGGCCCCGAAGAACCCGCTGATGAAGAACGATGCCGTGGTCAGTGCCAGGCCTCCCAGGCACAGGGGCAGGTCCTGCCGCCAGAACTCCACGTGAGCGACGCGCGCCAGCAGCCACGGGGTCTTGCGCTCCCCCTTCTTCCGACCGGAGGGGGCCTCCACCCCTATGCGACGCGCAACGATGCGCTCCAGCGACGCCCCTAGCGGTACCGTGAGATGGAACAGCAGAATGACGGGGATGAGGAGGGGAATCGACGGTATCCACAGCGCGGCGTGCAGGAACTCCCATCCGATGATGCCGATCCACCGACGTCGTCGGCGATACCAGGCGGGACGGCGCTCGACGGATGAAACGCCGGGTGGCACAGAGATCATGCCGACGACGCTAACCGGCTCAGGGACGGGACGCACTCGTGCTGGCCCCCGTGCGGGCACCCCGGGGTGGTGCTGGCACCCCTGAAGTGGTGGACGCTCCAGTGGAGTGAGGTGGGGTTAGCCGGATACGAAGACGGGGGCGAGCACCAGTGCGATGGCGGCCGGTCGCGAGTGAACTGGTGCACATGAGTCTCGACCCGTTCCTTCCATGCACTGCAGCCGTCGCCTGCGACGCCTTCGGCCCCGCCTCTTCGGGGACGGCCCGCACATCCACCCGCTTCCAGGCCTCCGCCGGTACCGAGGTGTTTGGGGCGGGATTCGACGAGCAGGCGCTGCCAACGGACTCCGATAAGGTGCGGGTCCACGAACGGCATCGGGCCTACACGCGCTGGTACGTGGCGGTGGGCGCCGAGGCCCTGGTGCTGGCGCTGCTGATCGTCATCGTCGGACGGCAGCTGACGCAGCTGCTGGGGGTGGCCACGCCGGGTGGGGGAGCGGCGGCCTGGGTGCACGACCTCCTGGTGGAATCGCGTCAGCTGCTCGCCAGGATGAGCGGCGCCGGCGTGCGGACCTGGCTGCCCTCGATCCTGGCCGCGCTGCTGACCATCATGGGACCCTGGCTGAGGAGGCTGGCCGCGCGATGGGGACTGGGGATCCTGGCGGGAAGCCGAGCAGTATCCGTCCTCACCTGGCTCGTCGTTGCGGTCGCAGGGGTTTGGGGCCTGTCATGATCCGTCGCCGGGACCGTCCCGCCACAGTCAGCGCCGACAAGCAGGGGCCGCAGGCACCGCCGGCCATCGAGGTAGCCGGACTCACCCGCGTCTTCCGCGTCCAAGGGCGCCGCAACGCCGACGTCACCGCGCTCAACGGTGTCGACCTCGCCCTGCCCGCCGGTAGCTTCACCGCCCTGGTCGGCGCCTCCGGCTGCGGCAAGTCCACCCTCCTGCAGTGCATCGCCGGGCTTGACATCCCCACTGCCGGCACCGTCCAGCTCCTCGGCACCCGGACGAGCTCGCTTCGCCCCCGGCCTGCTGCCCGCTTCCGGGCCCGGCACGTCGGCTTCGTCTTCCAGGACGACAACCTCGTCACCTCCCTGTCCGCGCGCGACAACGTCGCCCTGCCCGGTCGCCTGCGCCGCAGACCCCTGAGCCGCACTGCCGTCGACGACGCCCTTGAGCGTGTGGGTCTGAGCGACCAGGCCCGCCACCTGCCTCACCAGATGAGCGGCGGCGAGCGCCAGCGCGTCGCCATCGCCCGCGTCCTGGCCTCCCGTCCCGACATTGTCTTCGCCGATGAGCCCACGGCCGCCCTCGACGTCGCCGCCGCCGCGACCGTCCTCGACTGGCTCGCCGAGCTCGCCGGAGGCCCCGGTGCTGTGCCTGGCGCCGTGCCCGCCCCAGCTGGGTCCTCTTCCCCCGTGCAGCAACCGGCCACCGTCCTCATGGTGACGCACGACGCCGCAGCTGCCGCCCGGGCCCAGCACGTCCTCGTCATGGACGCCGGCCACCTCGTCGCCTCCCTGCCCGGGGGCGACCCCGCCGCCATCTCCGCCGCCGTCCTGTCCGCCCGCGGTGCCGGAGGCTCCCAATGATCCGTCTGCTCCTGTCCGACCTGCGCCACCACGCCGGCTCCTGGGCGTGGACCGCCGTCGTCGCCGTCGTGGCCGCCTCTGCCGTCGCCGGCCAGTTCCGGGTCGCTCATGGCGCCTTCGCCGCTGCGGAGGCTGCTGGAGACCCCACAATGATCGATGGGGCCGAATCCGTCTCAGGCATCATCATCATTGGGGTCGTCTTCGCCGCCGTGGCCGTCCTGTCCTCCACTAGCAACCTCGCGGTCTCCCAGCGAGAGCGCGACCACGGGCTGTGGAAGGCCCTGGGCATGAGCCCCTCGATGGTTCGCCTGGTCATCCAGGGCCAGCTCCTCGCCCTCGGGACGCTCACCTCTCTCGTCGCGGTGCCGTTGAGCCTGCCCATCAGCCGGTTCATGATGCACCGGCTCATCTCCGATGGGGCCGCCCTGCCCGGCGCGGTGCCTCAGTGGAAACCCGCTGACCTCATCTGGACCGCGTTCATCAGCGCCGGCACCCTCGTCATAGGTGGTCGGGGCGCCGCCAAACGGGCCTCACGCTCCCCGGAAGCCCTGCTCCTGCGCGGGTCGGGCGGGCAGAGAGCACATCGGAGTGTGGGCCTAGTCCTCAAGGGCCTTATGCGGCTGCTCTGGGCCGCTGCCGCCGCGGCTGGGTGGGCCGCCGAGTTCCTCGTCATCCGCAGCGGGGAGAATCAGGACGTCTTCATGAGCCTTTTCGGCGGTGTCCTGTGCGGGTTGATGCTCGTGTGCATCCTGTGCGGCTGGCTCAGCCCGGTCCTGGAGCGCCTGCTCGCCGCCCTTATCCCGGATCCCGGGGTCGCCTGGCACGTCGCCGGACGCACCTGCGCCCTGGAGTCGCGCCGCTCGGCGGCCACCGTCCTACCCTTCCTGGTGACGATCGGGCTGGTCGCCGTTTCCTTCGGCCCGGCATCGGCCTCCTCCGACATCACCGTCACAGGCTTCACCTCCGTGTTCGGGCTGCCCTTCCTCGTGTCCTGGACCGGGGGTGTGGCCGTCATCGCCATGAGCGCGGGCCGACGTCGCCGTGACGCCGCCCTCCTGCGCGCCGCCGGAGCCATGGAGCGCGACGTCCTGGCCATCGAGGTACTCGAGGGAGTTCTCCACGCCGCCGCCGCGACCGTCCTCGGCCTGCTCGTCACCCTGTCCACGGCCGTTCTGGTGGCGGAGGCTATGCACAGACCGCTGGCCAGCATCTTGGTGGGGTTCCCCTGGACGACGTTGGGTCTCGTGTGCGCGGCGACCCTGGCGACCACCTGCCTGGCCGTCGTCGTCTCCGCTCGCGCCGGGGCGCTCGCGGGCGAGCAGAGCCTGGGGCAGGTGCTGCGCGCCTGCGACTGAGCTTCGCCGTCCTGGCTGTGCGAAGAATGTGGGTCTCGGCGCGGAATGTCCTCGCCGACGCGCTGGTTGGGCCGGGCGCGAAAGGGGCTGACGTCGTGCCTTCCAGCAGGACTAGGTTGCCCGTACCGACCGCATTGAAGGAGATTGAAGGAGAACTCATGGCCATTGACTCCGCCCCCATCATCACTCTCAACAACGGCGTCGACATCCCGCAGATCGGCTACGGCGTCTTCCTGACCCCGCCGGAGGAGACCGAGCGGGCCGTGCTCGAGGCCTTCGAGGTCGGCTACCGCCACGTCGACACCGCTCAGGCCTACCGCAACGAGGAGGGCGTGGGAGCCGCCGTCGCCGCCTGTGGGCTGCCCCGCGAAGACGTCTTCGTGACCACCAAGGTGTGGTTCTCCAACGCCGGGGACGAGCGCGCCGCTCGCTCCATCGACGGCTCCCTGCGCCGCCTGCGCACCGACTACATCGACCTGCTCTTAGTCCACCAGCCCTTCGGCGATTACTACGGCACCTACCGCGCCATGGAGAAGGCCCTGGCCGCCGGCAAGGTCCGTGCCATCGGCGTCTCCAACTTCTTCCCCGATCGCTTCGTGGACCTGGCGCAGCACGTCGAGGTGCCTCCGGCCGTCAACCAGATGGAGACCCACGTCTTCAATCAGCAGGCCGACAACCGCGCCTGGTACGCCAAGTACGGCACCGCCCTGGAGTCCTGGGGACCGTTGGCCCAGGGCCGCAACAACATCTTCACCCACCCGGTGCTCACCGCCGTCGGCGAGAAGTACGGCAAGACCGCCGCCCAGGTGGCGCTGCGCTACCTCATCCAGCTGGGCATCATCGTCATCCCCAAGACGGTCCACCGCGAACGCATGGTCACCAACCTCGACGTCACCGACTTCCAGCTCGACGACGCCGACCTGCAGGCCATCGCGGCCCTCGACGAGGGACGGGGTGTTGTGGACCACTACGACCCTGCCTTCCAGGAGCGCCTCGCCTCCTTCACGGTCGAGGAGGACTAACCCTCCCGCCCTCTTCCTACTGGGGGCCTATCACATGAGCGGAAACATTCGACGCCGCAGAGGGAACGGTTTTCCCGTTCCCCCTGCGGCGTCGAATGTCTCTACCGGGGCGAATTTAGAACCGGCGTGAGAACCGGGACTCGGTCTTCTCGGAGGTGCCCACGTACTCCAGCCAGCGCTCGTAGTGGTCGAGCACATCGTGGGCCACTTGGTCGGAGTTCCAGTCGACGACGTCGTAGCCCTGGCCGCCGCTGTGCGGGCGCACTTCGAGGCGCACCGTGAGGTCGTCGGCCTCGTGGACGGCGAAGCCGTAGGAGGGTACGGGTGTGACCACCATGCGCACGACGTATCGGAAGGAGTCGATGGAGCTGGACTGCTCCTCGCCGCTCTCCGTCGTGGCCGGGGCGGCGGAGACGACCAGGCTGGCCCGTCCTAGGAAGGTGCGCTCGTCGTCGGGGTCTTGCGCCTCGGGGCCCTCGACGAAGACCTCGGCGGAGACGTTCTCCTTGCGCAGTTCGGTGGCCACCGCTTCCATGGCCGGCACGATGCGCCGCTCGAGGGCGTGGCTGGCCTCGTCGGGGGAGACGGAGTTGAGGGTGTGGACCAGGCGCTCGCGCCAGGGCGTCTGCTCCAGGCCGGCGGCCGTCCCGTTGAAACCGAGGGCACGATTACGGTTGGCGATGGACAGGGCCTGGTTGTAGGAGTCTTCGGTGCTCAGGGATCGCCACAGGGTGTACATGATGAGGATGAGCACTCCGGAGAAGGGTAGCGCCATGACGATCGTGGCCTGCTGGAGGATGGGGATGCCGCCGGCCACGAGCATGGCGATGGTCAGGATCCCGGTCAGGGCGGCCCAGAAGATCCGCAGCCAGGCGGCGGCGTCCTGGCGCGCCGAGCGGATGCGGCTGGAGAGGTTGGCCATGACCAGGGCGCCGGAGTCGGCGCTGGTGACGTAGAAGAGGATGCCGATGAACAGGGCCAGGGCGATGAGGATCTTCTGGCCCGGCAGGTGCTCCAGCATCCAGTACAGGCCCTGCTCGGGCTGGTCCAGGGTGAGGTCCCGGAATTCGCCGTTGCCGCGGATGACCAGGTCGAGGGCGTGATTGCCGAAGATGGCCACCCACATGAGGATGTAGCAGAAGGGCAGCAGGAGGCTGCCGAGCACGAACTGGCGGATGGTGCGGCCGCGCGAGATGCGGGCCAGGAACATGCCCACGAAGGCCGCCCAGGCGATCCACCAGGCCCAGAAGAACAGGGTCCAGGCATTGAGCCACTCATCGGGCCGGTTGTAGGCGTAGGTCTCCAGCGTCAGCAGCGGGAAGCGGGTGAAGAAGTCTCCTATGGAGCCCACGAGCGCGTCGATGAGGAAAGCGGCATCGCCGGTGATGAGCACCCACAGGGCCAGGCCGATGGCCAGCAGCACGTTGATGGTGGACAGGACGCGCACGCCGCGGTCGACGCCCGAGACGGCCGAGACCGTCGCCATGATGACGGCCAGGGCGGTCAGCCCGATCTGGGTGGGGAAGCCCTGTGGCAGCCCGAACAGGATGTTGAGGGCCACGTTGAGCTGGACGACGCCGACG
Source organism: Actinomyces sp. oral taxon 849 str. F0330 (assembly GCF_000239715.1). NCBI lineage: Bacteria > Bacillati > Actinomycetota > Actinomycetes > Actinomycetales > Actinomycetaceae > Actinomyces > Actinomyces sp. oral taxon 849. The sequence goes on along the minus strand of NZ_JH470358.1, from coordinate 52,742 downwards.
CCCAGCGAAGCGGCGATTCCGAAGACCCCGCCGACCAGTGCTGCGGCGTCGACGATGTCTCCGATGACGCCCTCGGTGTGCCGTCCCAGTAGTGGGCGCAGGGTGGATCGCAGTGTGAGGGTGTCGCGGCGTCGGTAGGCGAAGTAGGCCATGGACAGCCCTACTAGTGCGTACAGGCCCCAGCCGGAGATGCCGTAGTGGAACAGGGACAGGACGATCGCGTCGCGGGCGGCCTGGATGGTCTGCCCGTCCCCAGTGGGCGGGTGCATGTACTGGTCGACCGGCTCGGCGACGGCGAAGAACAGGATCTCGGTTCCGATACCGGCGGCGAAGAGCATGGCCGTCCAGGCGAAGGTGGAGAAGTCCGGCGTCGAGTTGTCCGGACCCAGGCGGATCCGCCCGAACCGGGAGAAGGCCAGCGCCAGGATGAAGATGAGCGCGGCCGTAATGAGGAGGATATAGAAGGACCCGAACCAGCGGCTCGTCCAGGTCACGGCCGTGCTGAAGGCGTCGTTGACGATCTTGGGGGCGAAGATCGCGGCCAGGGCGACGATGGCGATGATGGTGGCCGACACGAAGAAGACCACCGGGTTGAGGGACTGCTTGTCGAGCTGGGCGGCGGATGGCGTCTCGGACGATGCCTCGGATGGGGCGATGTGCTCAGAGGAATGGGATGAGCGGTCTGAGGGCTCGTCTGCTGCGGGCTCGCTCTGCTCGCTCGTTTCGGGGGACCGGCTCACCGACCTGCTCCGTTCTTCATGGGGACTCACTTCGTACTGGAATTGAGGGGACATGGGGCGGTGCCAAGATACGGCAACTGGGAGATCAGCCCAGGGCCGTACGTCTCATGTGGAGCCTATAACGGAGGTGATGTACCCGTTATGTATTCCCGCTGACGTCGGAGTGATGCAGAAGACTGAGCGCGGTGCGGGCGGGGACCGGCGCTTCCCGGATTCCGGGTCTGTCATCCTTGGGGCTGTGACGTCTTCACCCTCTGCACAGTCGCTGGATGCCGCCATGGTGCGCGCCCTGGAGCTGGCCCGCTCGGCGGGCCGTGCGGGGGAGGTGCCGGTGGGCGCCGTCATCCTCTCGCCGGAGGGGGCTGTTGTGGCCGAGGCCGCCAACGCCCGCCAGACCGAGCACGACCCGACGGCGCACGCCGAGATCCGTGCCCTGCGCGCCGCCGGCGCCGCCCTGGGCGACTCCCACCTGGACGGCTGCACCCTCGTGGTGACCCTTGAGCCGTGCACCATGTGCGCCGGCGCCATCGTCCTGGCCCGCGTGACCCGGCTGGTGCTGGGGGCCTGGGAGCCGAGGACCGGGGCCTGCGGCTCGGTGCGCGACGTCGTGCGCGACGCCCGGGCCAACCATCAGGTCGAGGTGCGCGCCGGCCTGCGGGCCCAAGAGTCCCAGGCCCTCCTGACGGCATTCTTCGCCGACCGCCGCTGAGGAAGGGCGGACGTCGGTCGTGACTGATACCGCAGGACGCCGCGTTGGGGCCCGGGCCGCCGTCCGTGTAACCTCTTAAGCGAGGTAGCGTGTCCGAGCGGCCGAAGGTGCAGATCTCGAAAGTCTGTGTGGTTCATAGCCACCCTGGGTTCGAATCCCAGCGCTACCGCCACCACGGGAGGGCCCGCCGAAGCAACCACGAGTTGCCCGGCGGGCCCTCTCCGTCTCTGACGCACTGACGCCGACGCTGCGGGGGCCCGTACTGCTCGAGGGCTGGGCGTCACTGGGTGAGAGACGGGTGTACTGCCTGACTCTCGGGGGTTCGTGCAGTGCAGACAGGTGTCGGTCAGTAGGAACCCCGGTTCGTGCAGTTCGGGGACGGGGCGGTTTCTCCTGGTTGAGACCCGATCGCTGATCGTCCGTGAGGAGGGCACGGTTTGTGTCGTAGCGATGCGCTACAGTGCGTATACGACCACGGAAGGAGGCAGTCATATGTCCACTGCCCTTATCCCGTCACGTGGAGTCGTCAAGCACTTCTCGCAGGCCGAGCTTGAGGCACGAGAGAGGGCTGTCGTCAGCGCACTCGAGCGTCGGTTCGGCAGTGTTGATGCTGCACTCGCCCAGGAGTACACCGGTGAGTACCCGTCGGACGACCTCAAGCTGTTCTCCGAGTACCACAGCTTGATGTTCCTCCTTGGCAAGTGATCACCGGGGCGGATGAGCAGACCTTCCGTTTTGCGGAGGGGCTGACTCGTACAGTGCGTGCGGTTTGCCCGGCAGCGCCTGAGTTCCAGGTCGACGTCGCAGGAGAGGACCCTTGGAAGGCAGCTGTTCATCCGCAGGAGAAGGCTCCTGTCGTCCTGTCCATCGGTGGCAAGAAACTCCTCGATCTAGTCGTGTCTTACACCTGTTCGATATCGACACAGCATCCCTACATGATCATCGAGGGCTCGATGTTCGGCCTGAGACCCCATGGTGGAGGCGAGTGGCTTGCTCGTCTTGACTACCGGCGTCGTCCTCTGGCAAATGTTCCTTGCTCGCACCTTCACATTCATGCGCATCGTGACGCCTGGACTTTCATGATGTCCCGCGATGGTCATGGCAGCGGACGAAAGACGGTCAAGAAGCGGGGAGGCGCTGAGAAGACTCCCCAGATCTCTGACATCCACTCCCCTGTTGGCGGTCCGCGGCTGCGACCCGCACTGGAGGACTTCCTGACAATGCTGATCGAGGAGCTTGGAGTCGACCATCCTCCTCAGGCGCGCCAGGAACTTGATCGGGCCGGGCCCGTTGGAGAATGGAGCAGACAAAAGCCATCGTTCGGTCTTCCGGTGATCTTGCCGCAGAGGTCCTCCGAGAGATGGGGTGGACGGTCTCACCTCCCGCGAGCTATCAGCCGAAGAGACATCCTGCGGAGTGGTTGGAGCGGTACTGAGCCGAGTTCAAGCAGGCGTGACGTTCCGTGCAGAACCGCACGATGCAACGCCGTGAAACTGGCTGCAACGTCAGATGCGGCGGGACCTGCACACCTGCCACGCGCGCTGAAAGCACTTGGTCCCCCATTTGTCCGACATCGGGCTCTACCCTTGACCCATGAGCCGCCGCCCCCACCGTCCCCACGAATCCCGAACCCTCTCCCGCACCCGTACTCAGGCCCGTCCTCACCCCCACGCCTCCGAGGCTGCGCCGCACGCGGCCGCCGACCTCTACTCGCTCCTGTGCGACGCCATGGTCGCCGGCGACACCAAGGCGATCGATGCCCTGCTCACCGACGACTGCGTCCTGACCCACATGACCGGCTATCCCCAGCCCAAGATCGAATGGCTCGGGGACATCGCCACCGGCTCCATGCGCTACCACGCCCACGAGGTGGTGTCCGTTCAAACAGACACGATCGCCGGCTTCCCGGTGGTGCGCGGCCGCACCCGCACCACGGCCACCCTGTGGGGCGGGCGCGGCACCTGGAACCTCCAGATCGTCGGATACGTCGTGCCCGACGCCGATCCCGACACCGAACACAACTCCACCGGCTTCCGCTTCAGCCGCCTGGACGCCTCCACGTGGTGAGTCGTCGCTAAGCCGGTTGTCCTGAGAACGTCTGAGCCGGCCAGGGTCAACCAGAGTCGGCCTCCTTAGACCTCTTGGCAGTGCCGGCCCGCTGCGGCACCCGTCGCCAGCCGTCCCCGCAGGGCCCTCAGATTATCTTCGCCCCCGCCTACCGACGCCGTCCGGTCCCCCTCGTGGCGGGCGCGTTCCACGGGTCCTCAGGCCAAGCGTACTTGGGGTAGCGTCCGCGCATCTCGGAGCGCACCTGCGGGTAGCCCTGCTCCCAGAAGGAGGCCAGGTCGTCGGTGACCGCCACCGGCCGGCGTGCCGGCGAGAGCAGGTGCAGCAGCACGGCCACCCGTCCCTCCACGATCCGCGGCGTGGCCGCCCAACCGAAGCACTCCTGGACCCGCACCGCCAGCACCGGCCGACCCGCCTGCCCGGTGCCAGCGGAGTCCATGGCGCCTGTGGCGGCCGAGGGCCCAGCGGAGCCGGCAGCGGAGGAGCCGTAGTCCACCCGCACCTGCGAACCGGAGGGGACCTCAATGCGCTCGGGCGCCAGTTCCTCCAGGCGCGCCGCCTGCGGCCAGGGCAGAAGCGCCCGCAGCGCCTGGGCCACATCCAGCCGCTCCAGGCTGAAGCGCCTGCTCCCCGCGCTCGACGCCGCAGCCCCGGACGACCCGCGTGAGCCGGCCTGCCCGACCAGGCTCATGACCGCCGGTGCCAACCACTCCTCGGCCCGCTTTGCCAGAGCCGCATCGCTCATATCCGGCCAGGGCTCGCCCAGGTGCTCGTGCAGCAGGGCCAGTCGGGCGCGCAGGCTCCGGGCCTCCTCATCCCACGGCAGCGCGGCCAGACCCGCGCCGGCGCCTTCAGTTCGCACCCGCTCGACGACGGCGTCCGCCACCTCCTGCGGTCCCGGAGGCGACCCCGGCGTGGCGGTGAGCGTGATGGCCCCCAGGCGGCGCACGCGCTCGGTGCGTAGCCGCCCGCCGTCCCAGACGGTGCGCTCCTCCTCGGCCAGCCAGGCCCCGGCCAGCTCCAGCGCCACCTGCTCATCGAGGGGCGCTGCAGCCCGGACAAGCGCGTCCCCGCGCC
>NZ_JH470358.1:26996-46951 GCF_000239715.1 Actinomyces sp. oral taxon 849 str. F0330 | reverse complement strand
GACGAGGACGTCGGCCAGGAGCGGTGGGACGAGCGTCGTCTTCCCGGTGCCGGGCGGTGCGGTGAGCACCAGGCAGGCGCCGACGCCATCCGAGCCTGAGGAGAGGCGCTCGCGCAGCTCGGTCAGCACCTCGACCACCGGCAGGTGAGGGGGAGAAGCGAGCAGGGCCCTGATGGGGTCGGTCGGTCGAGACATACCGACATTTTCTTCACAGACGACGCGGCTCCGTGTCATCTCTGAAGTTTTCGTCGGTGAGTGAGGAAAAGGTTCCCGTGGAGGCGCAGGCTATTGCAGTCCCAGGAGGATGCCCTGGGACTGCAGGGCCTGGGTGAGCTTCTCGACGTACTCGGCGTGTGTCTTCATAGACTTGTGCACGCCGATCGCCCCACCGATGAGCGCCTTGCCCGTTGATGGGCGGTAGACCGCTATCGTCTCCCCCTGCGGGCCGGTTGTGAGGTCGACGTCTTGGGAGAGGTAGAAGCTGCCGAGCGCCAGCGCTCCGAGAGCGATGGTCAGCCCCTTATTGCCTCGATTGAGGTGAATGCCGCCGGTGGTGCTGGGGGTACAGGTCCAGCCCTCGCGGGTGAAGAAGTCCGTGATAATCGATTGAACCCGATTGATTGGTGCATTAATGATGAAAGTTCGCTCAGCCATGCCTGGATGTTAGTTGAGAGTCTTTTGTTCTTGCACATTGTGTGCAATAAGTTGTCGTGTGAAGGTGGCTTGACATGACGGATTCTGTCAAGCAGACTAGACATGTCAAGCAAACATGACACCCCCTCTCAGGGGTGAGTGGCTATTTAAGGGATGATCGCCATGCTCTCCGCCGTCTTCGCTCCTACTGTCCTGACCGCCGCGTCGTCGGCCTCCTCCGGTGTCACCTTCGTCGCCGGCGTGGTCGGTGGCCTCGTCGCCGGGATCGTCCTCTATCTGCTCGTCCACCGGTACTCGGCTCGCCATCTGCCCGAGGTTCGCGCCGAGGAGACGCCCGAGCTCGTCAAGAAGCTCGGCGGGCAGATAGCCGCTTTCATCTGCAGTGCCCCCACCGGAATCATGGTGGGCTTCGTGAATCCGGCGGCCACTCATCTCTCCGCCGGACCACTTCTGCTGGTTGTCCGCCTCATGGGTGCCGCCATGATCGGCGTCTCCATCGTCGGTGTCGCGTGGCTGTCCCCACGACTGCGTGCCGCCCGGAACGCGGCTGCGGCATGAGCCGGGGAAGGGCGGTTGCCCATGCATCTCGGTTGTCTCACCGTGCTCTGGGCGGTGAGTGCCATGGATAACGACGTGCGCAGCCTGCGCGAGGCGCGCGGCCTCACCCAGGCCCAGCTCGGAGCTGCCCTGGGCGTCTCTAGGCAGAGCGTCAACTCCATCGAGAAGGGCAAGTACGACCCCTCCCTTCCTCTCGCCATCGCCATCGCCCGCTACTTCGAGACCACTGTCGAGGAGATTTTCCATGTCTGAGTCAGATCCCACGCCCGCCCCTACCTCCACCCCGGCCGCCGGTTCGTCCTTCTCCGGTTCGACGCCGAAAGTGCGGAAAGGCCCGATGACCACCGTGTCGTGGCAGATCACCGCCGCAGGCATGACGTCCGCCATCGTCATCGTGATCCTCCTGTGGGTGGCCGCCTTGACAATCCCGATGCGCAACGGCTTCCTCTATGGAGCCGCCAGCGGGGGGACGGCCGCAACGCTGGCGCTCGTCGCCCTGTTTGTTGCTAAGAGGTTCGGATACGACACCTTCTTCGTCCGCGAGCTCGAGAAGCGGGAGGACGAACGGGACAGGGCCGCCTCGCGACGGGCCTGGGCCCTGGTGGGCGTCGTCGGGTTCATCGGAAACCTTGTCGCTGTCCCCGTAGGCGCCTTCGGGGGCCGGATGGAGCCGGTCGTCGGTATCGTCCTGTGCCTTCAGGTCTTCGGTCTCATTGGGGCGAACATCTACTTCGATCGCACCATGTAGATGTCGCCGCAGCTCTCCGCGGTAGGCGACGGGCGACATTTGGCCGCGACCGTCCGGAGTCGGCTGGAGCCGTTGGGACCGGCTGGGACCGGCGGCGCGCCCCGACATCTTCGCGTAAACTTCGCCCCACCCTGACCGGTGCCCCCGTGCCGGTCATCGTCCCCGCCCTTTCGCCCGCCCCGGGCCCACCCGAGGAGAACCCATGGCCCAGCAGCCCGCCCCACCAGGAACCTGGGACGAGGACCCCGACGGCGCCTCCATCCTCCTGGCCACGGGCCGCGCCCGCCACGACCTCCTCGTCATCGCCGAACCAGCTTTCCTGCGCGACCTCGACCAGGTCTGGGGGCGCCCCGCCGCCCGCGTGCGCCTGTCCTTCCTGCCCGGAGTCCACGCTCCGAGCGCCCCCGGCCAGGAGGACGCCCTGATGTCCTACGAGCGCGGCGGCCTCGGCGTCCTCGTCGCCCGCGGCCGCACCAGCCTGTTCGAGGGCGAGTCCGCCCGCAGTACGACGGCGCTGGCCCGGATCGCCAGCGGCGCCCGCCTGCGCGCCGCCCTGCTCATCACGCGCGCCACAGCGCTGGGCGAGTCCGGGAACGCATCCGGCGATACGGCTCCCGGCCAGGTGCGCGTTGTGACCGACCACCTCAACCTCTCAGGTGCTCCCCTCTTCCCGGCCACCGGCATGGTCTCGGCAGGGTGGGACGCGAACCTCGCCGAGCGGCTGGGGAGCCTGCGCGGGGTGAACGGAAGCGCCGTTGTCGCCCTCATCCCCGGCCCGCTGCGCCCAAGCCCCGCCGAGTCCCGTGCCCTGGCCTCCATGGGGGCCGACGCCGCCGTTACGGACTCCGTCGCCGAGGCCATGGCCCTGGCCTCCCGGGGCGTGTCCGTCGCGGCTCTGGCCTACCTCGACGCCCCCGCCGCAGGCGCGAACCTCGGGCAGGCGCAGCTCTCCCTGCGCCAGGCCTCCGGCATCGCCCTGGCCGCCGTCGAGGATGTTCTCAGAAGTCTGCGGGCGGGTGCCTGAACGTGATTCTGGGAACGGCGTGAGATAAGGATGCTGCCGTCCCCGTCGACCCCCGTTAAAGTCATCCTGTGAAACCCTTCCTCTTCCTGGCCACCCGCAGCGACGACGAGCCGGCCGACGCCGAGTACGAGGCCTTCCTCAAGCGCACCGGCCTGGATGAGTCCACGCTCGTTCGCCTGCGCCTGGAGTCCCGGCCCCTGCCCCAGATCAATCTGGACGACTGGTCCGGGATCCTCGTGGGCGGCTCTCCCTTCAACGCCTCCACCCCACCGGAGAAGAAATCCGCCACCCAGAAGCGGGTCGAGACCGAGCTCTCCGGCCTGCTCGACCGCGTCGTCGAGGCCGACTTCCCCTTCTTCGGCGCCTGCTACGGCATCGGCACGCTCGCCTGCCATCAGGGCGCCGTCGTCGACACGACCTACGGCGAGGCCGTCACCGCCCCCGACGTCACCCTCACCGAGGCCGGCCTGGCCGATCCGATCTGCGCGGGCGTTCCCAGAGTCTTCCAGGCCTTCGTCGCCCACAAGGAGGCCGTCACCGAGTTGCCGCCCCACGCCGTCGTCCTGGGGTCCGGCCAGGCCTGCCCCGTGCAGATGTTCCGCATCAAGAACAACCTCTACGCCACTCAGTTCCACCCCGAGCTTGACGGCGACTACCTCGCCCACCGTCTCGGCTTCTACTCCGGCCACGGCTACTTCGCTGACGATGAGCTTGCCGAGCTCCAGGCGCGCGTGCGTCTCGACGACGTCTCCGACTCCTGGAAGCTCCTGGCCAACTTCGTGTCCGTCCACGCCCGCGACTGCTCTAGGTAGCCGAATCGTCCCGAACTCTTGTCGCACACATACATGTGAGGCGCGAAGGAACTTGTAGAAATACTACAAGCCGAAGTGTCGACAGGGTTTTGCCGACTATAATTTACTGGTGTACCTATTTGTCGCTCGAGTACGGTGATCGTGTCATCAGGGAGTCGGAGGCGAATGGGGATGAGTGGCTTGGTGTCGCCTTAGTGGCTGCCGGGGTGGCTCTCCACGTTGATCGGGGCTTCCCTCCCCTCGTGCCGGAGATCGAATGAAATCGGGTGTTCTGCAGTGACGGACAATGAGGCAGGTGCGGTAAAGCCGTCGCTCAGCGCTAAAAGAACGCTTGGGCAGGCTGCAGCCGGTGGCGGTGCGTTGGCGGCTGCCGTGGCGATGGGCGAGGGGGTGGACGGGTATCTATGGTCGTTCGTGATTATTCACGCTGCACTCATTGTTGGGGCGGTTTGGCTCCTCGTATGCGCCTGGAAGGAAATCGCTCGTGCTGAGTCTCTTCGCTTCGGTGTGGCTACCTACATCCTGGCCGATGCTGTCGTCGTCGTTGGACTGTATGGAGTAGTGCTCAGTGGAAGCCGTGTGGCGGTGGTCCTTATCATTGCGATCTACTGCCTCTGGCTCGGTGTGCGAGTCGGGAAGCATGTTCGCCGATACGGTTGGCGCCGATGAGCGTGGTAGCCTCTCGTGAGTCGAAAGGTCAAAGTACTTCGACGCTTCGACGAAAGGTTGCCGATGCCCGCAACGAGTTCTGTCCTCGCTGAACCGCTCACCCTGCCCTGCGGGGTGACTGTGAAGAACCGTTTCTTCAAGGCGCCCATGCACGAGGCCCTAGGAACTCCCGGTCTGGGGCCCTCGCAGGACATCGTGGACCTCTACGGGCGCTGGGCAGCTGGCGGCTCCGGGGTCCTGGTGACCGGAAATGTCGCGGTCGACTCCCGCCACCTGGGGGAGCCCGGCAACATCGTCGTCGAGGACGAGTCCCACCTGGAGATGCTGCGGCGTTGGGCGCAGGCCGGTACCGCCGGCGGTACCCAGTTGTGGATGCAGATCAATCACCCCGGCAGGCAGTCTCCCCGCTCGGTCAATCTCCACCCGGTCGCTCCCAGTAAGATTTCGAGCGCGGGCGGCTACGGGCGGTTCTTCGCGCCGCCCCGCGAGCTCAGCCGCGAGGAGATCGGCGACGTCGTGCGCCGTTTCGTCACCACCGCCCGCGTCGCCAAGAAGGCGGGCTTCACCGGCGTTGAGATCCATGCCGCCCATGGTTACCTCATCAGCCAGTTCCTCTCCCCGGTGGACAATCATCGCACCGACGAATACGGAGGCTCCCTGGAGGGACGCATGCGCTTCCTCATCGAGATCTATCAGGGCATGCGCGAGACCCTGGGGCCTGACTTCCCCATCGCCGTCAAGCTCAACTCCTCCGATGGCGACCCCGGCGGCATGAGTCAGGAGGACTCGCTGCGCGTCGCAGTCCGCCTGTCCGAGCTGGGGGTGGACGTCCTGGAGATCTCGGGCGGCACTTATCGCAAGCCGGTCTTCGAAGAGACCGACAGCAGCGTTGAGGACCACCGTCGCGGCGTCTACTTCGCCGACTACGCGCGCCGTCTCAAGGAGCTCGTCTCCATGCCGGTGGCGCTCACCGGCGGCTTCCGCTCCGCGTCGGACATGGAGGAGGCTGTCGCCGAGGGACTGACCGATTTTGTTGGGATCGGGCGGCCCTTGGCCCTCATTCCCGACCTGCCGAAGCGCATTCTCAACGGTGCGGGCCGACGCCGGATCGAATTGCCCCGTATCTCCACACGAGTCAAGGCGCTCGACGAGGCGCTCGGCGGTGTCCTGCTCATCGGCTGGTACGAGATGCAGATGCACCGGCTCGCTCGGGGCGGTTACGCCTCGGCCCATGGCAACGGGCTCGCCGCCCTGGCCTTCACGGTGTGCAGGCATGGGTTCGGTGCGCTGATGCCCCGCAGAGCGCAGCGGCACGGCTGACGGTGGTGCGGCGCGGCGCCGGACACTGTGATCGCAGGAACTAAGAGAGCGCAAGAGCCGTGACTCGTCATGCTGCTGATGAAGAGGAGAACGGCCGGGCCGAGCATCCGGCCGACCGGTGCAGCATCGCCATCCTCAATGACTGCATCCCCATGTTCGAGGCCCTCAAGGACCCCATGCGTCAGCAGATCGTCGTCCACCTTCTCCAGCATGGCCCGCAGACGGTTGGGGAGATCGCCCAGGTCTCACCGCTGTCTCGCACCGCCGTCTCCCACCACGTGAAGCTGCTGGAGCGGGCGGGGCTGCTGGAGATCACGAAGGTGTCGACCCGGCGCATTTGCCGGGTTCGCAGCGACGAGACCCTGGGGCTGCTCAGAGGACTCGTCGGTGCGCTGGAATCCGACCTCGAGACGCTCGGGCGCGAGCAGGCTCAGAAGTCACCGGCCTGACGGAGCCTAGGTGGGCCCGAGCGTCACGGGGCGGCCTACTTGCCGTCGCTCATGGAGCCGGAGGTAGGGCTATCGGACATCTTGTCATCCGACATCTTCCCGTCGGACATCTTGCCGTCGCTCATGGAGCCGCTCGGGGCGGAGGTCTGCTTCATCCTGTCCATCGTGCCCTTGTCGGCATCCGTGGAGCCGCAGGCGGCGGTGCCCACGGCGAGTGCGGCGACGAGAAGGGCGGCGGATACGATCTTGCGAGTGCGCATAGGAACTCCTCGGTGAAGTGATGGGGTGAATGGCGGCGCACCGACCGTGCGCACCGTCATCAGGAGTTCGGAGCCGAGCGAGAGTTGGATGGGACCCGGTGAGTGACTTAGTTCACTCAGAGGCGGATGTGAACGGAGACACCTCTACCTCGTGTGGGGGCGATATCGCTGGTAACGGGGGGTCGCCGTCGGTCCGGTCGGCGACGTCCCCTGAAGTGCCTGCATGCGCCTGTCGGCGGAGGAACTGCGATGCAGCAGCACTGCCACCGCCGTGGCGATGAGGCCCAGAAGGATCGACGACACCCATGTCCGGAAGGTTGCGTAGGGGTGACCCCCCTGGCCAACGCTGGTGAATCCGAGTGCGGCGATGATGGATGTGCCGGTCATGCCGAATATGGAGAGAATACAAATATTGTGCAGAGCAACGAGCATCGGACCGATTCCGCAGAGTTTTGCGAATGTGGACCTGCGTGATGGACGGTATCCAAAACGTAGTGCGACGGCGGAGAAAATGGCGATGATGACCGTCAGGAGGACTCCTAGGGCGTACGGAGTTCCGGGGAACTCGTTCGAAGGTGATGGGATCATCCACAGCCCTACCGCGGTAGCTCGTATGGAGTTGTCGTTGAAGGCGTACAGGGCGGATCTCATGAGACGATGAAGCATGCTCACAAGTATGAACAGATTGATCGCCAGTCCCAGGGTGACCGGCCATGGCGATGGGGACGGCGTGCGCTGATTCATGAATACTGTTGCGATTGCAGCACTACCGGTCGCCAGGAGGCACAGGATGGGTAGAGGATTGCCGATGATATCGTTGTTGAAAACGAGGACGTCGATCAGCAGCAGTTGAAGAGCTGCCGCCACAATCACTGCGCTGGATTTATTCTTATGTATCGCTCTCAGTGAGAAGAAGAGAAGAAGCAGCCACCAGGCACCCAGAGTGTAAAGGATGTAGAACACCAGCTCGATGATCAATTTCGGGGTGAATCCCCGATCGGTGTGGAAGGACGGATGTTCGGAGGCGTCGATGCAAGTCCATATGATCTGGAGTATGCAAGCTACCAGGGTCACGATCAGTGCGATGATCCGATCGCGTTGCCAGGATACGGGTAAGCCGGGGGCGGTCTGACGGGTAATGCTGGGTGACGGCTCCTGGACGAGCCGAGGTTGTGCGGAGGGCTGCGGGGCGGCGGGAATAGGGTGGGAAGGGGTGACTGGAACGGATCTGGGGAACGTTGCCGTGGGGATGACCGAAGAGGGGGTTGTGCCCGCTGCGCCGGAGACGATCCTACTGGCCGGCTGTCCGACGCTGGAGAGGTGTTGCGGCACTGGCCGCGTTGGAGTAGCGGTCTGTCCCTGGAGGTAGGGGTAATCGACTGGCGGGGCGGGGCGGGGTGATGAGCCGTGCGCATAGGCGGTGTACGGCGATGTGGATGGGGAGGGAATGCCGGAGGGCCGGCCGTACGACTGCGCAGGAGTCTCCTGGGATCTGCCTGATGCGGAAGAGGCTGGGGGAACCTGAGACGGCGGGAACGGCTGCGACATAACTGCATTGTGGCCGACCCGGTGGTCGGTGTCGATGAGCGAGACCAACCTGTGTACCAGCGTCACGGCTCCTGAACGATCTCAGTACCCGCCTCCCGTGGGCCACTGGGGCCGGCCATATTGACGGAAGCGACTCTGCATGCCCTGTGTGCTCGGTGCGCCTGAGGCGCGAGGGCCGTACTGGTTGCCGTTGACGGCTGGTGAGGCGAGGGAGCGATGCCCTGCGAGCAGCGTGGCCCCAATGAGGATGGCGCCGACGATGATGATGGTCACCACTTCCAATCCCATGTCGGAGGGCTTGTGCGCGTGTCCGCCGCTGGTGGGCAACCCGTAGGCAAGGACAATGATGAGGTTGCAGAGGGTCAGAAGAGAGACGGCGGTGACGGATGCGATTCGGAAGCCTCTGCTGCGGGGCGAACGCATCCCCAGGACGACTCCGATGGCGGCCAGAGAAGTGATCGCGACCGAAATGATCAATCCCGGTGCTAGGGGAAGCCCGACTCCTCCTGAGTTCGACCACATGAGCCATGTGCTGGCCGTGTACTCACTGAGGCTCTCGCCGTTCGATACCGTCGTGTAGGTGATGACGCCGAATTCTCCCAGGCGGAGAATGTTGTTGAGCAGAACGAACTGACAGGCCCCCAGAGCCAGGGTGACGGTCCACGGTTGCGGATCCTTCAGACGCTGATTGAGTTGTACCGTCAAGACGGCAGCGATAGAGGTGACGATGAAGGAGAGGACAGTGCAGACGGCATACAGGCCAGCCTGCGGATCGTTGCTGGATGTGCCGCTCAGCAGCCCGAGTACTCCATAACCGAACCACAGCGCAAGCCCCACCATCTCGCAGACCGGTTGGTTGCGGAACAGGTGGCGTAATCCGAAGTAAAACGACCAGATCACCGGTGTGACGCCGACGAGCATCATAGTGATGAGTAAGAAGACCAGCCAGTCGGACCCTCCTGCGAGGCTGAGAAGCAGGGTGATGAATGAGACGGCCTCGATAGTGGCGGCAAGGATCATCATGATCAGCGCCGCCGTCTTTTCACCGCGCCACGGCACGTGATGTCCTGTGCCGTTGGCCCGGGATGTCGCCGTCTCCGCGCTCGGGTGGCCCGGTCGCGCAATCCGGCCTTCAGGGGAATAGCCCGGTGCGGTGGCCGCTCCGCTCAGGTAGGGGGAACCGGAAGTCGCATACGGCTGGTACTGCGATGTTCCTACAGGGTCGGCGAAATACTGCAGCGCCGGCACCTGGGGCGACGGCGAGGGCTGCCCCGGGAATGCGGGACCTCCCGGAGCGGGATACATCGATTGGGGCGGGAACGCGAGCTGACCGGGATGCGCGTAGGGAGCGCGGCCGGCTGGCGGCGGCTGCCCATACGGCGCCCCGGCGTACGGGGCGTTCACGGGATGCTGGCCGTAGGCGTCGTACGGCGAGTTCGACGAGCCGCCCCGGCCCTGAGATGCTCCCGAGTAAGGTGACGAATATGTCATGACATGATCCTGATGGTCATTGCTGAGATTCCAGAGCTTCGTCTTTGCCCGGGTCCCCAGGGTGTCAGGACTCCTGAGTCCCTGGCGTCTCAGCCGCGTGCGAAGTGCGAGGCGAAGTTGCGGATGATCTGTCCGGCGTCGTGCGCATCGGAGGACCTGGCCTGGGTGAGAATGTCCTCGCTCATGTCCGGGTCGCCGTAGCCGGCTTCGTCGTAGATGCTCACGCGCTGCTCGAACCGGGCGGCGTCGAGCTCGGGGTTGAACTGGCAGGCGTAGACCTTCTCGCCCACGCGCAGCATCTGAACGGGGCAGTCGGGCGAGCTCGCCAGCAGCGTCGCGTGCGCGGGCACCTCGCCCACGCCCTCGTAGTGACCGGCGAACACGGTGATCGCCTGCGGGAGCCCCGCCAGGATCGGGTCCTCACGGCCCTCCGCCGTCAGGAACAGGTCGACGGCGCCCAGCTCCTCGCCGAACTCCTCATAGGTCCCGGTGCCTAGGTAGGCGGCAAGGACTTGGAACGCGACGCCGGTGGCCAGGAGCGGGATCCCCTCCTTGAGTATGACCGTGAGCAGCTCGCGGATCTGCTTCTCGACGTGCTGCTGGCTGCGGGTCTTCTCCGCCGCCGGTGTGTCTGCGTTGTAGGGGCTGGCGCCGATGAGCACCCCGGAGACATCGGCAGCGGTGAAGGAGGCGAGGAAGTCGACCTCCTCCAGAGCGATGTGCTGCAGATCGCCGCGCGACAAACCGCTCTGGGTCAGGAAGGATTCGTACTCGTCCTGCGCCGCCTCGTGTTCGGGGCGCGTCGTCACCATGATGAAAGGCTTCACGGCACCACTGTAGGGGACCGGCCGGAGGGACGGGGCTCCTAGAACACGAGCAGCATGAGCGCGATGAGGAGCCAGAGGAGGGTGAAGGCGACTCCGAGGATGAGTCCCAGCCAGGCGATGCCCTCGCCAGAGTTGTAGCTGCGGCGCAGCCGCCGTAGCGCGCCGATGCCCAGGATGATCGCGGCGACGCCGACAAGGGGGACGAGACCGAGCAGCCCGCAAACCAGGGCGGCTGTGGCCCCTGAGTCCGTACGGGGGCGGGGCGCCGTGTAGCCGGGGCCGGAGAAGATCTCCGCAGGATTGAGGTTCTCAGTGCCGGGGAAGATGAACCCCGGCGGGAGCCCGTCGACATACTGCTCCGAGCCCGGGGAGAAGGTCGGCGCGCTCTGTCCTGGAGGTGCGGTCCGGGCGGTGCTCATGACCTCATCATGCCCGCCGGCGCCCGAGGAGTCATCGTTCCCGCGGAGGAGTCGAGCGAAGGGGCGGGGAGAGTAGGCGGGGGCCGGGCGCAGGGACGAGGCGCTGTTGCCGCCGGTGCCGGCCGGCGGCCCGCCTCGGAGCGCCCGACCGGCACGGCTCCCGGCCACGGTCTATGCTGAAGCCCCGGCAGAGCCTGCCGGGTCCTGCCGAGCGTCCCGCGGGCCTGCCGTACGCGGATCTCCCACGGGGCACCATCAATCCCCTTTTGCTCAGGCAGGAGATCATCTGTGTCCTCTTCCCCTTCTCGCGGCTGGCGCCTTCACGGCGATGGTCGTTCGATCGCCCCGGGTGAGGTCGTCGCCCCCGGTGAGCGCCTCACCTGGCCGCGCACGATCGGCATCGGCATCCAGCACGTCATCGCCATGTTCGGCGCAACCTTCCTGGTGCCGCTTCTGACGGGCTTCGACCCGGCGACGACGCTGTTCTTCACCGGCACGGGCACGCTTCTGTTCCTGGGGATCACCTCTGGGCGCCTGCCCAGCTACCTGGGCTCCTCCTTCGCCCTCATCGCCCCCATAGGAGCGGTGACCGGCTACATGGCCGACGGCGGAGGCTCCATCGATCCCCACAAGGCCTCCCTGGCCCAGGGCGGGATCATCGCGGCGGGAGTGTCCCTGCTGCTCGTGGGCGTCGTCGTCCATCTGGCAGGGGCCGGTTGGATCGACCGCCTCATGCCGCCGATCGTCACCGGTGCGATCGTCTCCCTCATCGGCTTCAACCTGGCGCCCTCGGCATGGAACAACGTCAAGCAGGCTCCGGTGACGGCGGTCGTCACCATCGTGTCGATCCTGCTCATCACCGTGCTGTTCAAGGGGATCGTCGGGCGCCTGGCGATCCTCATCGGAGTGCTCATCGGCTACGCCACAGCCGTGGTGCGAGGCGAGGTGCAGTTCGACAAGGTGATCGACGCCCCCCTCCTGGGCCTGCCCCACTTCCACCCCCCGGCATTCGACCTCAGCTATCTGGGCCTGTTCATCCCCGTGGTGCTCGTCCTGGTCGCCGAGAACATCGGCCACGTCAAATCCGTTTCCGCGATGACCGGGGAGGACCTCGACGACGTCACCGGACGCGCCCTGTTCGCCGATGGGCTGTCCACCGTGCTCGCCGGTGCCGGCGGCGGTTCTGGCACCACCACCTATGCGGAGAACATCGGCGTCATGGCCGCCACCCGCGTCTACTCCACCGCCGCCTACGTCGTGGCGGCGCTGACTGCCCTGGGCCTGTCCCTGCTGCCGAAGTTCGGCGAGATCATCGCGACGATCCCGGCGGGCGTCCTGGGCGGCGCCGCAACGGTCCTCTACGGCATGATCGGCATGCTGGGGGTGCGCATCTGGGTGCAGAACCGAGTGGACTTCTCAGACCCCGTTAACCTCAACACGGCGGCCGTGTCCATGGTGGTGGCCATCGCCAACTACACCCTGGCCTGGGGCGGCATGACCTTCGAGGGCATTGCGCTCGGTTCGGTGGCCGCGATCGGCATCTATCACGCCATGCGCTGGATTTCGAAGGTGCGCGGAACCAACCTGGAACAGGCCTCCCCGGCTTCTGCCCCCGCCGGCACTGAGCTGGAGGGCCCGGCCTACTCCAGTCGTGCCGCCCATGCTCCCTCGGCCGCCTCCCCGGCGGCGGGCTTGACGGCGTCGAGCCCCGAGGGCGATGGCGGTACGGATTGACGGGGGCCGGTGGCTCAAGGGGCGCCGACCCGCCTCCCCGATGGCGTCCCGGCTCAGCTCTCCTTCGTGGCCTTAGCCGCCGGAGAGGCCTTGTCCGCCGGGACGCAGTCGCTGGGGGCGGTGATGGGCTTGTCGGAGCCCAGCAGCTTGATCTCGTCGGCGTTCAATGCGTTCTGCAGGTACTCCTTGCCCAGGACCACCGAGACCGTCGGGTCGTCGTCGGACAGGCTGTCGTCAATCTGCACGGTGGAGTTGGGGAAGACCTGGGCCAGGGAGTAGGCATTGGCCAGGCTGCCCTTGGAGGACATGATCTGCGCCTCGCCGCCGTAGATGCCCCCCGGCCAGTCGCTCGCCGAGGCGACGGTCAGGCCGGCCTCCTGCAGCTCCTGCTGCACCGTGGTCGCCAGACCCACCGACTCGGAGCCGTTGTAGACGTTGACAGTGAGCGTGGTGACGTCCACGGTCTTGGCGCCGTCGGGCGGACATGGCTGCGGCACGTAGGTGGCGGTGCTCTTGGGGCGCGAGAATCCCGGGTTGGGGGCGGGCAGAATGCCCAGCGACACCAGGAGGCTCACGGCGACCGCGATGATCATGACGGCCAGGATGGAGCCGATGATGGTGGCCTGGCGGTGCTGCATGTGCCGGCGGTACTCGGTGCGCGGATCTGCGGGACTACTCACGCAAACCAGAGTAATGGACGACGGCGCTCGCCGGGCGGTGGCGGCCCCGATGTGACATGGGACCGAGCTGGATCCGTGGATCCGGAGGCTCGGGCGAGCGTCAGGAGGCCGGCGGCGCCGGGGCGAGCCTCGGTGTCCCGTCCTCCGTGACCTCGAGGATGCGGGCGTGGATCGCGGTACGTCCCTGCAGGGCGGCGCGCAGTGCCCGATGCAGCCCGGTCTCCAGGTAGAGGTCCCCCTTGAAGGAGACGACGTGGGCGAACAGGTCGCCGTAGAAGGTGGAGTCGTCATCCAGGAGGCTGCGCAGGTCGAGGGTCGCACGGGTGGTGGTGAGATCGGCCAGGCGGATCTGTCGGGGCGCGATGACGGCCCACTCGCGTTGAGTGGTGACCCCGTGGTCGGGGTAGGGGGGCCTCTCGCGCACTGCCTTGAAGATCACGAGAACATCCTAGTGAATGAACCTGCTTGAGGCGCACGAAAGCGCCGTGGGCGGCCCAACATCCCGTTCGCCCGCGATGTGCGCGGGGAGTGCGGCCCCTTGCGGGACGGGTTTTCGAACCGTTATCTGTCTCACTTGCCGGAATGTGGTCTGCTGGGCGATTGTCTCTTCATCTTGTTGTGATTGGCGTTATCTCGACGAAATCTAGTGGTTCGCTGGAAAGGTGGGACGTCTGATGCCGGAAGTGGGCGTGATGCCTGAATTTCCTGACTGTTCCCCTCCTCTTCGGGGCTCTAGTACGGTGTTAGCTGCACCGACGTCGACCGAAAGGATGCCGCAGCCATGACCATTGCGGTCCGCCGAAGCGGCTTCACTATCCCCCTGTCCCTTGTCGTCCTCACCTCGACCGCCATGCTCTTGGCCGGTTGTCAGTCAGGTGGTGCCTCCAACGCTAATCAGCAGGGCACCGCGGGCTCGTCCTCGTCGTCCCCTGCTAACTCTGCCAACTCTGCCAAGTCCCAGTCAGTGGCCGGCTCCAAGCCGACCTCCGGACAGAAGTCGGGACACGCCTCGCCGCGCATCCCGAGCCCCACCGGGAAGGGCGCCGGCGAGTCGTCCGGGCCGCAGCCCTCCTCGGGTTCCGCTGCCCGTCCCTCCAGCCCGCGCGCCAATGAACCGCGCCCGGCCACCAGCGGGGCGCAGTCCTCCGCTAACGGGGCCGGCGCGAGCAGGACCGCGACTCCGGGCGGGACGAGCAACCCGAGCACGCAGAACGAGGGTGCCTCCAAGAATCCGGAGGCGAGTGGCAATGCGAGCCGCTCCAGCGAGCCTCAGGCTGAGACGGCCCAGTCAGCGCAGTCCTCAGCGCCCGAGCCCCAGGCTTCGCCCGCGCCCGCCCAGCCGACTCAGGCGCCCGCCGACAACTCCGGCGGCAACACCGACACGGCATCCCCTGCGCCTAAGCCCACCGAGCCCGCACCGCCTGCCGACTCGCAGGCGGGCCAGGCCACGTCCTTCGTCCCGGACAACCTTGTCTCGGAGAAGACGGCCATGGTCATCTCGCCGTCGGGCAATATCGGATGCGACCTGTCCGCCCACTACGCGGGTTGCGGTGTGCTGTCCTACCGCTCCGAGTCCACCTTCGGCCAGAACGCGATGGGCTCGCCCAACTGGTGGTTCGACCTCAGCAGTGGTGCGACGCCTCAGATCAGTGGCCGCAGCGAGGGCGCGTTCTCCCTTGATGAGGCCTTCCGCGGCGCCGGCTCTTCGCCCCAGGTGGTCGAGTACGGCCAGTCCGTCACCTTCGGCTCCTGGGTGTGCAGCTCCGAGGAGACCGGCATGACCTGCCGCAACACCGAGACCGGCCACGGAGTCTTCCTCAACTCCTCGCGGTACGAGGTCTTCTGACCGGGTCTCGTCAGACCCGATCGCGCGCATGTTCGCCCCGGCTCGCCCGCCGGGGCGAACGCATGCGCCCGATTCCAGGGGACGAGCCCGCCGAGACCAAGGAGGTGTATGCGTGGGCGAGCAGACGAAGAACCCGGAAACGTCCAGGGCGAGCGCCCTCGACGGCATCGCGAGCCGATGGGCCGCCTGGCTGCGTCGGACCGACTCACTCGAGGTGGTCGTGGAGATCGAGGCGCTGGGTGAGCGTGTCGCCTGTGCCAACCGGGTGCTGCGTAGAACCGGCCTCCTACGTCGAGTCGAGTGGGTGGAGGGCGGCGTCCCCGATGAACTCGTTCGCGACGCCGTCGCCTTGCGGGTCTCAACAACCCGCGCCGACGGCGCCGCCTGGACCTGGGCCTTCCTGTCGATCAGTGCACGGGGTGAGGATCTCACCGCCGACTTCGACTACGAGCGCCGCCCCGACCTCGTCCCGCCGTGCACCCGGTCCGACTGCGAGGCGGAGCTGCGGCTCTTCCCCCGCGACCCGGTCCGACTGCCCGCCTGGATGATGCACCTCCAGTCAGACGGCATCGAGGAGGTCTCTGAGGCGGACTCGCGCAGTGGTGAGGGCGCGGGTTCTCGGCGCCTGATGGGTCTCCTCGCCCTGCGGCCCCGTTAGACCGCGACCACCGCTCGCAGCTCCCGCGACCGAATGACGGTCTGCGCCACCATGCGCGTGGCAGGCGGCGTGGCGCGCTGACGTCGTCGTCTCTTCACGCGCTTCACGTGGCGGGGCGACTCACCTGGGGCGCAACGGGTCGGTGAGGTAGTGCTGGATCGTCGGCCCGACGACCTCCACCAGGTGCTCGACACTGGCGCTCGCAATTGGATCAAGGCGCAGAACGTAGCGGATCATGGCCAGCCCCACCAGCTGGGACCCGGCCAGGGTGGCCCGCTCTCGTGCCGAGACCTCCGGCAGCCCCGACTGCTTGAGGGCCTCGGCCATCGGGACGGCGATCTGCTCGGTCGCGTAGGTCTGGATCGCCTCCGGGGCGCTGACGTCTGTGGCCATCCACCGCAGCAGGGTGCGGAAGGTCGCCCCGTCCGCGGCGTCGTCCCAGGCGGTCAGCGACAGCCGCACCAAGCGGGGGCCGGCTGAGCGCAGGTCCCCGCTGACGGCGGCCGCAATCTCCTCGCTCGCTCTCACCCGCAGGTTGACGGCCGCCCCGAACAGGTCTCCCTTGGAGCCGAAGTAGTACGACACGAGCGCCGGGTCCACTCCGGCCGTGCGAGCCACCGCCCGGATCGTTGTTCCCTCGTATCCCTGCGCCAGGAACGACTCGCGCGCCGCGGTCAGAATCGCCTCCCGTGTGGAGGACGGCTGGATACTGCCGGGGTCCGGGCGACGCCGCGGCCCCCGATGACGCGTGCGACCAGAACGTGCGCTCTCGAGCGTCTCCTCCTCGGGCGAGGCGCTCGGCTGCGGCGCGTTGGCGGCTTTACTGGTCACTCCAGGAGATTACGGGCGCTCCCCATCGTCCGGGACTGCCAGCTCCGCAGAAACCGGAGAAGTGCCGGGAAAACACAGTGCTTGGTCGGGGGCAGCGTCCCTAGGAGTGTGTGACGGTCGCCCCATTTTTAGGAAAGACTATCGGTGCGATATTCAACATCGTTCAGATTCTCGACGACGGCGACGGGTGTCCGGGGGAGTCTCTGGGCGGCATCCTGCCAAGAAGAGACATGAGCGGAGTCGGAGATCCGAAGCTATTTCAACAGCGTTGAGGCTGGTGGCTTGCCTCGATACCTTGGTTTCCGTCCGACATCGCCGTCTCTCAGGGAGTCGGCACAGGCACTCGCCGAGGTGAAGCATGTCCGTTCCTCCCCCCAGCTCACGGAGGCCCGCTCCCGACACGTCCGTTAAGACCAGTGCGCCCGCCGAGGGGCCTGCACCGGGCGGCGGCCCCGCCGAGGCATCGACGGTTCTGCGGATGGGGTTGGACATCGGCTCGACGACCATCAAGCTGGTCCTCCTGCCCGAGACGCCCGTGGCGGCTCGGGCAGGAGGCGCGGCATCTGCGTCGTCGGCCTCGGTGCCTCCCGTGTCCCCGGTGTTTGCTGAGTACCGTCGTCACAACGCGGACGTGCGCGGTGAGCTGACCCGCCTGCTGGGGGAGGTGGCCCGGGCCTACCCGGGCGCCGTTGTGCGCGGGGCCGTCACCGGCAGCGCCGGGCTGTCCCTGGCCACCCTCATGGGCCTGCCCTTCGTCCAGGAGGTCATCGCCGAGACCGAGACCGTGCGCGTGTGCGACCCGCAGGCCGACGTCATCATCGAGCTCGGTGGTGAGGACGCCAAGATCACCTACCTCCACCCCACCCCCGAGCAGCGCATGAACGGCACCTGCGCGGGCGGTACCGGAGCCTTCATCGATCAGATGGCTCAGCTCCTCCACACCGACGCCGCTGGCCTGGATGACCTGGCCTCGCGCTACACCACGCTCTACCCCATCGCCTCGCGCTGCGGCGTCTTCGCCAAGTCCGATCTGCAACCGCTTATCAACCAGGGCGCCGCCGGCGAGGACCTGGCCGCCTCCGTCCTCCAGGCCGTCGTCACCCAGACTATCGCGGGCCTGGCTTGTGGGCGCCCCATCCGCGGTCACGTCATGTTCCTGGGTGGGCCGCTGCACTTCCTGCCCCAGTTGCGCGCCGCCTTCGAGCGCACCTTGGCGGACCAGGTGGACTCCTTCACCTGTCCCGACAACGCCCAGCTCTACGTCGCCATCGGTGCCGCCCTGCTCTCCTCGGGAGAGCCGACGCCGATCTCGGAGCTGTCCACCCGCCTGTCCACCCGCAAGGCCCTGTCCCTGGGGACCTCCCGGATGCGTCCGCTGTTCAAGGACGTCGCCGAGCTGGAGGCCTTCCGCGAGCGTCACGCCCGCGCGCACATCGAGCGGGCCCACTGGCCGGTTCCCGACGAGCCTGCTGAGAAAGAGCCGGGCGGCCTGGATAACGAGCTCGACGATGAGGCCCCCGGTGCGTCGTCGGCGCCGGGGACGAGCGGGGCCGCAGAGCATGGGGACGGTGATTGCTTCCTGGGGATCGATGCCGGCTCGACGACGATCAAGGCCGTCGTCCTGGACGGGCGCGGGCGGATCGTGTGGGAGCACTACGCCGGCAATGAGGGTGACCCGGTGACGGCCGCCGTGGAGATCCTGCGGCGCATCCACCGCGAGATGCCCGATGGGGTGCGGATCGTGCGCTCCTGCGTCACCGGTTACGGGGAGTCCCTGGTCAAGGCGGCGCTGCGTATCGACGAGGGCGTGGTCGAGACGATGGCGCACTACCGGGCGGCGGCCTATCTCAACCCCGGGGTCACCTCGGTCATCGACATCGGCGGCCAGGACATGAAGTACCTGCGCATCAAGGGCGACGCGATCGACTCCATCAGCGTCAATGAGGCCTGTTCGGCCGGCTGCGGCTCCTTCCTGCAGACCTTCGCCCAGTCGATGGGGCTGAAGATCGGGGAGTTCGCCGAGGCCGCGCTGCACGCCGAGCGGCCGGTGGACCTGGGCAGCCGCTGCACGGTGTTCATGAACTCCTCGGTCAAGCAGGCCCAGCGTGAGTCGGCCACCGTGGGGGAGATCAGCGCGGGCCTGTCCTATTCGGTGGTGCGCAACGCTCTGTACAAGGTCATCAAGCTCAAGGACGCCGACCAGCTCGGCGAGCGGGTTTCGGTCCAGGGCGGCACCTTCCTCAATGATGCGGTCCTGCGGGCCTTCGAGCTGCTCACGGGCAGGGAAGTGGTGCGCCCCGACATCGCCGGGCTCATGGGCTGCTTCGGCGCGGCCCTGAGCGCCCGGGCCTCCTACGACGGCGTGCCCTCCGGTCTCATGAGCCTGGGCGAGCTCTCCCGCTTCAGCCTGACCACCGAGACCGCCACCTGCAAGCTGTGCCAGAACCATTGCCAGCTGACCATCACCACCTTCAACGACGGTCAGCGCCACATCTCCGGCAACCGCTGTGAGCGGGGCGCCACCCAGGAGCGGCGCGCCACCAAGTCCGACCTGCCCAACCTCTACGACTACAAGTACAAGCGGGCCTTCTCCTACCGGCGCCTGCGGGAGGGTGCGGCCACGCGCGGGGACATCGGCATTCCCAGAGTGCTGGGCATGTACGAGAACTACCCCCTGTGGTTCACGGTGCTCACCTCGCTGGGCTTCCGCGTCATGATCTCGGGGCGCTCCAACCATGAGCTCTTCGAGTCCGGCATGGACACGATCCCCTCGGAGAACGTCTGCTACCCGGCCAAGCTCGCCCACGGGCACATCGAGGCCCTCATCGCCAAGGACATCAAGACGATCTGGTTTCCCTGCGTCTTCTACGAGCGCGAGCTGGTCAAGGGCGCTGCCGACCACTTCAACTGCCCGATCGTGGCCACCTACCCCGAGGTCATCCGCAACAACGTCGAGGCCGTGCGCGATGGGCAGCAGGAAGGACCCGACGGCGCCGAGGGGGGCACGGGTCCCGGGGGCTCGGGCGTGCGAATGCTCTCCCCCTTCCTCAACCTGGCCGACCCCGCGACGCTCGCCGAGCGGCTCGTCGAGGTCTTCGCCGACTGGGACGTCACCCTGCCCGAGGCCCGCCGGGCCGTGGCCGCGGGCTTCGCCGAGGACGCCGCCTTCAAGGCCGACGTGCGCGCCGAGGGCCGCCGCGCCCTGAAGTGGATGGAGGACAACGGCCGCAAGGGAATCGTCCTGGCCGGGCGGCCTTACCACATTGACCCCGAGATCAACCACGGCATCCCCGACGTCATCAACGACCCTGGGCCTGGCCGTCCTGTCTGAGGACTCCCTCCTACCCGAGCCCGACGCCGCAGCCGCCGAGGCCGCCGGGCGGACCGGGAAATCCGAGGAGACCGGGGACGCCGGTAAGGCCAGCAG
>NZ_JH470358.1:21617-26687 GCF_000239715.1 Actinomyces sp. oral taxon 849 str. F0330 | reverse complement strand
GGGACGGCGCCGAGCACGCCGTCGCCACCGGGGCGCTCAGCCGGGCCGTGGCCGCACTGCGCCGCCGGGTGGACGAGCTCCGCCCCGACCCACAGGCGCCCGCCGACTGGTCCGACGTCACCGGTGTCGGCCTGCCCACGCCCAAGTCCGTGGCCACCGAGGACGTCACCGGGCGCCTGCGGGTGCGCGACCAGTGGGCCTACCACTCGCGCCTCTACCAGGCCGCCGAGCTCGTCACCGCCCGCGACGACCTCGAGCTCGTCCAGCTCAACTCCTTCGGCTGCGGGGTCGACGCCCTGACCACCGACCAGGTCCAGGAGATCCTGGAATCCGCCGGTGGGGTCTACACGAGCCTCAAGATCGACGAGGTCTCCAACCTCGGCGCCGCCACCATCCGCCTGCGCTCCCTGGCCGCCGCCTCCGAGGCCCGTGCCGCGGAGAAGACGGCTCACGCTGAGGAAGCCGCCGACGAGGCCGACGGCTCTGCCGACGACGCCGTCGAGATCGATACGACAGTCCCCGCCGATGAGCCCTCCGCTATGGCCGCCGACCGGCCGGCGCGGAAGGGCGCTGAGAAGACTGAGAAGGCGGCCGGGCCGCGCGAGACGGGCTTCGCCGTCGGAGGGCGGGAGCTGCCGGGGGCCACCGGCCCGGTCTTCACCGAGGCCATGCGCGCCACCCACACCATCCTCATGCCCCAGATGAGCCCCGTGCACTTCCGGCCCCTGGAGCCGCTTATGCGGCGCCTGGGCTACAAGGTCGAGCTGCTTCAGTCCGCCACCCGCGATGACCTCGAGGTGGGGCTGCGCTACGTCAACAACGACGCCTGCTTCCCCGCCATCATGGTCATCGGCCAGCTCATCGGCGCCTTCACCGACGGCAGCCACGACCCCGACTCCTGCGTCGTGGCCATCTCCCAGACCGGCGGCATCTGCCGGGCCACCAACTACGCCGCCATGCTGCGCAAGGGCCTGCGCGAGGCCGGCTACCCGCAGGTGCCGGTCGTGGCCATCTCCCTGCAGGGCATCGAGTCCAACCCCGGATTCGAGCTGACCGCCACCATGGGCCTGAAGATGCTCCAGGGCATCATCATCGGAGACACCCTCAACACCTGCCTGCTACGGGTGCGCCCCTACGAGGTGGTCGAAGGCGCCACCCAGAAGCTCGTCGAGCGCTGGGACCGCATCATCGCCGAGTACTTCGAGCACCGGGGCCGCTCGGCCACCTGGGGCGGGCGCATCGGCTACCGCCGCCTCCTGCGCGAGATGGTCCGCGAGTTCAACGACCTGCCCCGCCGCGACGAGCCCCGGCGCCCGCGCGTCGGCGTCGTCGGCGAGATCCTGGTGAAGTTCCAGCCCGACGCCAACAACCACGTAGTCGACGTCATCGAGGCCGAGGGCTGCGAGGCCGTCGTCCCCGGCCTCCTGCCCTTCTTCCTGTCCGGGCTGGCAACCGCCCAGTGGGAGGCGGACACCTACGGCATCGGCAGGGAGTCCGTGGCCAAGAAGAAGGCGGCCGTGTGGTTCATCGAACAGCTCCAGGCACCGGCCCGCGCCGCTCTGCGCGCCGCCGGCGGCACCTTCGACGTCGAGGTCTCCACGGCCGAGCTGGCCCGCAAGGCCTCGAAGGTGCTCTCCCTGGGCAACCAGGCCGGTGAGGGCTGGCTGCTCACCGGCGAGATGATCGAGCTCATCGAGCACGGCGTGCCTAACATCGTGTGCTGCCAGCCCTTCGCCTGCCTGCCCAACCACGTCGTGGGCAAGGGCATGTTCCGCGAGGTCCGACGCCGCTACCCCCAGGCCAATATCGTCGCCATCGACTACGACCCCGGCGCCAGCGAAGTCAACCAGCTCAACCGCATTAAGCTCATGATCTCCACCGCCCTCATGGCACAGGCCGATTCCGAGCGCGGGGCGCCCGGATCGGAGGGTGGCCTCGGCGCCGCAGCGGCCGGAGACGAGCAGCAGGCCTGCGAGAGCGTGGAAGAGCTGCTGGCGGGACTCGGACCGGTGCCCGATGGTACGCCGTCGTCCCCGGACACCGCCGAGGCACGGCGCCGTCCTCAGCGCGCTCGGGCCCGCTGAGGACGACCGGTGTGAGGACTACTTCTTGGAGTCCTTGGCCGAGCCCTTGACCTCCGACTTGTCTCCCTGGGCGACCACACAGGTGACGTGCCGGTCTCCCTTGGCCCAGGTGTCTTCGCTGGGGGAGAGGTACTCGATCTGATAGCTGGACTTGCCGGCCTCGACCCCCACGTACTTGGTGAAGTCCTCTCCCTGGCAGAATCCCTCACCCAGGGACTTGACGGCGCCCTCGTTGGGGAGCTTGTCGACGTCGTCGGGGAAGGTGGTCTGGGCGACGACTTCGTAGGTGTGGGTCTTGGCGCAGTCGACCACGGTGACTTCGCCGACCGGGTTGTTCCCGCCGGCCTTGTCGCTCACGGTGTTGTAGCAATCCCCGACCTTGAGGTCCTTGGTGGCGGTGGAGGTACCTGAGGAGAACAGGCTGCAGGAGGACAGTCCCATGACGAGGACGGCGGACACGGGCAGAGCGAGGAGCGTGGTCAGGGTGCGCATATACCGAACCGTAACAGTAGGAAACTCGGGATTGTGACGGTTTTCTGCGGGAGCCTGACCACGCGCGGGGAATGGGCTGAAAATACCTGGGATAAGGACCGGGTGGCGACCTGAGACGGAGAGACGGAGAGTCGCCACCCGGCCGGAATGGGGGCAGGACGGTCGATGTAAGGCGTGAGAAGGGCGAAGTCGTTCTTCCCAGGCGACGGTCCACCTACGGGATGGTGGCCGGTGTCCTGCTCAACGGAGACAGAGTAGGAGTTTTTGGCGGATTTGTTCAATAGGTTGTTAATCGCGTCCCGGGTGAAGCATGCCGATGAAGCGTCGCCCTGTTCCCGACCGGATCGACTGGGGGTGAGCAGGGGCGCGGCGGCGAATGCGATGAGGGACGAGGTTCTGCGCGCATGGGTTAACCGTGGCAGGAGCGGCTCGGCCTCGTCGATGGGGAGAGATCCCAGTGGGACTGCTCAAGGCCCCCGGGGACGACGACCGCCTCCTGTTCCAGATCGTGCTTCTCCATCGACTCGAGGTAGCCGTTGCGCCGCTCGGTGTTCGACGGGCGGTCCCGCCATCGACGTGCACAATCCACCGGTGCCCGAGGCTGCTCTCGACGAGTTCATCGTCGTCGAGCGTCTGGGGATTCTCCTCGTGCCACGACAAAACCCCGGAATCATACGAATCCCGGGGTGGTGGCGGAGGATGGGGGATTCGAACCCCCGAGGGCTTGCACCCAACACGCTTTCCAAGCGTGCGCCATAGGCCACTAGGCGAATCCTCCAGGCGCTCCACGCGGCGACAACCGCGTGCAACGAGAAAGGAATATATCGGACCGCCCATCCCCGGGGCCAGCCCGGGGCGGTGGGATCTGTCACGCGGGGCTGGTCTCCCCGCATCGGCCCAACGTGGACGCACCGCAGGCCTCGGGGACGCACCTGCCGGGACAGTCCTCGAGCCCTACGGCGCGTCCTCCACCTCAAGTGGGGGCGGCGGGGGTGGTTCGCAACCGGGGGCCGGATCGGGTAGTCTCTCGCTCGGCCCCTCGTGCGGCGTCATCCAGCGAATCCCCCAGGACCGGAAGGTAGCAAGGGTAAGCAGGCTCTGGCGGGTGCGCGAGGGGTCCTCACGTGCCCGGGTGGAGGAGAGGACGGCCTGCCGCACCCGGTGGCCGGAGGGGATCAGGCCTCGGCACCGTCGACCTCCACCAGACCGCCCCTGGAGAGGACTCCGGCCGAGTAGGCGGCGTTGCGGGTGATGAGGACCCCGGTGACAGACATGGTTCCTCCGTTTCTCCAGCTGACGATGCGCCAGCTCTCCCATCGTGCCAGATGGCACCCGACTCGCCCGGCGCCTCGCACGGGGTCGGCCCGGCCGATTAGGCTCGGCCCGTGACCACCGCTCTGTACCGCCGCTACCGTCCCGACGCTTTCCAGGAGGTCATCGGGCAGGACCACGTCACCGCTCCGCTCATGGCGGCGCTGCGGGCCGACCGCGTCACCCACGCCTACCTCTTCTCCGGCCCGCGCGGCTGCGGCAAGACGACGTCGGCGCGCATCCTGGCCCGTTGCCTCAACTGCGCCCAGGCCCCCACCGACACCCCCTGCGGCACCTGCCCGTCCTGCCGGGACCTGGCCACCGGCGGCCCGGGAAGCCTCGACGTCGTCGAAATCGACGCCGCCAGCCACAACGGCGTCGACGACGCCCGCGACCTGCGCGAGCGCGCTGCCTTCGCCCCGGCCCGAGACCGCTACAAGATCTTCATCCTCGACGAGGCCCACATGGTCACCGCCCAGGGCTTCAATGCGCTGCTCAAACTCGTCGAGGAGCCACCCGCGCACGTGAAGTTCATCTTCGCCACCACCGAGCCGGAGAAGGTCATCGGCACCATTCGGTCGCGCACCCACCACTACCCCTTCCGCCTCGTCCCGCCCGACGTCCTCGAGGGCTACCTGGCCCAGCTGTGCCGGGCCGAGGGCGTCGAGATCGGCCCCGGCGTCTTCCCCCTCGTGGTGCGCGCCGGCGGCGGCTCCGTGCGCGACACCCTCTCCGTCATGGACCAGCTCATCGGCGGGGCGCACGACGACGGCGTCGACTACCAGCGGGCCGTCGCCCTGCTGGGCTACACCGACACCACCATGCTCGACCAGTGCGTCGACGCGATCGCCGCCGCTGACGGTGTCGGCGTCTTCCGGGTCGTCGACCGGGTCGTCTCCTCCGGGCACGACCCACGCCGGTTCGTCGAGGACCTGCTGGCCCGCCTGCGCGACCTCCTCATCATCGCCCTAGCCGGCTCCGAGGCCGGCGCGGCGCTCGGCTCCATGCCTCTCGACGAACTCGAACGCATGGACCTCCAGGCCCGCACCATGGGGGCCGCCGCCCTCTCCCGCGCCGCCGACACCACCGCCCAGGCCCTGACCGCCATGGTCGGCGCCACCTCCCCCCGCCTTCAGCTCGAGCTGCTCGTGGCCCGCCTGCTCATCCCGGCCGGCGGTGCTCA
>NZ_JH470358.1:19860-21270 GCF_000239715.1 Actinomyces sp. oral taxon 849 str. F0330 | reverse complement strand
GCTCCGGCGGATTCTCCGGCGCCGACGTCCACATCGGCTCCGGCAGCGGGCTCGGCGTCGGTCGCACAGGCCGGCCCCGGCGTTGACCGGGACGTCCCGAACGATGACGGCTCGCCCCGCGGGACCGTCTCCACCACCTCCTCGACCTCCGCCTCACCGGGTCCTTCCGCGCCCTCGGCTGCGGCGACGCCACGCCAACGCCCGACTGAGCAGCCCTCAGACACCAGGCCGGCCGGCGCCCAGGCTGCTCCGAGCACGCCTGCGGCACCCGGGGCTTACGGGGGCGCGAGTGCTTCCGGTGCGACCGGCCAGGGTGGGGCCGAGGCGGCCGATGCGGAGATGATCCGCACCCGCTGGGAGGAGGTCCTCGAAGCAGCCAAGCGCTCGCGGCGCGCGACCTGGGCACTGGTCGGCCCCAACTCTCGGCCGGGCACCGTCTCCGGGGGCGTCTTCACCCTGCTGTTCACCGCGCCCGGCCTCGTGGGAGCCTTCGAGAACGGCGGACACGGCCCCATCTTCTCCGCGGCCCTCCACCAGGCCCTCGGCCTGCGCCTGGAAGTGCACGCCATCGTCGCA
Source organism: Actinomyces sp. oral taxon 849 str. F0330 (assembly GCF_000239715.1). NCBI lineage: Bacteria > Bacillati > Actinomycetota > Actinomycetes > Actinomycetales > Actinomycetaceae > Actinomyces > Actinomyces sp. oral taxon 849. The sequence goes on along the minus strand of NZ_JH470358.1, from coordinate 20,694 downwards.
GGCGACGACGGCAATGGCCCCGGTGGATCGGGCGGCTCCGGTGGATCGGGCGGACCTGGCGGATCCGGCGGCGACTCCCACCGTGCCGCCGGTCCTGGTGGTCCGGTTGGAGGTAGTGCCGTGGGCGGTACCGGCCGCAGTGGCGATAGAGGGCCGCAGGGCTTCTACAGCGCCGGTCCATCCGCGAGCCCGTCCAGCGCCCCTCCCCAGACGAGCGCCGTCGACCCCGTCGCTCACGGTGACGAGGCGCCCGGCCTCAGCGCCCCCAGCGCTGGTCACGCCCACGACTCGATGGAACCCGGCCCTGCCCCCAGCAGGGGGAACGATGCCGGTGCGCCCGACATCCGCGATCGAGCCGGTGATGACGCCACTCATGGCAGTGCTGCCGACGCCGATCGGCCCGCCCAGGGCCCAGCGGCACAGTCGCCCGCTGCCGCACCAGCACGGCCGACCGACGTCGAGCCAGCTGACCGTCCCGAGGCGCACAAGCCCGTCTCCACCACCTGGGACGACGGCTCGCCGATCTTCGAGCCCCCGGCCGAGGACGAGTGGGTCGGCGATCCCTACGCCGGGGACCCCGGATACGCCGACCCCGTCGAGCCCGCCGGACCGCTCTCCGCTCCAGCGCCCGGTGCGCGCGCCGGAGCAGCCACGTCCCAGTCGTCTGAGGCGCAGCACGGTCCCGGGTCGTCTGAGTTTCAGGCCGTTTCCCCGGCTTCCTCCACCTCTTCTCCCGCAGCGCCCCCGGCGGCGCCCGCCGTCCATACGCTCCCGACGGCCTCGGTCCCTGCAGCAGCCTCGGACCCCGATGACGGGTGGGGACCCGTCGCGATC
>NZ_JH470358.1:12941-19840 GCF_000239715.1 Actinomyces sp. oral taxon 849 str. F0330 | reverse complement strand
TGTTGCGTGTCTCAGCGTCCTCCGGGTCGTCGTCCCCACCACCCGTTGGCTCTCCCCCCTCGGGAGCGCCCGCGATGCCCGAACCCGAGTCGTCCTCTCCGCATGCTCCGGACGCCTCCGCCCCCGCCGGCCTTCAGGATGGCGCACAGTCCAGCCCCTACGCCCCCCGGTCCTCATCCGCGCCGGTCCCGACTCCGGCCTCACCGGTCACCTCCTCGACGTCGCCGGCGCAGTCCCGTTCCGCTCCTGCCGCGCAGGCGCCCGACGAGGCGCCCCTGGCCACCGTCCACCGTCTGCGCGCCCTGCCGGAGATTCCCGGCGGGGCCGCATCGTCCGCAACCGCTCCCCAGTCCTTCCAGCAGTCTCCCTCCCCCCAGTCATCCCCGCAGTCGCCGGCCGCCGGCAGTGCGCCCGGCGCACCCGACGCCACCGCCGGTTCTCCCGGACTGGCGCCCGTTACCTGGGAGGGGACGGAGTCGAGCCCCTTCAGCCCGGGTCCGGCGCCCGAGGAGCCCGGCGCCTCGAGCGCCGCTCGCGAGGACGATGCCACCTGGGCGCCGTCGGGCATTGCGGGCTCACGGCTGGCTGCCGCCATGGCCGCCGCCCGCGCCGCCGCGCAGGAGACCAGCGCCGACTCCCTGGCCGACGACACCCCCAGTGAGGACGATCCCGATGCCGAGGACGCCGGCGTCGTCGGCATCGAGGTCGTCAAACGGATCCTCGGCGCACAAGTCATCGAAGAGGTCACCGTGACTCAGGAAGGACGCTGACATGCCCGCCGTCTACGAAGGCGCCGTCCAGGACCTCATCGACGAGTTCGGCGAGCTGCCCGGCATCGGCCCCAAGTCCGCCCAGCGCATGGCCTTCCACGTGCTCGCCGCGGACTCGGCCGCCGTCGAGCGCCTCATCGAGGCCCTGCGCGCCGTCAAGGCCCGGGTCCGCTTCTGCGAGACCTGCGGCAACATCGCAGAGGCCCCCCAGTGCGCCATCTGCCGCGACCCCCGCCGCGACCAGCGCGTCATCTGCGTCGTCGAGGAGCCCAAGGACGTCGTCGCCATTGAGCGCACCCGCGAGTACCGGGGGCTCTACCACGTGCTCGGCGGCGCCATCGACCCCATCAGCGGTGTCGGCCCCGATGACCTGCGCGTGCGCGAGCTCTTCAGCCGCCTGGGGGCCGGCGAGGTCGAGGAGGTCATCCTGGCCACCGACCCCGACGTCGTCGGCGAGGCGACCGCCGCCTACCTCACCCGCATGCTGCGCACCATGGCCGTGCCCGTCTCCCGCCTCGCCTCCGGCCTGCCCGTGGGCGCCGATCTGGAGTACGCCGATGAGGTCACCCTCGGGCGGGCCTTCGAGGGCCGGCGCCGGGTCGAGGACTGAAGACTCCTTCCGCCCCCTTTCGCCGAGCCAGGCATATTTCGCGCAGCCGGGCGGCGGGGAGACTGAGAGAGGAAGAGGAAATCGATCAGCGCGACGGGTAAAACTTGTAGAACTAGTTGCACAGTGCGACCATGGTGGGTGCGAGGGTGCACGGAGCCCTCCCGCTGAGGTGATCCACCTCGACGGACACATCATCCAGGAGCCCTGATGAACGCCGTCACCTGCACTCACGTCACCCGCCGCTTCGGCGACCTCACCGCCGTCGACGACGTCAGCCTTCAGGTCGCCGACGGCGAGATCTTCGGCATCATCGGCCCCAACGGCGCCGGCAAGACCACGCTGCTGTCCAGCATCGAGGGCCTCGACGAGCCCACCTCCGGAGAGATCTCCGTCCTGGGGCTGCACCCCGTCAAGGACGCCGCCGAGCTCGCCCGTCGCACCGGAATCCAGCTCCAGCAGGCCGCGCTCCTGCCCCGGCTGCGAGTCGGCGAGGCCCTTGAGCTCTTCTCCTCCTTCTACGACCAGTCCGTGCCCTGGCGGCCGCTGCTGGCGCGCCTCGGCATCGCCTCCAAGGAGAAGACCGACGTCGCCCGGCTCTCCGGTGGGGAGCGCCAACGCGTCTTCATCGCCCTGGCCCTCGTCCACGATCCCGAGCTGCTCTTCCTCGACGAGTTGACCACCGCACTCGACCCCCAGGCGCGCCTGGCCATGTGGGACGTCGTGCGCGACATCCGCGAGCGCGGCAAGACGGTGGTTCTGACCACCCACTACATGGAGGAGGCCGAGGCCCTGTGCGACCGGGTCGCCGTCATCGACCACGGACGCGTCATCGCCCTCGACACGATCCCCGCCCTCATCGCGGCCCACGGTGGCCAGGCCTCGCTACGGCTCAGGCTCGGCGCTCCGGCGCCCAGGACGCTGTCCGACGTCGAGGGTGTCACCTCTGTACGAACCGACGGCGCCGTCACCATCGTCGGCGGCACGGGCGCTTTCGCCCAGGCGGTCCTATCCCACCTGGCGCAGGCCGACGTCGTCGTGCAAGACATGGAGACCCACTCGCCGGGCCTGGAGGAGGTCTTCCTCAACCTCACCGGACGGGCCCTGAGAGAAGCCTGACCGGCTGGGGCCCCAACCGAGCAATCGCCTACCGACAAACCGAGCGCTGAGAAGAGACACGACCATGCCGACTACGCGCACCCGCCGAACTTTTACAACCCTGCTCGTCATGCTGACCCGCTCGACCCTGCGCGAGCCCGTCGGACTGTTCTTCACCCTTGTCCTCGCCCCGCTGCTGGTGGCGATCCTCGGCGTGCTCTTCGGCAACGACCCCAACCCCCAGTTCGGGGGCCGCGGCTTCATGGACGCCACTCTGCCCGCCTGCGCCTGTCTCGTGGTGGGGATGACTGGCATCATCATCCTGCCCACCAGCCAACTCCAGCTGCGCGAGAGCGGGGCCCTGACCCGCCTGCGGGCCACGCCGCTGAGCCCGCGGGTCTTCGTGGCGGCCGACCTGACCGTCAACTTCCTCATCAGCCTGGTGGGCATCGTCCTGGCGCTGCTGGTGGGAGCCCTCGGCTTCGGGGTGAGGCTCCAGGGCAACCCGGTGGCGATCCTGGCTGCCGCCGCCCTCGGGCTGGTGGCCTTCCTGGCGCTGGGCTACACGCTGGCCGCCCTCTACCCCTCCTCCCGCGCCGCCACCGGGATCGGGAACGGATTGTTCATCGTCATCATGATGACCTCCGGGGCCTTCGTCCCCCAGAGCCAGATCCCGCAGGGCGTCCAGCGCGTGGCCCGCTACTCGCCCTTCCACTACCTGGTCGACCTCGTCCAGGGGATGTGGTCCGGCCAGTCCTGGGCGGATTATGGGACGGCGCTCGCGGTGCTCGTCGGCATGACGGTGGTCTGCGGCCTGCTGGGGGCGCGGCTGTTCCGGTGGAAGACGGCCTGACGTCGCTCACCTCACGCCGAGCCGGGCAAGTTTCACGTAGCCGGGCGGAAAAACGGTAGGGCTACGCGAAGAATGCCCGGCTCGATGGGGGTGGTTAAGCCAGACGCACGCCGCGTGGCAGTTTGCCGGCTGGGACGCGCAGGCGTCTGCCGGCCACGACCACTCCGCCGGCCCCCAGGGCCGCGAGTGCCACGAGGCTCGCGGGCCAGAAGACCAGGTGCTTCGTCCTAGAGTCCGTGGTGGACGAGCCGAACGGGTCGTCGTAGAAGCTGTCCCCCTCGCAGTAGTTGTGGATGACTCGATCGGGTTTGGGATCGCGCATCGAGTCGACTCCCAGCCCGGTACTCGTCAGGAGGGAGTTGCCCACGGAGTGGTGGTCCAAGGCGGGCTGAATCGGCGCATGAGCGGTGGCGTCCCCCAGGGCGACGAAGGGGTTGGGGGCCAGCATCCACCAGATCCGGTTGGTGCGGGTGACCTCCCGAGTCTCAACATCGGGGTCCGGTCGGCACACGAGCTTGTCATCGGTCGAGTTCGTGTAGTCCACCTCGTAGGTCACTACGGTCTGCTTGCCGGTTACCAAGGAGGAGGCGATGGTTGTGGCCAGGGGCGTCCCGACGGTCAGGGCGGCCACCACGATGTAGGTCAGTACTGCGGAGGCCGAAGGGCGCGCTGTCAGGCTCGAGAACCCCAGGCCGATCGCGCACACCGCCCCCAGGGTGACGCCGAGGATGACCAGGTGAGCCAGGAGCGCCTGCCAGTGCGATCCGCCCGCGATCGTCAGGATGAGAAGGAAGGGCGCAGCCACGCCCAGGAAGGCGATCGCCGCGCCCCAGGCCGCCAGCAGCTTGCCGACGACGATCTCCTGGCTGCGCAAAGCGGTGGCCTGCAGTAGTGCCAGGGTCGCGTCGGCTCGGTCGCCGTTGATCGACGTCGCCGACAGGGTGGGGGCGACGATGAGCCCGATCCCCAGCACGAAGCAGACGACGAGGTCGTAGAGGGAGACGAGGTAATCCTTGGGGGGAGCGCCCGTGGTCTCTAGTAGAGCGATCGTTAGTCCGCCGCACAGCAGGATGAGGACGGCCAGCCAGATCCCCAGCATGACGCGCCAGCGCGTGGCTCTCACCCGTTGGCGCAGCTCGAGCACCATGATGGTGCGTACGCCCGTCCAAGTCATCGGCGTTCTCCTTCCAGGGCCAGATAGGTCTCCTCCAAGGTTCCGGACAGAGGGGAGAAGGAGACGACCTCCACCCCGGCCTCGACGGCCCCGCGCAGCAGGCGGGCCGCCGCGGCGTCGTCGGCGACGGGGAGACGCATGCTCCCGTCCTCCTCAGGCGTGACCGGCAACTGCTCGGAGCCCGCCCAGTCGTTCAGGCGCCCGGAATCCAGGGCCCGCATCCGCCAGGTCCGGCGCACCGGAACTGGGTGAGTGGCGTCATCGGCCTGCGCGCCGACCGGAACCGGATCCAACGGCGAGGGGACGGTGGTTCCGTGGGACATGAAGACGACGCCGTCGACCATCTCCTCCATCTCCGACAGGATGTGGCTGGAGAGCAGGACCGTGGTGCCGTCCGAGGCCAGGTCTCGCAGCAGGACGCGCAGGTCGGCGCGCGAGCGCGGGTCCATGCCCGCGGCTGGCTCGTCCAGGAGCAGGACCTTGGGGTCGTGGATGAGGGCGCGGGCCAGGCCCAGACGCTGCTTCTGGCCCCGGGAGAGGACCCGGGCTGGCGTGCGCGCCAGCTCGTCGAGGTGGACCAGGGTGAGCATGTCGACGGCGCGGGTGCGGGCGGCGTCGGCATCCATCTCCTGGGCGGCGGCGAAGGTCAGGAGGATTTCGGTGCAGGTCAGGGAGTCCCAGGTGCCGAAGGCGTCGGGCATCCAGCCCACGGCGCGGTGGACCTCGCGCGACTGGGTGATCGGGTCCAGGCCGGCGACGCGGATCGTTCCGGAGTCCGGGGCCAGGAGGGCCGCCAGCATGAGCAGCAGGGTGGTCTTGCCGGCACCGTTGGGACCGACCAGGCCCGTGATGGCGCCGCCCGGCACCGACATGTCCAGCCGGCGCACCGCGGGCGCCCGGCCAAAGAAACGGGTGAGCTGAGAGACTTCAATGCTCATAGGGGCAGGCTACTGCGTCGAGGGCCGCGGTAGTCGGGGAGAGGTACCCATAGTCGACGGTGGTGGGAGGCGCTCTGAGTCGACTCGCGCGTGAAGGGCGTGCGGCGGGGCCCGTGAGAGAGCTTCGAGTAGTGTTCAAGTAGCGTTCGAGTAGGTTGGCAGTAGCGCCGTTCGAGGCGAGATTTTCCTCGTGATTCCAAGGTTCTGCAACTTTGAGTCGCTACTCTCAGCATTTTAGAGTAGGTGCGAGTGGGGGCGGCTCTCGGGTCCACCCGCCCCTCGCGTGGTCCACCGGCGCTGTGATCTCAGAGCCACGTGATATGCCGGCAACACAAGGGGCCCGTATGCTTGCCCCAGCCACGTCGTCGTGGGCGCCGCGCGGCGACGGCTCCAGATCCCGGAGGCTCCTGCCAGGACGCCCGCACCGGCGCGGACTACCTGATGGTAGACACGCACTGATTCCAGGACCCGAGGAGCGCCCATATGGCACTGGTCGTCCAGAAGTACGGAGGCTCGTCCGTCAGCGACGTCGACGCGATGCGACGCGTCGCCCGGCGCATTGTCGCCACCCGCAAGGCCGGTAACACGGTCGTCGTCGTCGTCTCCGCGATGGGGGACACGACCGACGAGCTCCTCGACCAGGCCGCCGCCCTGACGAGTGACGCCCCCGCCCGTGAGATGGACATCCTGCTGTCCGCCGGTGAGCGCATCTCCATGGCCCTGCTCGCCATGGCCGTCGGTGAGCTCGGCGTGCCCGCCCGCGCCTACACCGGCGCCCAGGCCGGGGTCCTCACCGACTCCAAGTACGGCAAGGCCTCCATCGTCGGGGTGCTGCCCGAGCGCGTGGCCCGCTCCATCCAGACCGGCGCGGTCGCCATCGTCGCCGGCTTCCAGGGCATCAACGAGGTCGAGGACACCACCACCCTGGGGCGCGGCGGCTCCGACACCACCGCAGTCGCCCTGGCTGCGGCCCTCAATGCCGACGTCTGCGAGATCTACACCGACGTCGACGGCCTGTTCACCGCCGACCCCCGCATCGTTCCCACCGCCAAGCGCATCGAGTCCCTCTCCAGCGAGGAGACCCTGGAACTGGCCGCCCACGGCGCCAAGATCCTCCACCTGCGCGCGGTGGAGTACGCCCGCCGCTTCGGGGTGCCCCTGCACGTGCGCTCCTCCTTCTCCGACAAGACGGGAACCTGGATTTACGACGGCCGCCGGCAGGGCGCCTTCGTGCCCTCGGTCGTGGCTACCCAGCTCGACGACGTCGTCGCTGCCGACATCGCGACGCCGGGCAGTCCTGCGACCCCCGCCTCCCCGGCCAGCGCCGTCACTCCCGCGAGCTCGGCGAGCCAGGGGAACTCTCCCGCTGCCGCTGACCCGCCCTCAAACCCCGCCGGACTCGACGACGGGCCCTCGGCCGCCGCCGTCGACACCGCGCACCGCAACGCCATCGCCGCGC
>NZ_JH470358.1:3001-12655 GCF_000239715.1 Actinomyces sp. oral taxon 849 str. F0330 | reverse complement strand
CAAGGAGGACCACGTGGAAGCCCCCGTCATCTCCGGAATCGCCCATGACCGCAGCCAGGACAAGATCACGCTCGTGGGCGTGCCCGACGTCCCCGGCGCCGCCGCACGCATCTTCGCGATCGTGGCCGGTACCGACGCCAACATCGACATGATCGTCCAGGACGTCTCCGCCGAGGGCACGGGCCTGACTAACATCTCCTTCACGTGCCCCTCCGGCGACTCCGCCACCGCTCGCGCCGCCCTGGAGTCCGCCCGCGAGGAGCTGGGCTTCCGCAGCCTGCACTTCAACCCCGACATCGGCATCCTGTCCCTGGTGGGGGCCGGGATGCGCTCCAACCCGGGGGTCTCGGCGCGCCTGTTCGGCGCCCTGAGCGAGGCCGGGGTCAACATTCACATGATCTCCACCTCCGAGATCCGCATCTCGGTAGTGGTCGACGACGCCGCACTCGACGAGGCCGTGCGCGCCGTCCACTCTGCCTTCGGCCTCGACGCCCAGGCCGCCGAGGCGGTCGTCTACGGAGGGACCGGACGATGAGCAAACCCGTGAACACCTACACCGGAGTGGCCGACGGCGTCGCCGTCGCCGTCGTGGGGGCCACCGGCCAGGTCGGCCGCGTCATGCGCGCCATGCTGGCCGAGCGCGACTTCCCGGCCCGTTCGGTGCGCTTCTTCTCCTCGGCCCGCAGCGCCGGGACCGTCGTGGACTTCCGCGGCGCCCGTGTTGAGGTCGAGGACGTCGCCACCGCCGACCTGACCGGCATCGACGTCGCCATCTTCTCCGCCGGGGGCGCAGCCTCGCGCGAGCACGCCCCCCGCTTCGCCGCGGCCGGGGCCGTCGTCGTCGACAACTCCTCGGCCTGGCGGAAGGACCCCGAGGTGCCGCTCGTGGTCAGCGAGGTCAACCCGCACGCCCTGCGCGAGCGCCCCAAGGGCATCATCGCCAACCCCAACTGCACCACCATGGCGGCCATGCCCGCCCTCAAGGTGCTGCATGAGGAGGCCGGGCTCATTCGCCTCATCGTCTCGACCTACCAGGCCGTCTCCGGCTCCGGGCGGGCCGGGGTGGCCGAGCTGGCCGGGCAGGTGCGCGCCGTCGTGAACGAGGACATGGAGGGCCTGGCCCTGGACGGGCGGGCCGTCGAGTTCCCCGCGCCGGAGGTCTACGTCGACACCATCGCCTTCAACGCCGTGGCCTGGGCCGGGAATGACGCCGGCGACGGCTCCGGCGAGACCGATGAGGAGCAAAAGCTGCGCAACGAGTCGCGCAAGATCCTGGAGATTCCGGACCTGCTGGTCTCCGGCACCTGCGTGCGCATCCCGGTGTTCTCCGGCCATGGGCTCAGCATCAACGCCGAGTTCGCCCGCGAGATCAGCGTCGAGCGCGCCCGCGAGCTGCTGGAGGCGGCGCCCGGCGTCACCTACCAGGACGTGCCCAGCCCCCTCAAGGGCGCCGGCCGCGACGGCACCTTCGTGGGGCGTCTGCGCGCCGACCAGGCCTTCGCACCGGGCCACGGCCTGCAGTTCTTCGCCGTCGGGGACAACCTGCGCAAGGGCGCGGCCCTCAACGCCGTCGAGCTCGCCGAGCTGGTGGCCGCCGAGATCCGGGGCTGACTGGGTCTTCTTCTCCGCTGAGCCGGGCATTTCTCGCGTAGGGCGACCGTTTTTCGGTAGGGTTACGCGAGAAATGCCCGGCTCGGTGCCTATGTGGTCAGTGACCTGATTCGCGTTCCGCGAGGAGCCGGTCGATGCGCTCGCTGAGCTCGCTGACCTGCCGCTGCAGGGCCGCCACCTGCGCCTGCGTGGCGGCCTCCTGCTCGGCACTCTCCTCCTCGACCAGCGAGACGATCCACGAGGCCAGGGTCGCCGTGACCACGCCGATGAGCGCCACCCCGCCGATCATGAGCAGCGCCGCGATGAAACGCCCCTCCGTGGAGACCGGGAAGGTGTCGCCGTAGCCGATGGTGGTGATCGTCGTCAGCGCCCACCACAGGGCCTGCCCGAAGGTCCGGATCGAGGAGCCCGGCTCATTGCGCTCCGCATCCAGCGTGGCCAGTGCCGAGGTGAAGATGAGCAGGGCGGCGCTGCCGGCCGTGTACAGGGTGATGCGCCCGCGCAGCGCGGTGCCGGCGCTGCGCTGCATGATGCCCACGAGCGTCACCAGACGCAGGAGCCTCAGCGGCCGCAGGATCGGCAGGGCAATGACCGCTAGGTCGGGTAGGTGGTGGAGGAACCATTGGCCTCGGCTCGGCGCCAGTGCCAGGCGGACAAGATAGTCGACGCCGAACAGCGCCCACACGGCGTTGATCACCAGCTCGGCCGCGTTCTTGGCCCCGCCTTGTGCGTTGGCGAGCACCTCCCAGGCGTAGGCGCCCAGGAAGACGACGGCGGCGCCGGTCAGCGGCCACTCGGTCGCTCGCTCCCACGCCCGCAGTCGAGTGCCCGGGCTGTCTTCGGTCGGCATGCTCCGATGGTAGACGGCGCTTGGGACAGAGCCGTGCAGGATGTCCCGGCCGTGCGAGGAGGGACGTGAGGCGAGGGCGCGTCAGGCCAGCAGGAGCCCGGCTGCGGCGCCGAGATAGAAGACGTAGACGGCCAGGAGGAAGATCCGCTCCGAGATCCCGAAGGCGTAGGGCCTCAGGCGGCGGATGACCAGTGCGGTCACCAGGGCGATGAGCGCGGCGGCGGTCACCCAGCGGGTCGCCCCGAGGAAGGACACCAGACCCTGCGGTGCGAGCGGGGCCAGCAGCCGGACGATGTTGCCCATGCACGAGTAGGCGATTGCGAACCATGCGATGGCGGCCACCAGGTGAAGGCGACCGATGAGGGTGGTCGGCTGCCCCTCGACGTCGGTCGGCAGGAACGGCAGCACCGCGAAGATGACGGCCAGGACCGCCAGCCAGAGCGCCACGCCCTTCTCCGGTGTCGGCGGTCCGAGGGCGACGGCGCCTGCGAGCACGGCCCAGAACACCGCCGAGGTCCAGGTGATGGCGGTCGCGAGCCGGCGGGTCGGTCCGACGGCGTAGTCGCTCACGGCGTGCTGCACGATGTTGTAGTCGCTGGGGACGAGGTGAAGGGCGATGAACATGGCCAGCCGCGCGACTCCCAGGACGAGAGCGACGGCGGCGAGGACGGTCGTCATTGGACCGGCTCCTTCCGTGCGGGTGTGGCTGCCTCATCTTGTTCGGGCGGGGTGCGCACCAGCTCGCTGGCGCGCCAGACCTCGTCGAGCCAGGTCTCGACCTGCGAGCGGGCGTCGTCGAGCTGAGAGGGTTTCACGGTCAGACTGAGGCGAGGGATGACGGCGGGTGCCGTCAGTCTGGCGCCTTCTTTGGGCGGGGTGTAGACGGCCTGCAGGTGTACACGGCCCCGGCGCGCTGGTGTCTCCTGGATTCGGAAGTTGTCGCGACCAGAGGGGAGGGCAAGATTGAATAACTCCAGGTTCGCAATTGCTATGCCGTGTTGGGATAGGCGCACCATGCTGGAGCGGCGGCGCACAGCCGTGCGAACCAGGACGATGAAGAGCGCAGTGTGGAACAGGAGCAGGGCCGCGGTGGCCTGACCGACCAGCTTCTGGGTTGACTCGCTATAGATCAGGGGGTGCGGGACGGCCATCAGAATGATCGGGGAGGCCACCAGCAGCATGCCCGCAAGCATCGCCCACAGCAGACCCATAGCGCGCCTGTTGGGATCCCGGGCCACATGAAGAAAACGTGCCGACACGATATCGCGATGGGCCACCGTCGCGTCCTTGGGCAGCCACCGGTCGGTGCCCCTGAAGCAGAAGACCGCACCGAAGCAGAGAGCGGTCAGCACGGCGCTGTAGATAGTCGTTATCGCGACTATGTGAGCTGCGGTGTTGGCTACCTGACCCTTCTCCTCCTCCTGGTAGGCCATGGCTTCGTCCATGGAGCCCAGGCCCCAGGCGGCCAGGAATAGGACGGCCGGGTAGACGATCGCGACACCGACGGTCGCCAGCGCACTCAGGTATCCGAACACCCTGATTCCGGTGGTGGGACGTGAACGGATGTAGATCGCCATGGGTCACCTTTCTCCAAGTCTGCCGCCAGGCCGGTTGCAGCCCCTTGGGCGCGCCCGACGACGTTGGGTGCCGTCGACGGGTCAATTCTGCGGCCGGTGGGCGCCTCCTGCCTATAGGTGCCATTCACTCCGATGGGAAGTGAGAAGGGCAGTGGCCGAGTCAGGTGAGCAGGACCTTCAGGACGGCAGGGGCGGTGAAGCGGCGAGGCTGCGAACCTGTTTCGATGACGTCGAGCACTCCAATGTCAGTCAGCTGGCTAACGAGGCTGTTGGCTCGCCCGTACGAGACGCCAAGGGCCGCCTCGACCTTGCGCACCGTGAAGCTCGGATTCGCGACCGCGAAGTCGACGAGGCCGACGGCGTGAGCGGACCGCAGGCTGGAGGCGCGCACCGTCTCCTTGAGACTCTGGTGCGCAGCGGCCAGGGCGAGCATCTGGTGGCGCGTGTTGGTGGCCGCCGCGGCCAGCCCCCGGGAGAAGAAGGTGAGAAAGGTGTCCCAGTCGCCGTGGGTGCTGACTCGGAGCAGAGCGTCGTAGTACTCGGCGCGACGCTCCTCGAACCACGGTGAGACCGTCAGTGTGGGTTCGCTGAGAACGCCCGAGCTCAGGAGAGTGAGCACGATGAGGAACCGCCCCAGGCGCCCGTTGCCGTCCCGGAAGGGGTGGAGGGTCTCGAACTGGTAGTGCGCCATGCCCGCGGCGATGATCGGGTCGATGTCTCCCGCGTGGTCCTGATGCAGCCAGTCGATGAGGGCGCGCACACCGGCACGAAGACGATCTCCAGGCGGTACGGGAACGAACCGGCTTGCATGGATCGGGGCCGCGCTGTGCGCACCGGGGCAGCGGCCGATCATGACCTGACTGTCGCGCAGGCAACCTGAAGCGGATTCAAGGGGAGTGCCCCTCATGAGCTCGCCTTGAAGGTCCTCGATGAGAGACAAGGTGATAGGGCGTCCCTCCTTAGCCCACAGGAAGCCGCTGTTGGCCATGCGGACGTAGTTGAGGATCTCTGTCATCTCGGCGGTCGCGGGGGCGTCGTCGTCGGCGGTGAGCACCTCGCGCAGGGGGGCGTATGTCCCTTCCAAGGCCGACGTCGACTGCGCCTCGCGCCGCAGGGAGGGGGTTCGCAGCAGGAAGGGGTTCGGCAGCTGCTGGGCCGTGGCGTCGAGGGCGGCCAGTGCGCGGCCGGCTGCTGCCACCATGCGGTAGGTGCTTCCGTTGAGGGTGGCTCGTCGGAGCCGAGTGGCGCGGGGACGAAGGCCTTGTGCTGCCAGCCGCCGGTCACCGGGTCGGAGCCAGTGATGTCGACCAGTTCCCCCATGGTGCCGTCAACGAACATCCCGAGGTCCATAATGTCAGTCTAATAGCGATTGTGTGACATCTGAAGGGGGTGAGTCATACACAAGAGGTACTTGTCGAGCATCTTGTGTGGGGATGTGTCTGGAAACGGTCATGTTGTGGGCCGGTTGTTGGCGACTGCTGCCAGGGGGGCACTCGATGTGGGCGGAGGTATTCGACGCCGTCGGGGACGTTTTCTCGCCGACGGGTGCAGTACGCGCGTACGGGAATAGGTTTTCTGAACCCCTGCGCGCAGAATGTCCCCGCCGATGACGGATGGCATGAGGCAGGGTGGAACGGAGACCTGAGGCCCACTCCTGGGGTGTACTGCCAGTGACTCCCTGGGAGATTGTTGCGGTCGTACTCTTGTCCGCTGTGGACACGACCGCCGCCGGCAGTGGCAGGTGTCACGATGTCCTCTCTCGATCCCGGCGCTGTGGGCGCGAGCCCCACGTCAACTCCAAGGAGCACTGTGACCGCTAATAAGGCGAGCCTGTCGTTCATGATCATCCTGAGCGCCCTCATGGCTTGTACGTCGCTCTCGACTGATCTCTACCTGCCCGCCCTGCCCACTATGGAGGCGGATCTCCACGGGGACTCCGAGCTGACCGTCACCGGGTTCGTCGTCGGCTTCGCGCTGGCCCAACTCATCTGGGGGCCGATCAGTGACCGCATCGGAAGGAAGAAACCCCTCATCATCGGCATGGCGATGTTCGCCATCGGTTCGGTTGGGTGCGCGCTGTCGTCGAGCATCGCTGAGGTCGTCTTGTGGCGGATGTTCCAGGCAATCGGTGCGTGCGTAGGTCCCATGCTCTCGCGCTCGATGATTCGCGATCTCTACGGCTCCACCCAGGCGGCGAGAATGCTCTCGACCCTCATGGTCATTATGGCGGTGGCGCCGATTGCGGGTCCTCTCGCCGGAGGCGGGCTCCTCAAACTCGCCTCATGGCACATGATCTTCTGGCTGATGGCCGCCATCGGAGCGGTCCTGTTCCTGGCTGTGCTCACCCTTCCCGAGTCGTTGCCGGCAGAGAAACGGGCCGCCTCGGCATCTCTTGGGGCGGCCTTCACGAGCTACCTGAGCCTCCTGAGGAACACGACGTTCCTCCGGTACACCCTGTGCGTGACTTGCTTCTACGTCGCGGTCTACGCCTTCATCACCGGCTCGTCATTCGTTTACATCACCTACTTCCACGTCAACCCGGAGCTCTACGGCTTCCTCTTCGGGGTCAACATCGTCGGGGTCGCCCTCATGAGCGCGGTCAACCGCGAGCTCGTTAAGCGGTACTCCCTGCCTGGACTTCTGCGGGTGGCGACGGTCGTGGCCGCTGCTGGAGCCGTCTGCCTGGTTGCCTGTGTCTTCACCGGATTCGGCGGCATCTGGGGCGTCATCATCCCGGTCTTCATCATGTTCTCGATGAACGGCATCATCGCCGCCACGACGAACGCCGCCTCCCTGGGCAGCATCGACAGCGCCATGGCCGGCTCGGGCGCGGCGCTTCTCGGCTCACTTCAGTACGGGAGCGGGATCGTGGCCTCCCTCCTTCTGGCCGTCTTCTCCAGCGGGACGCCGCGCACCATGGCCTGGGTGATGGGACTGTTCGTCGTCCTCAGTGCCGTGCTGGCCGTAGGGAGGCGCTCGGCGTCTCCCAGGACATCCCTGGCAGCGGTGCTGGGTGAGAGCAGCGGTCCTGAGCATCCGTCGTCGGGCAGCTGATTCGACAGCGGGTCAGCCCAGGGCTGTGCATGTCAGTCCTCCGGGTGGGGTTCTGCCCTCGCTTCGGCGATCTCTCCGGCCCCATCGTCGGCCGCCGGAGCGCACAGCTCCTTCAGCGCCTCAAGTCTCGTCTGGCTCGGGGACCCGGGCTCGGCGGTGAAGGCGAAGACGAACCAGTCGCGGTTGCTGGGAAGCTCCATCACCTCGTAGGTGAGTTCCAGGTCGCCGACCACCGGGTGGTGGACACGCTTGATCCCGGGGCGGTGCTGACGCACGTCGTGCCTGGCCCAACGGTCACGGAAGGCGTCCGAGCGGGTGACGAGCTCACCGATCAGGTTTCTGAGCCGCTCGTCATGAGGACTCTGCCCGGCGTAGGAGCGCAGTGTGGCCACCAGGTCGTTGGCATTGTCCTCCCAGTCGAGGAAGAAGTCCTGCGAGGCGGGGTTGAGGAAGGTGAATCTGCCGGAGTTCCCAAAGCTGTTCGGGTCCTGGAGCAGAGGGGCGTAGAAGGCGCGGCCCAGGGCGTTCGCAGCCACGAAGTCCAGGCGCCTGTCCCGGACCCACATCGGCGCACCGGTCACGGCATCGAGGAATCGCTGGAAGCTCGGATCGACGACCGGTTCAAGGCCCGTGCTGCCGGGCCGCCATGACGGTGCCGGGCCGGCGGCCTTGGCGAGGTCGGCCAGGTGAGCGGCCTCCGCCTCGTCGAGCTGTAGCGCACGGGCGAGGGAGTCGAGGACCTCGGGCGAGACCCCGGCGAGGTTGCCGCGCTCCATCCGGGCGTAGTACTCCACGCTGATTCCGGCGAGCAGAGCGACCTCCTCCCGGCGAAGACCCGGGACGCGGCGTTGCCCGCCGCTGGCGATTCCGACGCGTTCGGGAGTGATCCGGTCCCTTCGTGAGTGCAGGAACTGCGCGACCTGTGCCCGATGCTCCATGTCCTCAACGATAGCCAGCGGCTCTCTCGGCTGGGGTGGACTGCCAGTACACCCCGGAGGGGTGATGCGGTGTGCACCCGGCCGCGCGGAATGTCCCCGTCCGCGAGAGGTCGGGCAGCCTCAGGAATAGGGTGGGCCCCGGTTGTGTTGGCCGCAGTGGAACCGATCAGTATCCGCAGTCTTGAAAGGAACGCTCATGGCCACCAAGAACATCACCGGTCCCGAGTTCAAGGACACCATCCACGGCGACGGCATCACCCTCGTCGACTTCTGGGCCTCCTGGTGCGGCCCGTGCATGCGCTTCGGCCCCATCTACGAGAAGGCCTCCGAGGCCAACCCGGACATCACCTTCGCCAAGGTCGACACCGAGGCCGAGCATGACCTCGCCGGGGCGCTGGGCATCTCCTCGATCCCCACGCTCATGGTCTTCCGTGACAATGTGCTCGTCTACCGCGAGGCCGGCGCCTTGCCCGCCCCCGCGCTAGACTCCCTCATCACCCAGGTGCGCGAGCTCGACATGGAGGCCCTCAAGGCCAAGATCGCCGAGGAGGAGGCCGCCTCCGGCGCCCAGGCCTGAGCGCCGTCTCGCACCTCGGTATCGCTCCGCGTAGCGTCCGGGCCCTCCAGTCATCCGACGTCGTCCGGGAGCTGGTCGTTTCCGGACGACGTCGTCGAGTGTTACCCGGCTCGCCCAGTCAAGGGCAGAACATTACGTTTTGATATCCTATGATGGCCCGCGTGAAGTTGGAGTCCCACGTGAGTCACGCTGTCAGAGCCAGATGGGCGGTACCCGTCGGTGCCTCGGGCCGCGACGCGCTGGTGCGCCACCTGGTCTACGCTTTCCTGCGCTCCGACCCCGAGGGGGCCACGGACTGGATCGACTCAACGGTCCCCACCGACCCCGACGAGTTGCGCACCATGCTCGACTTCCTCCTCACCGCCCGGCCCCCGGCGCCCCTGCCTGAGGACATCGCCGCCGATCTCGACACCCTCCTGGAGGCTGAGGCCGCCGAGCGCGGCATGGTCGATGCCACCGAGATCCCGCCCCTGGCCATTACCGACCATGTGCCGGGCCTGCTGGGGCGCAACGTGGCTTTCTGGCGCGGCGACCTCACCCGGCTGCGTGCCGGCGCCGTCCTCAACGCCGCCAACTCCGGCATGCTTGGTTGCTTCGCGCCCGGGCACCGCTGCATCGACAACATCATCCACGCCGTCGCCGGGCCCGCGCTGCGCGCAGAGTGCGCCCGGTACATGACCTGGGCGGAGACCTTCGACCCCACGCGCCGCCAGGGCGGGGAGCCGGCCGGACGGGCCGTCTTCACCGGCGGCTACCACTTGCCCGCCCAGCACGTCATCCACTCGGTGGGCCCGATCATCGAGGACGGCCGCAAACCCACCCTGCGCGACCGGCGCCTGCTGTCCTCCTGCTACACGAGCGTCCTCAACGTTGCGCACGCCGCGGGGCTGGGCAGTGTCGGTCTGTGTTCGCTGTCCACAGGAGTCTTCGGCTACCCCAAGCGGCAGGCCGCCCTGGTGACCCTGGAGACGATCGGCCGTTGGCTGATGGCCCACCCCGACTCCCGGCTGCGTATTGTCATCAGTCTCAATGCCGACGTCGACGTCG
>NZ_JH470358.1:1735-2648 GCF_000239715.1 Actinomyces sp. oral taxon 849 str. F0330 | reverse complement strand
CGCGATCCCTCAGTGCTCCTGGGCCCGGGCCGCGGCGCGTGCGGCTGCCGGGGCCGCCGCCGCGATCGCCTCCAGCTCGGCCTCGCCGTGCGCAGCTGAGACGAACCAGGCCTCGAACACCGACGGTGGCAGGCTCACCCCGGCCTCGAGGAAGGCGTGGAAGAAGGGCCCGTAGCGCCAGGTCTCCTGGGCGCGGGCGGCCTCGTAGTCGGCGACGCCCCGCTCGGCAGCCTGCGGGCCGAACATGAGGGAGAACAGGGAGCCCGCCCGCTGCACGCGGTGGGGCACGCCCTGCTCACTCAGGGCCGCTGAGACCACCTTGCTGATGGCTTGGGCGTGTTCGGCCACCGAGGCGTAGACGGCGTCGTCGGCCAGCTGGAGCGTGGCCAGGCCGGCCGCTGTGGCCAGCGGGTTCCCCGAGAGCGTGCCCGCCTGGTAGACGGGGCCGCCTGGTGCCAGCAGGTCCATGACCTCCGCGCGTCCGCCGACGGCGGCCAGCGGCATCCCGCCGCCCACGACCTTGCCGAAGGTCACCAGGTCCGGCACCCAGGTGGCGCGCTCGCGCCAGTCCGCGCCTGGCCAGGAGGGGGCTGCGGCGTCGGCGGGCTCAGAAGAAGTAGCGCCAGCGGTGGAGGGTTCGGCGGCGAAGGCCGGCAGGTCCGAGGTCCAGCCGTCGACAGCCTCCAGGCCCCACCAGCCGGCTGGGCCCACGCGGAAGCCGGTGAGGACCTCGTCGAGGATCATGAGCGCGCCGTGCTCGGCGGTCACCCGGCGGATTGCGGCGTTGAAGCCGGGCGCCGGCGGCACAATCCCCATATTGGCCGGAGCTCCCTCGGTGATGACTGCGGCGATCTCGGAACCGCGCTCGGCGAAGCAGGCCTCCAGGGCGGCGACGTCGTTGTAGGGCAGGACG
>NZ_JH470358.1:0-1372 GCF_000239715.1 Actinomyces sp. oral taxon 849 str. F0330 | reverse complement strand
GCCGCGAGCAGGCCGTCGCTGTGCCCGTGGTAGCAGCCGGCGAACTTCACTACCAGGTCACGCCCCGTGGCGCCGCGGGCTAGGCGCACCGCCGTCATCGTCGCCTCGGTACCGGTGGACACGAAGCGCACCCTCTGCGCGGCCGGCACCCGACGGCGAACCTCCTCGGCCAGGAGCGTCTCCGACTCGGTCGGGGCGCCGAAGGAGAGGCCGCGGGCGGCGGCCGCCTGGACCGCGGCGATGACGCCCGGGTGGGCATGCCCCAGGAGCGCCGGGCCCCAGGAGCCCACGAGGTCCACGTAGCGGTGGCCCTCGGCGTCGGTGACATGGGCGCCGCTCGCCGAGGCGATGAACCGCGGAGTGCCACCCACTGAGCCGAAGGCGCGCACGGGGGAGTCGACGCCCCCGGGGATGATGGCGCGAGCCGCCTCGAACAGGGCGGCGTTGGTCGCGTGAGTCGCGGCGGCGGTGGCGGAGGCTGCGGGTTGCTGGGGCACGGTCGATCCTGTCGATGAAGAGGCTGGTAAGGCTGGTCTCAACCTACCTGACCGACACTGTTACTCGCGGCGTTGAGCCGCTGGGATTGACCTCCTCAGCGCAGGGCCGGGTTCTCGGCGATCTCCCTGGCCCAGTAGGTCAGGACCATGTCCGCCCCCGCCCGCACGATGCCCAGCACCGACTCGGCGATGACGCGCTCGCGGTCGATCCACCCGCGCTGTGCGGCCGCCTCCACCATCGCGTACTCCCCGCTGACCTGGTAGGCGGCCACCGGCAGCGGTGAGGCGGCGGCGACGTCGGCCAGCACGTCCAAGTAGGGGCCGGCCGGCTTGACCATGACGATGTCCGCCCCCTGCTCGACGTCGAGCATCGCCTCGCGCAGGCCCTCGCGGCGGTTGGCCGGATCCTGCTGGTAGGCGCGCCGGTCCCCGGTGAGCGTGGAGCCCACGGCCTCCCGGAACGGCCCGAAGTAGGCCGAGGCGTACTTCGCCGAGTAGGCCAGGATCGCGACGTCGTCGTGCCCGGTGGCGTCCAGGGCAGCGCGGATCGCGGCGATCTGCCCGTCCATCATCCCCGACGGCGAGACCATGTGCGCTCCGGCCTCCGCCTGGGAGATGGCCATCGCCTGGTAGGTGGCCAGGGTGGCGTCGTTGTCGACCTCGCCGGCGCGCGGGCCGTCGGGGCGGATCAGGCCGCAGTGGCCATGGCTGGTGAACTCGTCCAGGCAGGTGTCCGCGCACACGACGACGTCGTCCCCCACCTCCGCGCGCACGGCCGCGATCCCGCGGTTGAGGATGCCGTCCTCCGCCCAGGCCGCTGTACCCGACGCGTCGCGCTCGGCGGGCACACCGAACAGGTCGATGGCGCCGACGCC
>NZ_JH470357.1:132873-136089 GCF_000239715.1 Actinomyces sp. oral taxon 849 str. F0330 | reverse complement strand
ACGAGCCACGCGGCGGCGCCCGCGACGACGAGGACACCGGCCATCCCGATGGTCAGGGAGGCTCGGGTCGACAGGCTCGGGGGCTCCCAGCGCGGCCGCAGCCGCACCGGGCGGGCGAAGTCGCGCACCGGCCAGTCCCGCTCCTGGGCCATGCGCCGCAGGTCCCGATCGGGGTTGACCGCGACGGGGTGGCCGACGGCGCTGAGCATCGGCTCATCGGAGATGGAGTCGGAGTAGGCCCAGCAGCGGGCCGGGTCGATGCCGTGGGCGGCGGCGTCCTCATGCAGTGCGACGACCTTCTCCGAGTGCAGCATGGAGCGGGCGATCCGCCCGGTGAACAGGCCGTCCTCTCCGACCTCCATGTGGGTGGCCACGGCGCGGTCGGCCCCCACGAGGCGGGCGATGGGGGCGACCATCTCGCTGATGGAGGCCGAGACGACCACGACGTCGTGGCCGGCCCGGTGGTGGGCCTCGATGAGGTCGAGGGCCTCGGCGTAGACGGCCGGCTCGATCGCCGTGGCCAGCGCGCCCTCCACGACTTCCACCAGGTCTCGGCGGCTGATGCCGGCGGACATGAGGGCCAGGTGCTCCATGAGGTTGGTCGACTGCCGGGTGCCGGCGCCGACTAGGAGGTAGGGGATCTGGGCGATCAGCCCGTAGGCCAGCGCCCGCGAGGAGATGAGGCCGCTGCGTCGCATCGGGGTCCCCAGTGCCCAGGTCGACGATGTCGCCAGGATCGTCTTGTCCAGGTCGAAGTAGGCCGCGGCACGACGCCCGGTGCGCGGAGGACCTGCGACTGCGGCCGCAGTTGGCGCAGCGGAGATGCGCGACGCAGCCGGTGGGGCGATGGGAAAGGCCACCGGTGACGTCGCTGTCGGTCGGGAGGGGTCGCTTGCGCGGGCCTGCGCGCTCATGGGCTCATCTCATCATGAGCCGGGCCGCGGTGTCAGGTGCCTGAGTCCCCGAAAGTCGGACGCCTTGCGGAAGCATCGCGGGCTCGCCGGGGGCGGCGCGGGGCCACAGGCCCGTTTCTGCAACCCGTCTCCACAGGCCCGACGATGTCTCCGGGCGCCGCCGGGCCCGAGCCCGCACTCTGGTGAGAGGGATCGGCGCTGAGGTGTCGCCGCACACGGGATCGGAGGGACGCCATGAAGACGGGACTGGAGACTGCCGTGGAGATTCCGGCCAGGATGGTGAACAGGACGGCGAAGAGATCGGGATCGACAGTGGATACGAGCCCGGGGCAGGGCCCGCGTCAGTCGGGGCCAGTGGAGCCAACGGGGCTAGTAGAGCCAACGGAGCCGGCGGGAACGAGGGGAACGGCGGAGACGTGGGACGGCCTCAACGTCTCCTTCCCGCCGCTGAGACCTCCCGGGATAGGCGGTTCGCGCCCCGGCGAGATGGGGACGGCGCCAGGAATCCCGGAGGATCCGCCGCCGGCGGCGCCGACGCCCTCGCCGGAAGCCTTGAGTGCCCAGATCGACCCGGCAGCCCAGGTTCTGGCCGTCACCGGCGCTCGCGGCGGCCTGGGGGTCAGCGTCCTGCTGCTGCACCTGGCGTGGGCGCTGAGCCGGGCCGGCCGTCGGGTGGCGATGATGGACCTGGATCCCGCCGGCGGCCTGGACCTCCTGTGCGGGGAGACCGTGCTGAACGGCCTGCGCTGGGCGGATCTTCCGGCGGAGGAGTCGGCCTTTAGACCCGGGCGCCTGGTCGGGGCCCTGCCCGTGTGGCATGCCATGCCGGTGCTCACCAGCGACATCCGCGGCGGGCCGCTGGCCTGCGCCGACGCGGTCCTGGAGGCGATGCGCGCCGAGCACGACATCGTCCTGGTCGACCTGCCCCGGGGAGCGCCCCCGCCACGAGGTGCACGGGTCCTGCTCATGACCGGCCTGGACCTGCGCTCAGCCGTCGCCGCCGAGGCCATAGCCCTGCGGCTGCGGGGGCCGTTGCCCGACGACGGCGACCTGCCCGGCCCGGACTCACCGCCGGTATGGCTCGTGGTGCGCCAGGTCGGTGAGGACATCGCCACCGAGGACCTCGAGCTCATCACCGGCTGCCCGGTCCTGGGACGCGTCCCCACCGATCGGGTCCTGGCCAAGCGCCTCGCCCTCGGGGAGGACCCGGTCCGTGCCCGTTCGGCCGCTAGGCGCGCCGCCACCGCCCTGGCCCGAGAGCTATTTGCTCGGGTCCTCATCCCCGAGGTGCTCGCTTCGGCGCCGGTCGCTGCTGAGCGCATCGCGGAACCGGGCGGCGCGAGCGCCGCCGAGCGGGGGAGCGAACCATGGCCCCGGTAAACCCCGACCACCCCTCGGATCCCGGGCCCCGGGAGACCGACAGCCTCGAGCTCGCCCGGGTGCGCAGCGCTCTGGCGCGCGGTGCCGGCCTGAATGAGGCCCTCGACGACGCCGCCGACCCCTCCACCGGTCAGCAGGGCATGGCCCGCCTCGGCCAACGGGTGCGCGCTGACGTCGACGGTGCCGGATCACTCCTTCAGCCCCTCATCGAAACCGATGGCGTCACTGACGTCCTCGTCAGCGGCGGGCGCACCTGGATCGACCGGGGACACGGCCTCGAATCCGTCCCCGCCGCCTCCATGGAGGAGACCCAGGCGCGGGCGCTGGCCGTGCGCATGGCGGCATCCGCCCACAAGCGCCTCGACGACGCCTGCCCCGTCGTCGACGCCACCCTGCCCGACGGCACCCGCCTCAACGCGGTCCTGCCGCCCCTGAGCGCCGACGGCACCCTCATCAGCCTGCGCACCAAGAGGCGACGCGGTTTTACCCTGGCCGAGCTCGCCGAGGCCGGCACCATCGCCCCCGGACTCGACGACGTCCTGGCCGCCCTCGTGGCCCGACGCGCCAGCTGCCTGGTCACCGGTGCGACCGGCACCGGCAAGACCACCCTTCTGGCGGCCCTGCTCGGGCTCGTCCCGGGCGACGAGCGCATCGTGTGCATCGAGGAGGCCTGCGAGCTGCGCCCCGACCACCCCCACGTTGTCCACCTCCAGGAGCGCGGCGCCAACGTCCAGGGCGTCGGTGCGGTCCCCATGACCTCCCTGGTGCGCACCGCCCTGCGCATGCGGCCCGACCGGATCGTCCTGGGCGAGTGCCGCGGCCCCGAGGTGCGCGACGTCCTCACCGCCCTCAACACCGGCCACGAGGGCGGCTGGGCCACCCTGCACGCCAATTCGCCCGCCGACGTCCCCGCCCGCCTGAC
>NZ_JH470357.1:128763-132853 GCF_000239715.1 Actinomyces sp. oral taxon 849 str. F0330 | reverse complement strand
CTGGGCGGACTGGGCGTCCTGCTCATGGTGGCGGGCCACCTGGTCACCGGGCGCCTCGTGCGCGCCGCTACAGCGGAAAGCGACATCGTCGATGAGGCCCTCGTCCTGGACCTGGCGGCCGCGGCGCTGAGCGCCGGCGCCTCCGTGCCCGCAGTGCTCACTTCTCTGGGGCAGGCCCTGGGAGAGGAGAGCGCCGGCGTCGTGGGCCGGGCCCTATTGCTGGGCGCCCCTTGGGAGGAGGCCTGGGAGGCGCCCGACGACGAGCGCTGGAGACGACGGCGCACCCGCCTGGAGGCCTGTCTGCGCCCCGGTTGGGAGGACGGGGCCTCACCGGCCGCCCTCCTGGCGGCGACGGCGGCGGGTCTGCGCGCAGGCAGACACGCCCGCGACGAGGAGGCTGCCGAGCGCCTCGCGGTCCGCCTCGTCCTGCCGCTGGGCGCTTTCCACCTGCCGGCCTTCGTCATCCTGGGGATCGCCCCGGTCGTCGCCTCGGTGGGCATGGGCGTGCTGGCCGGCTGAGGGCGGGTGCCCGCCCATCGCGAGGGCATCGGGTTCCCACGGCGCCCGGGTAGGCCGGTCGCCTTAGGGGAGGTGGGCAGCACTCCCCTGAAGCGGCCCGATCTGATCGGCTCGGGTGCGCGGACCCCCGCTGTCCTGGCACGATGGAGCCATGGCACTGTCGAAGAAGCTCCTGAGCCGCGACGAGGTCGTGGTGCGGCACATGCACACCCACATCAAGGTCCTCCTGTGGCGGTTCGTCGTCGAGATCCTCCTGCTTGTGGTCGGCGTCATCGCCTCGGTCCTGGCGCCTGCCGACTGGCAGCCCTGGGGCATCTTGGCGATCTGGGTGGTGATCCTCGTCGTGAGCATCCCTCTGCTGCTCGTGCCGTGGCTGCAGTGGTACATGCGCACCTTCACGGTCACCACTAAGCGCATCATCACCCGCTCCGGCATCATCAGCCGCGTCGGCCACGACCTGCCCCTGACCCGCATCTCCGACATCCAGCTCGACAAGGACGTCACCGACCGGCTCTTCGGCTGCGGGACGCTCGCCCTGCAGACCTCCGCGGACGATCCTCTCCTCCTGCACGACGTCCCCCATGTCGAGATGGTCCAGGTCGAGATCTCCAACCTGATCTTCGACGACACCCAGGGCGCCATCGACGCCGACCCCCGCAGCTGATCGGCACTGGCGCGTAGACACGAAAGAGCGGCGGCCGCCCGCTCCCAATGAGGAGCCGGCGGCCGCCGTCGTTATCGCGTCGAGTTCGGGGCCGGGTCAGTCGAGGGTCTCGACGACGCTGATCGCCTGGGCCACGCCGGTCAGGGTGGCGGCGATCCGCACGGCCTCCCAGACCTGCTCGGTGCTCAGGCCCTCGCCGCGCACCGTGGCCTCGTGGGCGGTCACGCACTTCTCGCAGCCGTTGATGGTGGACACCGCCAGGCTCCACAGCTCGAAGTCGACCTTCTCCACGCCGCCGGAGGTGCCAATGATGTTCATGCGCAGGCCCATACGCTCGTTGTCGTAGGCCGAGCCCAGGAAATGGCGCGTACGGTAGGCGACATTGTTCATCGCCATGATGGAGGCGGCGCCCAGGGCGGCGCTGACGGCCTCCTCGGACAGGTGGGAGCGGGCGTCCTCCATGACCTGGACCAGGACGGACTCGTTGCGGGTGGCGGCGGCCGCGGCCACGAAGGTGCCCCACTGCTGCTGCTCGGTCAGTGAGGAGGAGCGGGACAGGGTGGACAGGTTCAAGGAGAGGTCCTTGGCCCACTCGGGCAGGGCGGAGCGCAGGTTGTCGATGCTCATGTCTTCTCGTTTCTTCGTGCGGGTGCGGGGAATGGAAGCGGTAGCGGCTCGGGCCGCTCAGCTCATCTGCCCCAGGGCGTCGATGGTGGCGGCTCCGGCCTGCCAGTTGCAGGCGCACAGCTCGTCGGACTGGAGGGCATCGAGCTGGCGCAGGACCTCCTCGGTGTTACGGCCCACGGAGTCGGCGGTCACCGAGACGGACTGGATGACGTTGTGGGGGTCGATGATGAAGGTGGCGCGGTCGGCCTCGCCGGTGGCGCGCTTGATGCCCAGGGCCTCGGTGAGCTCGCGGTTCAGGTCGCTGGCCATGGGGAAGGGCAGGTCCTGGAGCTTGTCATGGCTACGGCGCCAGGCGTAGTGGGTGTACTCGTTGTCCACGGAAACGCCCACCACCTCGCAGTCGCGGTCCTTGAAGTCCTGGTAGAGATCGCCGAAAGCGGCGATCTCGGTGGGGCACACGAAGGTGAAGTCCTTGGGCCAGAAGAAGACGACGCGCCAAGTTCCGGCGGGCACCTGCGAGGAGACGGTGGTGAAGTAGTCCTCGGGCTTGTTGGCCTCAACCTCCTTGAGGTTGCCGGGGACGACGGCGGTGAGCTCGTAGGCGGGGAACTGGTCTCCGATGGAGAGAACGGCCATGGGGTGCCTCCTGAATCATGCGAATCGCGGTGGGGTGTGGTGCGAGCCGATGCGGGCCTGCGGCGACCCTCGCGGCGCCGGCGCCGGGCGGCTCCGTCGGTCCAACCGTAAGCCGAGAAGCACATAGGCGCAACTAAAACTCATCCTATGTTTAAGAAGGAATACCTTATTTGATGTCGTCTCGGTGACGCCCCTTCAACCAGGATGACGTGCCCCGACCGCAGTCGTCTACAACGGAACGCGGTCCCCGCGCGGACAGGACGTCCCCGGCCGGGACCAGTGCGGTCCGGCCCCGGATGCTCATCTCCTGGTGAGGGCCCCGAGTGGAATGAGCCACCTCCTACCGGTGTTGCTCCGACCATCCGGTCCCGGCCGAGCCGTCGGCGCGCGCCCGGCCGACGCAAGCGGCTCGCCCATGCGACCTCGACCGGCGTCGTCGAGCCGTCCGGGCCGGACCCGCCCACAGCCGCACACCAGGTCAGGAGAAGCCATGAGCCCTCGTCTCAACCGCATCAGCGTCCTCGAGCAGGTCCCGATCTTCGAGGGAGGCGACGTCCGCCGGACCCTGGAGGACCTCGCCATCCTGGGGCGCGGCCTGGAGGAGTCCGGATATCACCGGTTCTGGCTCGCCGAGCACCACAGCACCGGCGCCTTCCTGTCCTCGGCGCCAGACCTGCTCATGATGCACGTCCTGGACGCCACCGGGCGCATCCGCGTGGGCTCGGGCGGCGTCATGGCCATGCACTACGGGTCGCTGCAGATGGCCGAGCGCTTCGCCACCTTGGCCGCCCTGCATCCGGGGCGCGTCGACATGGGGCTCGGCCGCGCCCCCGGCGGCGACATGCGCGCGGCGGGAGCCCTCAACCAGGGCCGCGTCATCGACCCCGACGCCATCAACACCCTCATCGAGGAGACGGTCGCCCTCCTGCGCGACGACCTGCCGGTCTCCCATCACTACGCCTCCATCGAGGTCCGGCCCCGCCCGGCTCAGATGCCGGAGGTCTGGCTCCTGGGCTCCTCGGGCCAGTCGGCCGCCTGGGCCGGCGCCCACGATCTCAACTACGCCTACGCCCAGTTCTTCACCGGCCGCCAGCAGGTCGAGATCATGGACCACTATCGCGCCCACCTCCCCGAGAACCCGGGAGCGCTCCCCGACAGCGCGTCCCACGGCGGTGCCCACGCCGGTATTCATGGCGGACGGACCCTCTCCGCCCTGTGTGTCAGCGCCGCCGCCACCCGCGAGGAGGCCCACGAGCAGGCCCTCGTGGCCGCTGACGCCCGCTTCAGCCTGCGCACCGGCCGCCCCATGCGCTTCCGCGACCCGGCCACCCTCGATGCTGCCTACCGCGCCGAGGTCGAGCGCTACCTCGAACGCGACACCGCCATCATCGTGGGCGCTTACGACGAGGTTGCCCAGGCCCTGTCCGCCTTCGCCGAGAACCACGGCACCGAGGAGGTCATGCTCGTCAGCTACATCGACGACGTCGAGGTCAAGGTTCGCCAGTACGCCGAGTTGGCCTCTCGCCTCCTGTGAGGAGTCGCCCAGGAGCTGGGGCGGGCGTGTCCGAGGGAGCGTGGGAGCGCTCCGCCCTGTCCCTCAGCGCCCCCGCGTCTCTCCCGGCGCCATCCCGAGGGGCCGGACCC
>NZ_JH470357.1:103327-128197 GCF_000239715.1 Actinomyces sp. oral taxon 849 str. F0330 | reverse complement strand
CGCGTCGACCTGCGCCCCCATGAGGCCGTCGACGACGCCGGCGAGGTCCGCTGGTGGGTGGCCTCCGACCTGGGCGAGCTCGTCACCGGCCGGGCCCTTACCGCGGACCACGTCCTGGGCATCGGCGGTGCCGGCCTCACCCTGGCCGGCCTGACCCCGCGCACGCAGGTCCGCACCGCCCTGGACCTGGGCTGCGGCTGCGGCATTCAGACCCTCTACCTGCTGCGTCATGCCGAGTACGTCGTCGCCACCGACATCTCGACCCGCGCCCTGGCCTTCACCGCCTTCAACGCCGCCCTTGCCGGCGTGAGCGTCACCGGCGGTCCCGACGCCGGCTCCGGGGACGGGGCCGGCCGCCTGGAGCTTCTGCGCGGCTCCCTCCTGGAGCCCGTGGCCGGCCGCCGCTTCGACCTCATCGTCTCCAACCCTCCCTTCGTCCTCACCCCGCCCGCGGTGCGCGAGGCCGGCCTGCCCCTTATGGAGTACCGCGACGCCGGCGGCCCCGTCCTGCCGGTCCTCGTGTCCGGGCTCGGCGAGCACCTCGAACCCGGTAGCACCGCGGTCATGCTCGGCAACTGGGAGCACCGCCCCGGCTCCCCGGAGGGTGCAGGCGCCCACGACTGCGCTAGTGATCCCGCCATCGGCTCCACCATCGCCCCCGGCGCGGACGACTCTTCCTGGCGCGCGGCCGTCGCCGCCTGGATCCCCGAGGGCCTCGACGCCTGGGTCATCGAGCGCGAGGTCCAGGATCCGGTGGAGTACGCGACCATGTGGCTGCGCGACGGCGGTCTCACCCCCGAGCGCGACGCCGCCGGCTTCGACGCCGCCCTGGGGGCCTGGATCGGCGACTTCGAGGCCCGCGGCGTGGAGGGCGTCGGCTTCGGCTTCCTCATCGTTCACCGTCCGCAGCGTCCCCGCGAGCCCTGGCGCCTCCTGGAGGAGGTGACCACCTCCGGTCGGGGAGCCCCGGGTCCCCATGTCGCGGAGGTCCTGGCCGCCCGGGAGCTGCTCGCAGGGCTCGACGACGAGGCCGTCGCCGCTGTGCACCCGGTGCTGGCGCCCGACGTGACCGAGGAGCGCCACCTGGTTCCGGGAGCCGCCGACCCCACCGTCATCCTGCTGCGCCAGGGCGGCGGACTGGGGCGCACGATCCGCGCCACGACGGCGGTGGCCGCCCTGGCTGGAGTGGCCGACGGCGAGTTGAGCGTCGGGCAGGTCGCCTCCGCGGTCGCCGCGCTGAGCGGGCTGACCGGCTCGGATGCGGCCGCGCTGCGTATGGAGATGATCGATGCGGCCCGCCACCTCCTTGCCACGGGCTTCCTCACCGCGGGCTGATCATGACGAGCCTTGTGCGGTCCCGAATAACACGGCGGGCACATCAGATGCACGCAGGATGTGCGGTCGAAAAGATGCCCGTCTGAAACCTTCGGCGCCTCTCCGTAGCCGTCTCTATATTATTTTTATCTTCCCGTCATCGATGATGTGTAATTGAAATCTAATCCGGTCAGCGAGATTTCGGGGAAAAGTGGCGATGACGTGCGATGATGCGCGATTGTTGCCCCATCAGGGCCTTCTCGGGTGTTGGTGGCCGGTGCGGAGCTTTACATTCGAGGGCAGTCAAGTCTGTCGTGCGCCCCCGCGCCTTTATCCCTCATGATCGGATTCCATCGGCATGCCCCTATCATCAATCCGCCCACGGTGTGGGCGTGAAGGATTCCTGCGCAGATTCTTTGCGGTGGTCGGTTCCCTTGCCATTGTCCTGGTGACCATGGTGTCGCTCCCGTGGACGGCGCCGCCCGCGGACGCAGCCACCGGTGATCTGAATGTTCCCCTCGGCGACACCTCCGTGCAGATCTCCTATGTGCGCACCGTCGAAAGTGCTGATCCCATTACCGACATTGCGAGCGATGGATATACCTACACCTCGTACCCGTGGGAGTGGGGGCGGACGCGCGCCTGCATCCGCTACTCGCCCGGCTCGCAGTACTACTCCACCGACATGGTCTACGGCAGCGGCGGCCAGTACGCGGCGGTCGGTTACGGGCGCCCCAGCTGGGATCAGAGCAGCTGCCCCAGCGTCTACAAGGGAGAGGCCGCTGACAAGTCCCAGACCTCGCTGGGGTTCCAGCCCTCCAACACCACGAGCATCAAGGCCGGTCAGGTCTTCCTCGTCGGCCGGATGCGGCACGTCAACAGCCCGATCTACACCGACAGCAGTCGGGTCACGAATCCCTCCGACGGCGGAACCGCCTACCACGGCAGTTTCAACATTCGCACCGCAGGCACGATTGAGGCGAACTTCCCCTGGAAGGAGTTCGACACGATCAACACGTGCACCGGAAAGCTCGACTCCAACGGTAAGCTCATCATCGGTGACTATGCCACTGACCAGCAAACGATGAGCACCCCCTACGCCTATGACAGGTATGGGAATGTCGGCCGTTACGGCGGAAACTACGTCTACATGTACCAGAACGGCTCACTGGTCTGGTTCGACGGGTACATGACCGGCACCCATCAGGACTACCAGGGCAGGTCCTGCTCCGACGACCTACTCGACATCCGCTCCGACCGTTCGGACACCTCCTGGACCGACCCCAACACCGGCATCAACTACAAGCTCAAGCTGTGGGGATTCGTCAACAACGGTGCGAGCCAGCAGTGCCGCACCGAGATGGAGAAGAGCGAGACCTCCACCCTGGAGGAGCGCTTCATCACCCGAGAGAACGCCACCTCCTACGGCTGCCTCTACGGCTCCATCGAGCAGGAGCGCCCGGTCACCTTCGCCAAGGACGTCAAGGCCGATCCCTCGATCCAGGGGTCGTTGACGATTCCCCAGTTCACCTACCTCAATGCCTCGCCCCAAGGCACCTACGGCCACGACAACTGGGGAACTCCCACCAGCCTCACCCCCACCTGGGGCGGCGAGGCCGTCGACCCTCAGAAATACACCCTGCTGGCGCCCAATGACGCCGCCACGGTGCAGGAGGCGGGAACCAGCCCGCAGGCCGCCGTCGACCGTGCTTCCGGCGAGGTCTGGACATCCGGATGGTTCCTTCGCAACGTCACCTGCACGGCGGGGACTCAGGGGACCCCTCTGCTGCGCCGTGACGGAACCACCCGTCTGGACGAGTCCGACTCGGTGGACCTCAACAAGCGCACGATCCGTCTCGATGAGACCCAGCTCGCCGAGAACCAGGACGAGGTCGCCATCAAGTGCGTCTGGCACAACGAGTACGTCGTCGGCCGGGGGCGCCTCACCCTGGTGACCGTCGTCGACGCCGGCAGCGCCAAGCCCGAGCAGTGGACCATGTCCGCCACGCCCGCCACCGAGGGGCTCTTCGGACAGAGGACCATCACCGGCGCCAGCGGTACCGCCGCCGTCAGCAAGGTCTACACCGCCGGCGGCACCTACACCCTGTCAACGGGCAACGGCCCCGAGGGCTACGCGCAGAACGGCCCATGGGTCTGCACCGACGACGACCGCAGCGATGTTCCCGTCAACGGTGACAACCAGTTCGTGCTTCGCGAGGGCAGGAACGTCACCTGCGTCGTGCACCAGAAGCCCCAGCAGACTCCCATCAGCGCGGTCAAGACCGTCGACGGCGCCTCCGATGCCGCCACGGCCGGTTCCTATACGCTGAGCTACACCTGTACCCCGGGCCCCGACGGCAAGGGCTCCTCCACCGGCAAGATCACGGTGGACGCCAAGGGCAATGCCGCGGACCTGCCCGCCCAGCGCGTGGGCGCCACCTGCACCGTCACCGAGGACGCTCGTGATGCCAAGGGGCTCAAGCAGCCGGGCTCCCCCGCAGACGGCAGTGTCAGCTGGAAGGATCCGGCCGCCTTTAAGGTCGTCGCCAACCCGGGGCGTCAGGAGAAGGAGATCGCCTCCACCGCGGTGGCCCCGACGAAGGGCAATGCGGGCGGCGTCACCTTCACCGTGCCCGACTCCACGGAGGGCGGCGTCCGGATCAAGGTGGTCAACTCTGTCGTTCCCCATGCCGGTATCGCCAAAACGTTCACCAAGGTCGCCAAGAGCACGGAGAAGGTCGACGGCAAGAACACCTTCGACCAGACCTACACCATTACCGTCACCAACCCCTCGGCCAAGGCGGATCTCACCTACGACCTCAACGACGCCTGGCAGGTCCCCAACGGTGTCACCGTCCACAAGGTCAGTGTCTCCGGCGACGCCATCACCGGCACCGAGACCCCTCAGGCCGGTGTCCCCTATGCCAAGACCGGTATCACCCTGCCCGCCGGCAAGCGACACACCTATACGGTTGTGCTCAACGTTTCCGGCCCCGACGCCGGGCTGCCCGGCGTTCGGGGGACCTGTGAGCCGGGAGCGGTCGGCCAGGGCAAGGCCATCTACAACAAGGCCTCGGTGACCACCGAGGGCGATCACCAGCCCAAGGAGGCGGCGGCCTGCGGCTCTTTGCCCCCCAACCCCCGGTTCAAGGCCTCCAAGACCCCGCTCGACGTGGTCCGCAACGCCGACGGCACCTTTACCTCCAGCTACACGGTCACGGTCACCAACACCTCCCTTGTTGCCAGCCCGGTGGTCGCCGACCTCACCGACACCCCGCAGATGCCCGCCGGCACCTACCTGCACAAGGTGCGGATCCTGGAGAAGGGAGTCGATGCCCAGGGTGTGACCCTCCCCGGCAGGAACGACGCCACCGGCACCTTCAACGGCCCGATCACCCTCATCAAGGCCGGTACCGGTGAGGCGCTCGCCGCCGCCCCCAGGTCCGGGGGCGAGGGCGGTAGCCGAACCTTCACGATGCAGATGACCTTCACCGTTCGAGAGAACACCCCGGGCTTCACCGAGTCCGACTTCCAGTGCGGCCACCTGCGCGCCGACGGCAAGCCCTCCGGCCTGGTCAACACCATCGCCATGGAGGGGGACACCGACGGCGAGGAGAACAACCACGGCTGCCTGTCCACCGAGGGCAAGCTGAAATTCTCCAAGGAGATCAAGACCCAGCCGGGCAACGGTTCCACCTTCGACGTCGTCTACACCGTCAGCGTCGTCAACGAGGGCTCGCTGACCGCGGCCACCGGGCCGATCAACGACAAGCCGTCTTTCGCCCCCGGGCTCATCCCCACGACGGTCAAGGTCCAGCGCGAGATGGGACCGACCCGGACGGTCGCTCAACAGCCCGATGGCTCCTACCGCCTGTCCGACGACGAGCGGCTCTACTCGGGCCTGCGGATCCGCTACACGGTGACCTTCACCGTCAGAATCGATCCATCGGTCGAGGGCTACAGCGATGACCTGCTGTCCTGCACCACGGAGAGCGGCAGACTCGTTCCCGGCCAAGGCCTCTACAACAAGGTCGTGCCCCAGGAGGGCAAGGATTCCGACACCCGTCCGGACCACGACGTCGCCTGCGCCAACGTCGCCCCCGACGCCGGTAAACGCATCCTGTCCATCGTTAAGACCGGCAACCAGGGCCCCCTGGATGACGCAGCCTTCGACATCTACCCAATGGATCCCGCCACCCCGGGCGCCAAGCCCCTGACCGACGGCGTGACCTTCACCGGCGGCAAGGGCACCGGAACCTTCACCACGACCGGTCTGGCCATCAACCGCGAGTACTGGCTGGTGGAGACCAAGGCCCCGGCCGGGCACCAGCTCATGGCCAAGCCCGCCCGCTTCAAGGTGACCGACTCCGGAATCGAGCTCATCAACCCCGATCCGGGCGGCTCGGCCCTGACGGTCTCGCGCAGTGGAGCCGGTAAGGCCGACGACACGATCACCGTCCGTGACGTCCAGATCGGCACCCTGCCGCTGTCCGGTGGACGCGGCATCGGGATGAACGTCGCCGTCGGCATCACGGCCATCACCGGTGCCGCCCTGCTGGCACTGCGCTCCAGAAAAGCTTCCTCGTCCAGGCGCTCGGCCTGATCGCGGGGAGAACCCCGACTCCGCTCCGTCGCGCGCGGGTCACCTCATATCCCTAAGTAGTCCCACAACACAGGAGAGATCAGTAATGCACTCCCTCACCATGCGTCGAGGCCTCGGCTTCGCCGCTGCGATGACGCTCGCCGCCGGCGCGCTCATCGCCCCGACCGGCGCGGCGGCACCCGCTGACCCCAATGGCTCCACGATCGACCCCGACGCGGCCACGTCGCTGACCGTCCACAAGTGCGAGCAGACCGACACCAACGGCGTCAAGGAGGGTGACGGTAACGAGGACCCCGCAGCCGAGTGCAAGGCCGTGTCCGGTGTCGAGTTCACCATCACCAAGCTGAACGTGGACCTGACTACGTCCGAGGGCTGGGCGACCCTGGCCAAGCTCAAGGGCGACGTCTCCCAGGCCAAGAATCTCAAGTCCGCTACCACCCAGAAGATCACCACCGACGCCAACGGTCTGGCCTCCTTCACCGACGCTCAGACCGAGGTCGGCGCCTACCTCGTCAGCGAGACCAAGACCCCGGACAAGGTCATTCCGGCCGAGGACTTCGTCGTCACCCTGCCGATGACCAA
The DNA here is from genome assembly GCF_000239715.1 of Actinomyces sp. oral taxon 849 str. F0330. NCBI lineage: Bacteria > Bacillati > Actinomycetota > Actinomycetes > Actinomycetales > Actinomycetaceae > Actinomyces > Actinomyces sp. oral taxon 849. The sequence continues at coordinate 121,698 of NZ_JH470357.1, read as the reverse complement.
CCCGCAGGACACCACCAAGTGGAACTACAACGTCCACGTCTACCCCAAGAACACCCTCTCAGGTGTGGACAAGCAGGTGACGGACAAGCCGGCCCCCGGTTCCGGCCAGAACATCACCTACACCATCACCACCTCCATCCCGAAGGTCGACTACCCGGGCGGAGCCCGCATCAAGCGCTACGAGGTCGTCGACCGGCTCGACAAGCGAATCAATAAGGACGCCCTCGCCCCGGTGGTCAAGATCGTCAACGGTCAGCAGGCGACGCCTCTGGTGGAGTCGACCGACTACACCGTCATCATCGCCGAGGGCACTGACTACAACTGGGCGACCATCCAACTCACCGAGGAGGGACGCCGCAAGGCCGCTGAGGAGCGCCACAACGGCAACGGCGAGACCAAGGTCCAGGCGACCCTCACCGCCACCTTCGACCCCAAGACCGTTGACCTCGAGGGTGTGCTGTCCAACACTGCAGGGCTCATCCCCAACGACAGCCCCAACTTCACCTGGGACCCCAGCAACCCCGGCACCACCACTGACGTCCCCGGCATCCCCACCACCCCCGTGCTCTCCAAGTACGGCAAGGTGGTCGTCACCAAGACCGGTACGGATGAGCTGGCCGACAAGACCAAGTACAACGGCGCCCAGTTCCAGGTCTACGAGTGCACCAAGACCGGCTCCGGAGCCACCCTCAAGGACTCCAACCCGGCGACCCAGACTGTCGACCCGCTGACCATCGGTGGCGAGAACACCTTCACTACCGCCGGCCAGGGCACGGTCGCCATCAGCTCGCTGCGCGCCAACGACTACGTTGACGGCGTGAAGAAGGACGCGCTGACCGACGACGACTACTACTGCCTCGTCGAGACCAAGGCGCCCGAGGGCTACACCCTCCAGGCCGACCCGATCCCCTTCCGGGTTCTGGCCGCTGACGCGGAGGGGAAGGTGCCGACCGCGGTGACCGTCACCGACGTGCCGAAGAACGCCGGCTTCCGCCTGCCGCTCACCGGTGCCAACGGCGTCATCTTCCTCACCATCGCCGGCGCTCTGCTGGTGGCCGGTGGCGCGGCGATCGCCTACGCCAACAAGCGCCGTAACTCCGCCAAGCACTGACAGCTCCTGGCAGTCACTGAGGTGGCGCGCATCTGCCGGCCGCCATCCTGCCGGACGCTCCCTGTGGGGGAGGCGGGAGACCCCGTCTCCCCCACAGGGGCGTCGCAGGGATCCTCCCTCCCAATCGATAACCCCTAACCGATCCCGGCCCGCCACTCGCAACGAGCTCCGCGACAACCCGACGAAGGAAGGCACGGTTCCCCGTGACAGCGCTACTCCCATCACTTCGCGACCGCATCTCCCCGTCCCGTACGGAACGGCCCGAGACGGATTCCGAGGCCGTAGCCCCGCAGCCTGCCCCGAGTGCCCCGGACACCGACCCGGGGAAGGCGACGCGCCGCAAGGTCCTGCGCGAGCGTTTCCTGACCTGGCTCCCCCTGGTCCTGGTCCTGGTCGGCGTGGCCGTCCTCCTCTACCCGGTGATGGCCACTCAGCACAACAACGACGAGCAGCAGCGCCTGGCTGACATGTACACCGCCTCAGTTGAGGCCGCCGGCCCGGACACCGTCGCCGCGGAGCGCGCCTCCGCCGAGACCTACAACAACAACCTGGAGAGCGCACCGATCCTCGATCCCTGGCTCGAGTCGCAGCGCCCCGATACCCCCCAGTACCAGGCCTATCTCCACGAGATGGATATCGATCCGGTCATGGCGCGCATCGTCATCCCCTCTATCCACGTGAGCCTGCCCGTCTACCACGGCACCGACACCCGGACCCTGGCGGAGGGAGTCGGGCACCTGTTCGGTACCAGCCTGCCGATTGGCGGCCCATCCACCCACGCGGTCCTCACCGGCCACACCGGCCTGTCCACCGCGACGATGTTCGACAACCTCAACCAGGTCAAGAAGGGCGATCCCTTCTACGTCTCCTCTCTGGGACAGACCCTCAAGTACGAGGTCGTCGACATCACCGTCGTCAAGCCCGAGGAGACCGACTCCCTGCGCAAGGTACCCGGACGCGACCTGGTCACGCTCATCACCTGCACGCCCTACGGCGTCAACTCCCACCGCCTCCTGGTCACCGGCGAGCGCGTCCCCATGGACCCCACGGCCGCCGCCGCCGAGGAGGCCGAGGCCCTGCCCGCCCCCATGCAGACCTGGATGAAGGTCATCATCGTGGCCGTCGTCATCATCCTGACGGTCGTCGCCGGAATCCTGGGGCGCCTATGGTGGCTGCGCCGTCGGCGGAAGCAGGATGCCGCCAAGGGGCCGGAGGGAATAACACGCGGCGCAGATCCCGATGGCTCCGAGGGCGCCGAGAGATCTGATCGCCGGCCCGGAGACCCCCTCGAGGACGCCGCCCCGCCGTCCGACGCCGCCGCTGAAGGTTCCTCCGATGGACAGTTCACGGATGAGACGACCGCGCTCGAGGTCGTCGCCGAGCCCGTTGAGCAGGCCCCCGAACCCGTAGGCGAGTCCCACGATCAGCAGAATCCGGTTGAAGCACCACGACTGGAATCCCCCTACGGGGCAGTGACCGACGCTCCTGGCGAACCCGAGACGGATCCGTTCAACGACCTGGAACCGCGCGTGCCGTGAGCAGTCCCGCACGGGAATCGCGTCTGTCTCCCTATTGGTCGGTGCGCTCAAGAACCTACGATCTGCCAGTGGCCTCCTACCAATCGCAGACCTCCCGCTCCCCGGGACGTCTGCGTCTGCGCGGAAGCCTGCTGGCCCTGTCCTGCCTAGGCGCGACCATCGGCCTGTGGCGCCTGTTCGTGTTCACCCACACCGGCCAGATGCTCGACGCCATGGCCCTGGAGGGCTCGGAGATAGGCTCGCACTACGTGAGCGTGCACGCCCGCGCCCTGCTGTCCATGGTCTCGATGCCGGCGGCCGTCGTTCTCGTGGTGACGATCCTGGTGATCGGCCTGCTGCGGCGCAGCCACCGCCGGGCCGTGTGGGCCGTCGTCGCCGTGGCGGGGGGCAACCTGACCACTCAGGTCCTGAAGTACCAGATTCTGTGGCGGCCCGACTTCGACATCACCGAGCGCTGGGACAACGCCAACACCCTGCCCTCGGGGCACACGACCATGGCGGCCTCCGCCGCGGTCGCCCTCATCTTGCTGTCCGGGCGTCGTTGGAGGGCTCTGTCGGCCTGGGTCGGGGCGCTGCTCACCATCGCCATGGGCTACTCCACTCTCGTGTGCCATTGGCACCGCCCCTCCGACGTCCTGGCCGGGATCCTCGTGCCCGTGGCCTGGGGCTCGCTCGCGGTGGCGGGCGGCGCCTGGCGCGCTCCCCGGTCCCTGCGCTCGGAAGGCGGGGAGGAGGACTCCGGTGAAGTGCCCGAGCTGACGAGTGCCGGGACGATCCCGGTGACCGCCGCCGGCCCGCGCTTGTGGAACCAACTCGTCGGCAACGTCCTGCTGGCCTCGGCCGGCGTCGTGTGCACGCTGGGGGCTCTCGGCCTGGGCTCCTGGGTGTGGTGGCACCTGGATGGCTCGCGCTCGCGCTGGCAGTTCTTCGGCGCCTACGCCACCGGGTCGGTGGCCGTCGTCGGCGTCACCTGCCTGGCGCTGTCCGCACTCGTGTCGCTGACCGACTGGGGCCGTACCCGGAACAAGCACGAGCTCCGCGGCCGCGACTGACGCCGCCGGGCGGCCTCACTCCTCGACGACGGCGGCCGGGAGCCTGACGGTGAAGGTGGTCCCGTGATCCTCGGGCGCGGTGGAGGAGTCGACGTCGATGCTGCCGCCGTGGGACTGGACGATCGCCTGTGCGATCGACATGCCCAGTCCCGTCGATCCCGTGCGCCGTTCGCGCGAGGAGTCCCCGCGGGCGAATCGTTCGAAGAGCCGGTCGCGCACATCCGGCGCGATTCCCGGGCCGTCGTCGTGGATGCGCACCATGAGGGCGTCCCCTTCGCGCGTGAGCGTTGTGGTGACGTGGCTGCCGGCGGGGGTGTGGACCCTGGCGTTGGCCAGGAGGTTGACGATGACCTGACGCAGTCGCGCCTCGTCGCCGATGACCAACGGCGGCTCGGGCAGGAAGTCCTCGGCCTCCTGCGGCGTGGCGCCGGCCGGGGGTTCGAGGACGGCCAGATCCAGCTGCCAGTCGTGCTCCGGGCCCGCCGCGCGGGCATCGGCCACGGTGTCCACCAGCAGACCGACCAGGTCCACCTCCTCGCGGCGCAGCTCGCGCCCGGCGTCCAGACGGGCCAGCAGCAGCAGGTCCTCCACGAGCGCCGTCATCCGCACCGACTCGGAGTGCACGCGCTCCAGGGCGTAGGTGGCCTCCTCCGGCAGGTCGGCGTCGGCACCCTCACGGCGGATGAGCTCGGTGTAGCCGCGGATCGAGGCCAGCGGCGTGCGCAGCTCGTGGGAGGCGTCGGCCACGAACTGGCGCACCTGGGTCTCGGAGCGCTGCCGCGCGGCCAGGGCGGACTCCACGTGCCCGAGCAGCGTGTTGAGAGCGCCGCCGACCTGCCCGACCTCGGCCGAGGAATCCAGATCCGCCTTCTCCACACGGTCCTCGATACTCACCTCGCCGCGCTCCAGCGGCTGGGAGGCCACGCGGTGCGCCGTGCGGGCCACCCGCTCCAGCGGGGCGAGCGAGGAACGCACCATGGCCCGTCCAGCCAGGGCCACCACGAGGGCCCCCACCAGCGCCACCGCCAGTTCGATGAGCAGCTGGGAGCGGATGAGCGCCTCGTCCCCCTCCAGGGAGAGGCCGGTGATGACGGTGTTCCCCGAGATCTCGTCCCGGGTGGCCAGGACTCGGTAGCTGCCCAGGTGGTGCAGGTCGACGGTGACGGGATGGTCACTGGTGGCCTCGGACATTAGAAGCCGGCAGTCCTCCTTGGAGATGGAGGCGTAGTGGCCGTTCTTGTCGATGTAGGCGGCCGCCTCGTTACCGGAGCCCGATGCCGCCGGGGCGATGAGGGTCAGGGTGCCGGTGGACTGCCCCGCGGCGTCGAGCCCAGGGGGAACCCCCTGCTTGTCGTGGTCGCCGTTTCCCCCCGCGTCGTCGGCCCCATCGGGTTTCGGATCCCCGCTGTCCTGGCCGTCCTGGTTGCCCTGTCCCTCCTGGGAGCTCTGACCTTGCGTCTTCTTGGCCTCGGTCAGATCATGGCGCTTGTCGGCGGCCCGCTGGGCGGCCGCCGACAGCTGGCTGTCGGTGCGGGCCATGAGAGTGTGGCGCAGGCTCACCGTGGAGAATGTGCTCACGACCGCCGCCATGACCAGGACGAGGCCGAGCACCCCGACCACCAGGCGGGTACGCAGGCTGCGGAGGCGTCTGAGGGGGGAACCGGGCCACCACGAGCGGCCACCGGTTCGCCGATCGGTCCGCTCGCCTCCCGATCCTGAATGCGTGGACGGCTGCGTGGACATCGCTGGGCCGTCAGGCGCGGTCGTCGGCGCCGGCGGCCGGCTTGAGGACGTAGCCGACGCCGCGCATCGTGTGGATCATGGGCTCGCGGCCCTTGTCGATCTTGCGGCGCAGGTAGGAGATGTAGAGCTCGACGATGTTGGCCTGCCCGCCGAAGTCGTAGTTCCACACCCGGTCCAGGATCTGCGGCTTGGACAGGACCCGGCGGGGGTTGCGCATGAGGTAGCGCAGCAGCTCGAACTCGGTGGCGGTCAGCTGGATCTCGTCCTGGCCGCGCCAGACCTCGTGGGAGTCCTCGTCCATGCGCAGGTCGCCGACCTCCAGCAGGGAGGCCGGCTTCTCCTCGCTGGCCCCCGAACGGCGCAGCAGGGCGCGTAGGCGGGCCACGACCTCCTCCAGGGAGAAGGGCTTGGTGACGTAGTCGTCTCCGCCGGCGGTCAGACCGGCCACCCGGTCCTCGACAGCGTCCTTGGCCGTCAGGAACAGGACCGGCACGTTTGGGCTGTGGCCGCGCACCCGGCGCATGACCTCCAGGCCGTCGAAGTCGGGCAGCATGATGTCCAGAACGATGACGTCGGGGTCGATCTCCTGAGCCGATCGCACCGCGGCGATCCCGGTCCCGGCGGTCGTGACCTCCCAGCCTTCGTAACGCAGGGCGGAGGCGAGCAGGTCGGCGAGCATCTGCTCGTCGTCGACGACCAGGACACGAAGAGGAGAGCCGTCAGCACGGGTGAGGTTTTCGGTGGGGGCGTTAGTCACGTCGCCTATTCAACAGGAAGGCGCTGTGCTCGACCACAGCGCAACCTGTGTCTCGACTGTGTTACCGATCTGAGACCCAACGGTTGCCCGGAGGGGCGAACGCTGTGACATGCTTATGCGGTCGTGCGTCTCGGTTGTTGATCCCCACATCCGTATGCACCAGAACGTTACTTTGTAGCGTAGTCGCATAGAGAGCGGCTCAGTGGTATCTCAGCCGTCTCCCTCATCCAGCGTGTCGCGGCCGATTTATCGGTGGCGGACGATTTCCCCTATCACAGCAGGAGAGTCATGGAATACGTCGATGGCAACGAGCGCCGCTTCGGTGCCGAGGACCTGTTCTTCTCGACGACGGATACCAAAGGTGTCATTCGCAGGACGAATCGGGTGTTCGATTCGCTGTCCCGTTACAGCGCTGAGGAGCTCATCGGCTCTCCACACAACATCATTCGCCACGATGACATGCCCGCCGGTGCCTTCAAACTCATGTGGGACGAGCTGGAGCAGGGGCGCTCCTCCTGCGTCTATGTGCTCAACCGGGCCAAGGACGGCTTGGACTACTGGGTCTTCGCGACGATCGCTCCGCTGGCGGACGGCTACCTCTCCGTGCGCGTGCGCCCGACCAACCACGCCATGTTCACGCCCGTCAAGGAGATCTACTCCCGGGTGCGGGCGGCCGAGCGCGCCTACGCCGAGGAGGGGCACGGGCGCCGGGAGGTCGCCGAGCACGGGGCGTCGTTGTTGGCCGAGGAACTGGCCGGCCTCCAGTACCGCGACCTGCACAACTTCGCCCGTGCTGCGCTCCCGCGTGAGCTGGCCCTGCTGGTGGTCGAGGGGGTCAGGGTGCCTCCGCGTGCGGAATCGGACAACCCCATGTCCGCCGTCCTTCAGGCCGTCGCCGCGATCGAGCGGGACACCGATGAGCTCATCTATCAGCTGGGCGAGTACCAGGAACTCATCAACGGGCTGGGAGCCTGGGCAGGCGGGGTGCGCTCGGTTATCGACCGGGCCAATCGTGTGGGCTCCCTCATGGGGGAGGTGACCAGCCCCGACGACGAGTCCTCCGTTCCCACCGTCTCCGAGCGCGTCAAGGAGCGCGGCGCCCAGGCCGTCGAGGTGCTCCGCCAGCTCAACTCCTCCCTGGTGTCCCTTTACGAGGCGGCCTCGGAGGTGCGTTTCCGCAGTTCCATGATGCGCCTGCACACCCTGATGGCGGGCATCTTCGCCGCAGCCGTTCTGGACGGGGAGGAGGGTGAGTCCACCGACGCCATCGGCGACCTCGCTGAGGCGATGCTCTCCGACCTGGAGTCCCTCGTGCCCTCCTGCCAGGAGGCCGCGAACCTGGCCGAGCGTCTGGAGGGCGACCTGCGCAGCGTGGTCAGCAACCTCGATCGTGTCAAACGGCCCTTCCAGCGCTGGATCCGCGCCCTGCAGGATGAGGGGGTCCGGGCTCTGGTCGATGGCGTCGACGCCGAGGCGGCCCTGCGTGAGGCCGTTGCCGTGGGAGAGCAGGGCTTCCCGGAGACGGGCTCCCTGGCCGAGCTGGCCGCCAAGGCCCGGGGCGTCGTGGTGACTTTGGACGAGCCCGTTATCCGCAAACGGGTGACAACGGTTCGCGAGACGTTGAGTCGCCTGGGGGAGTAGTTAGTGGGAATCTACAAGATAGGTCCCAACTTACTGGTGACAATGTCATAAACAGTCTTCCGCGGGCCCGTGCGTGTCATTAGGGTTTTTCTGGCACTGTGCGAGGGGTCAAGAAAATGGTCCTCGACGAGGTGCTCCCGCGAACCATCTACCATGAAGGAGAGCACCCATGGAATCGCAGGTCGGGTACGAGCGTTTGTTCGATCCTCAGGACATCTTCTTTTCCACCACGGATCTGAAAGGTGTTATCCAGAACACCAATAGAACGTTCGATACGCTGTCGCGCTATTCGCGTGAGCGGCTCATCGGGGCTCCCCACAGCATCATTCGGCACCTGGATATGCCGGCCGGTCTCTTCCGCCTGATCTGGGACGATCTGCAGTCCCAGCGCCCCGCCTGCGGCTATATCACCAACCGCGCGGTGGACGGTCTGGACTACCGGGTCTTCGCCACGATCGTGCCGCTGCGCCAGGGCTACCTGTCGGTACGGATCAAGCCGATGGACGCAGTGACCCGGGGCAAGGTCGAGGAGGCCTATCGGCGGGTACGCGCCAAGGAGCGCGACCTTCAGTCCCGGGGCGCCTCGCGCCACCAGCTCGGGGAGTTCGGCGGTCGCGAGCTGGCCGCGGAGCTGACGACTCTGGGATTCTCCTCCCTGCACGAGATGACGCTGACGACCCTGCCGCGCGAGGTGGCCTCCCTGGTCGACTCCGGGGTGCGCGTCCCGGCGGCCGCCCCCGAGAGTCTGGGCGCGGTGGCCCGCATTCTCAACACGGTGGCCGCCATGGAGAAGGACACCAACGCCCTGGTTTTCGAGCTCGACGAGTACCTGCGCCTCATCACTACCATGGAGGCCACCCACGGTTCCGCCCGGGCCGTGGAGACGCGGGTGGGGCGCATCGGCCAGCTGGTTTCCCATGACACCGGCAACGGCACTCAGACCAAGGCGCAGATGCTCGCCGAGCGCATCTCCGAGCTCACCGGCGCCGCCGGTGCCGAGCTGACCGGACTGCCCTCGCGTCTGCAGATTCTGCACCAGTCGGTTACCGAACTGCGCTTCTCCGTTGCCCTCATGCGCCTGCTCACCCTCATGGTGGGACGCTTCGCCCAGTCCATCCTCGATGGCAGCGAGGTGGACGCCGTGCACTCCCTGACCGACCTGTGCGAGGCGCTCGAGTCCGGCTTCCGCGGACTGGGCCCCGTGCTACGGGCCGTAAGCACCCAGGTCGCCCAGCTCAACGACGCCCTCCACACGGTGACCTCCAGCCTGGACCGTGCGGCCCGGCGCCTGGGCCAGTGGGTTGACCTGCGCGGCGGGGGCGCCGGATCGTCGGGCTCGCCGATCGTCGACGAGGTCGCCCAACTGACCTCACGGGGCTTCCCGGAGGTCCGCTCACTGGCCGAGCTGGCCGCCGAGTGCCGCGGCCTACATCTGCCCTACGACGAGAACACCGCGGCCCAGCGCCTGGCCGCCGTGCGCAGCGCCCTGACCGAGCTCGTTTGAGGCCCCGTGCCCCGAGCGGCCGCCGGGTGGTCGCCGCCGACGCCCGGAGACGATCTCTGAGACGAAAGTCGTTTTCCGTACACTGCCCGGTGGGAAAAGATGGGTGGTGCGTTACAGTCGGCTGAGGGTCGGCGCGAGCCGTCTCCCTGCCCGCATACCCTCGTCGGGAGCCGAGAGCGCCCGGATCGTCCGGTCCGGCCGACGTCGGAACCACCCGCACACCCGCCAGGCGCGGCCAGCCGCGCACCGTCCGTGAGGAAGGCTTTACGTGTCCACCAAGCTCGTCATCGTGGAGTCCCCCAACAAGGTGCGCTCCATCGCCGGCTACCTCGGTCCGGAGTTCGACGTCGAGGCCTCCGTGGGGCACATCCGCGACCTGCCGCAGCCCTCCGAACTGCCCGCCACCATGAAGAAGGGGCCCTACGGGAAGTTCGCGGTCGACATCGAGGACGACTTCACCCCCTACTACGTCGTCAACCCTGACAAGAAGAAGACGGTCGCCCAGCTCAAGAAGGCCCTCAAGGGCGCCGACGAGCTCTACCTGGCCACCGACGACGACCGCGAGGGCGAGGCCATCGCCTGGCACCTCCAGCAGGTCCTCAAGCCCAAGGTGCCCGTGCGCCGCATGGTCTTCACCGAGATCACCCGAGAGGCCGTCACCCGGGCCCTGGACAATACGCGTGACCTGGACATCCACCTCGTCGACGCCCAGGAGACCCGCCGCATCCTGGACCGCCTCGTGGGCTACGAGGTCAGCCCGGTGCTGTGGCGCAAGGTCCGCGCGGGCCTATCCGCCGGGCGCGTCCAGTCGGTGGCTACCCGTCTCGTCGTCGAGCGCGAGCGCGAGCGCATGGCCTTCCGCCCGGCCTCCTACTGGGGAGTGGAGGCCACCTTCTCCACCGTCCTGTCCCCGGTGGACCTCACCGCCCGCCAGGACGCCTCCTTCACCGCCCGGCTGGTCACCCTCGATGGGCGGCGCGTGGCCACCGGCCGCGATTTCAACGACGCCGGCGAGCTGCGCCCGGCAGCCGTCAAGGCCTCCGCCGTCCACCTCCACCAGGTGGGGGCCACCGCCGTTGCCGAGGCCGTCGGTCGGGGTGAGCCGCGGGTGGCCGGCGTCGAGGACAAGCCCTACCGGCGCCGCCCGGCCGCGCCCTTTACCACCTCCACCCTCCAGCAGGAGGCCTCCCGCAAGCTGCGCATGAACCCGCGCGAGACTATGCGCGTGGCGCAGGGCCTCTACGAGAACGGCTTCATCACCTACATGCGCACCGACTCCACGGTCCTGTCCGGCCAGGCCGTGGCTGCGGCCCGCTCCCAGGTGGCCGAGCTCTACGGGACCGAATACGTCCCCGAGCGCCCCCGCGTCTACGCCTCGAAGGCCAAGGGCGCCCAGGAGGCCCATGAGGCGATCCGTCCCGCCGGCGATCACTTCCGCACCCCGGCCCAGGTCTCCGGCGAGCTGACCGGGGCGCAGTTCCGCCTCTACGAGCTCATCTGGAAGCGGACTGTGGCCTCCCAGATGGCCGACGCCGTCGGCTCGACCGCTACCGTGACCGTCGAGGTGCCCCTGACCCCGGCGGCCGGCGAGTCGCGCGATTCCGGCCCCACCTTCTCCACTGCGGGTCTGACGGCATCGGGGACCGTCATCACTTTCCGCGGCTTCCTGGCCGCCTACGAGGAAGGCCGCGACGCCGAGCGTTACCAGGACGACTCCGGTGCGAGTGCGAAGGATGCCAAGGACGTGCGCCTGCCCGCGATGATCACCGGTCAGGAGCTGGCCGCCCTGACTGCCGAGGCCTCGGGCCACGAGACGACGCCTCCGCCGCGTTACACCGAGGCCTCCCTGGTCAAGGCCCTCGAGGAACGCGAGATCGGCCGCCCCTCGACCTATGCGGCCACCATGTCCACGATCTCCGACCGTGGCTACGTCGACCACCGCGGCCAGGCCTTGGTGCCGACCTGGCTCGCCTTTGCCGTCACCCGTCTGTTGGAGGAGAACTTCACCGAGCTCGTTGACTACGACTTCACCGCCTCCATGGAACGCGACCTGGATCGGATCGCCGCCGGCGAGGAGGATCGCGTGGCCTGGCTGCGGCGCTTCTACAACGGGCAGGGCGCCTCCGACGCCGTCGCCCAGGAGATCGCCCAGGCAGCGGCCAGTGGCGAGCTCGACGCGGCCGCCGCCTCCGCCGCCGAGCTGCGCGCCCAGGGGCTCAAGGGGCTGGTGGACAACCTCGGCGAGATCGACGCCCGCGCCGTCAACTCCATTGAGATCGGCGAGGGCATCACCCTGCGCGTGGGACGCTACGGCCCTTACCTGGAGGACGGCGAGGGCAAGCGTGCCAACGTCCCGGCCGACGTCGCCCCCGATGAGCTGACTGTGGACAAGGCCCGCGAGCTCTTCGCGCGCGCCGCCGACGACGGCCGTGAGCTGGGCGTCGACCCGGTCAGCGGTCACGTCATCATCGCCAAGGACGGCCGCTACGGCCCCTACGTCACCGAGGTCCTGCCCGAGCCTGAGGAAACGACTGAGGCCGTCCAGGCCGCCGCGGCCGGCATGGACGGGGAAGCGGTCAAGGCGACCGCGAAGCCCGCCAAGACTAAGAAGACGACGAAGAAGGCTGCCGGGCCCAAGCCCCGTACGGCCAGCCTCCTGCGCTCCATGGACCTGTCCACCGTGACCCTGGAACAGGCACTGGACCTGCTGAGCCTGCCGCGCGTCGTCGGGCAGGACCCGGAGTCGGGCGCGGACATCACCGCCCAGAACGGCCGCTACGGCCCCTACCTCAAGAAGGACACGGACTCGCGCTCTTTGGAGACCGAGGAGCAGATCTTCACCGTCACCTTGGAGCAGGCCCTGGAGCTCTTCGCCCAGCCCAAACGGCGCCGGGGGCAGTCCGCCGCCCGAGGGCCGTTGCGAGAGCTCGGCGAGGACCCGGCCACCGGCAAGCCGGTGGTCATCAAGGACGGCCGCTTCGGCCCCTACTTCACCGACGGCGAGATCAATGTGACCCTGCGCCGCGGCGACGACCCGGCCACCGTCACGCCCGAGCGGGCCTTCGAGCTGCTCGCGGAGAAGCGCGCCAAGGGACCCACCAAGAAGCGCACCACCCGTAAGACCGCAGCCAAGAAGACCACGACCAAGAAGACGGTGGCGAAGAAGACCGCCACCAAGAAGACGGCGGCGAAGACCGCGACCAAGACTACGACGCGCAAGACAGCCGCCTCGAAGGAGTCGTAGCCGGACGGCGGCCGCGCCTTCGGATGGACGGTCCAGCCCTTCCCCTCCGGCTCGGCGGGGAAGGGGAGAGATCCTCGGCGCAAGTACGGGCGGCCGTGCGGCGGTGTTTTTGTTCCGTGAGCATCATCGCGGCACCGGTCGCAGTTCTGCGACAGATCGGCGACGGGGAGGGGACAACTGGCCGGTATTGTATTTCGCGTAAAACTCCCCATGTGATTCCTGAGAGGAACCCGTTATGCGTCTGCCCAAGATCGTTCTTGCCGGTACCGCCGCCCTGGCCCTGTCCCTGAGCCTGGGTGCCTGTTCGCTGTCCATCAACGGCTCTGGCTCGGGCGACTCCGCCTCGTCGGCCGCGACCCAGGCCGGGCAGAACGAGCAGAGTGAAACCAAGGGCGCCGACTCCCAGGGCTCGGCGAAGACGGACTCCCAGTCCTCTTCGAGCGGGTCTGCGAACTCCTCGGCCGGCTCCGACGGCAAGGACAATGACAAGGACGATGACAAGGATGGCGACGACGCCCCCATCACGGACGCCACCTGGAAGGACATTCAGAGCAAGGGGCAACGTACGGAGGTCTCCGGCTCCTACGCCGTCCAGGGATCCGGAACGACGCTCAACCTGGTCGGCGACCTCGACACGCTCACGGTCCAGGGCTCCGACGTCAAGATCGCCGCTGAGGACGTCGACACCCTCACCGTCCAGGGCTCCAACGTCACCGTCTACGCCCGTGATATCGACCACCTCAACATCATGGGCTCGGGCGTCACCGTCCACTGGCTGGGCGACGACCCGACGATCCAGGACACCGGTGCCAACAACACCACCGGGAAGCTCTCCCAGTGAGCCTGCCGTGACCCAGCCCGCTGCTCCGGCCCCGTCCGCCACCGTCCTGCTCGTCGACGACGAGGCCCCCATCCGCCGTTCGCTGGGCCCCTACCTGGAGCGCAGCGGGCACCGGGTCCTGCTCGCCTCGGACGGGATGGAGGCGTTGGACCTCCTGGCCTCCTACCAGGTGGACATCATCGTCACCGACGTCCTCATGCCCAGGATGGATGGTCGTGAGCTGGTGCGGCGGGTGAGGGCCGGCGGGGCCTGGACCCCCATCATCCTGCTCACCCAGGTCAACGCCTCCTACGAGCGGGTCTCGGCCCTCGATGACGGTGCCGACGACTACCTGTCCAAGCCCTTCGATCCCGCCGAGCTGGCTTCCCGGATCCGCGCCGTTCTGCGCCGTACCCGGGGGATGGCCCAGCCGCTGACCTCGGCCCCGAGACTGGTGGCGGGCGACCTGGTCCTGGAACGGACCTCGCGGCGGGTCACCCTGGCCGGGCGCGAGGTGGCTCTCACCCCGAAGGCCACCGTGCTCCTGGACTACCTCATGAGCCACCCCGGTGAGCTCCATACGCGTGATGACCTGCTGGCTTCCTTGTGGGGCATCGACTTCGCCACCTCCACGCGCGCTGTCGACCACCGCATCCGCGAGATTCGCCAGGCTCTGGGCGACGCCGCCGCCAACCCCGTCTACATCGAGACGGTCCCCTCCGTCGGCTACCGCTTCCGAGCCGGGGTCCGGGCATGAGCCAGGCGCCATCGGGGCCGCCGGCGCCCGGCATGCCGCCGTCGGTTCCGCCTCAGGCTCCCCCTCAGGACGGCCGCACCAAGTACCTGCCTCCGACGGTGGACCTCGGTGGACCCCGGACCGTCGAGATCGGCCGGCCCCTGGTGGACGCGCCGCATCCCCCTGCCCAGCGGTCGCCGGTTCCTCCGCCGACGGCCCAACCGACGGCCGTCCAGCCACCGGCCGCTCAGCCTACGATCACCCAGTCAACGATAGGGCGGTTGACGATGGGGGCTGGCCGAGTCGTGGAGCCGCCCTCCGGTCCCACCCCCGAGGCGGCCCCGGTCGATCCGGCCTCCGGGACGGAGAGCTCCTCCGGCAGGGCGTGGATCGGGTGGGCGCTCGCGATCCTCGTCATCATCGGTGTGGCGGCCCTCGCTTACGCCGTCTACGGTCTGGCTCCTCTGTTCATCACGACGACTGTGCCGCTCGTTGTAGCGGAGGCCGGCGCTGTGCTGGTGCTGCTGGCGCTGCTCATCGCCGTGGGACGACGCCGGGAGAAGCGGGCGGTCGAGAGGGCCCGCCGCGAGGCCCAGCGGGAGGCCTGGGCTCGTCACCAGCAGTTCCTGCGCCGGTTGGACCACGAGCTGAAGAACCCGCTGACGGCGGTGCGCGCCGCCGTCGCCGACCTGCCGCAGGCCCACCCCCGGGAGTGGCAGACCCGAGTTGATGTCGTCGACGCTCAGGCCCGCCGGATGGGCCGCCTGGTGACGGATCTGCGCAAGCTGGCCGACTTGGAGACGGCCGCATTGGCATTGGAGGACGTCGATATCGCCGAGACGGTCCAAGACGCCGCCCAAGCGGTCAGCGAGGAGGGCGCCGCCCGTGAGGGGGCGCCCCGAATTCGCCTGGATCTGCCTCAGGTGCCGTGGCCGCTTTCGCATGTGTGCGGCGACGGCGACCTGCTGTACTCGGCCATCTACAACGTCATCTCGAACGCCTCGAAGTACACCGGCCCGGGCGGGACTGTGGAGGTGCGCGGCCGGGAGGAGTCCGGCACCATCACCATCGAGGTGGCCGACACCGGGATCGGGGTGCCGCAGGCCGACCTGCCGGCGGTGTGGAGCGAGCTGGCGCGCGCCGGCAATGCTCGGGGGCTGCCGGGCTCGGGACTCGGATTGGCGCTCGTGGCGACGATCGTGCGCCGCCACGGTGGCAGTGTGCGCATGGCTTCCCGCGAGGGCGTGGGGACTCGGGTGTGGCTGAGCCTGCCCGTGGCCGGACCGAAGAGTGCGGCTTGAGAGCCTCCGCCCGCCCGGCGGCTGCGGTAAGGGGCTGCGCAAGGCCCGGCCGACTGGACGAGGCCCTGTCGCAGGACTGCGACAGGGCGGGGACCGGGCGGCGACAACGCGCCGGTAACGTTCTGTTCATGACCAAAGCACTCATCTCCCTGCCCTCCCTCGCCCTCGTCACCGCTCTCGCGCTGAGCGGCTGCTCCCTGACCATCGGAGGGGACTCCTCGTCGCAGCCCCAGAGCCAGGAGGCTCAGACGAGCTCGGACTCCGGCAGCGCCGCGGGAAGCGCCAAGGGCACCTCCTCCGCCCGGGCGACGGGAACGGCCGCAGCCACGGGTAAGGCGGTGGCCGGTTACGAGCCCGGCCAGATCCCCCCGATCCCTATGTTCGAGCTGCCCGATCTCAGCCTGCTCACCCAGTCCACCGGCGCCTTCACCCCGGACCTCACCCGCACTATCACCTCCCAGCCCGGCGTCACCGTCAGGCCCGCCCGCTGCGACGCGAGCGGCTCGCTCGTCTCCGGCTCCACGGTCCTCGGCGGCGACGGTTCCATGAGCACGAGCTCAGGAGCGACCTCGGTCACCAACAATGGTGACGGGTCGGGAACTTACAGCGATGGCAAGGTCTCCATCGTCAATAACGGGGACGGGTCGGGAACCTATAGCGATGGCAAGGTCTCCATCGTCGTCAACGGGGACGGGTCGGGAACCTACACCGATGACCACCTTTCCGTCGTCGTCAACGGGGATGGGTCGGGAACCTACACCGACTCCGCCACGGGGGAGTCCATCGTCATCAATGGTGATGGCTCGGGAACCTACAGCCACGGCAAGGTCTCCATCGTCAACAATGGTGACGGGTCGGGAACCTACAGTGATGACAAGGTCTCCATTGTCAACGACGGCACGGGCAGCGCCACCGTCGACGGCGCCACGGTCTCGGCCAAGCCCGTCCCCAAGGCCGGCAAGGTCGGCACCTTCCCCTCCATCGACGCCGCCAAGCCGGTGCAGTCCTGCGGCACGGTCATCACCCTGGAGGACAGCGTCCTGTTCGACTTCGGCTCATCCGGCCTGCGCTCCGAGGCCTCGACCACCTTGAGCAACCTGGCCACCGTGCTCAAGGACTCCAAGGCTCCCAAGGTCCAGGTTCAGGGGCACACCGACTCCATCTCCGACGACGCCTCCAACCAGACCCTCTCCGAGCAGCGGGCCAAGGCGGTCACTGACGCACTCACTTCCAACGGTGTCACCGCCACGATCGAGTCCGTTGGGTACGGGGAGACCCGGCCCGTGGCCCCCAACGAAAACTCCGACGGCTCTGACAATCCGGCAGGGCGCCGCCTCAACCGTCGCGTCGAGATCTTCGTGCCGACCTTCTGAGACCTCTGACTGAGCTCTCTGACAATCCGGCCGTGCCGAGCCACTGCCCACCAGCCCCCACCACTCAACACCGGAGAGAACCATGTCCCCGACCACTCGTCCCCTCAACCCCCGCCGTGCAGCCGCCGTCATCCTCGTGACCCTGTCACTGGCCGGTGTCAGCGCCTGCTCCGTCTCCATCGGCGGCGCCGACCAGGGTGCCGCCACCACGGCCGCTCAGGAGCCCTCCTCACCCGAGAAGCCCGCGGCAACGTCCCAGCCCCCGACAGCGACGGAGGGCTCCCAAGCCCCCCAAACGCAGGCGCCCGCCCCGAGTACCCAGGAGCAGTCCGCGCCGGCTGCCTCGGCCGGCGCCAGCGTCCCCGGAACCGGTGCCCAGCCCGCGACCGGTGATCGCCCCGGCGCTCAGGTGACCATCACCGACAGTGAGTGGCTGAGCGACCTCGAGAGCGTCGACCGGACCATCTCGGCGACACCGACCATGCTCTTGGACAAGGGGAATGACGATGTCCGCATCGAGGGGGACGTGGAGAGTCTCAGTGTCTCCGCGAGCAACGCGAGGGTCTTCGCCGACTACGTCGGCCTGCTGACTATTTCCGGCGGCAATGTCACCGTCTACGTCAAGGACGTTGACCGCGTCGTCATCAAGGGAACTAACGTGGAGGTGGTCTGGGCCGGCAACACTCCGAAAGTGGAGGACTTCGGCCACAACACTGAGACCCGCCAGCAGGGCGCTAAGAGCAGCTGACCGAGACCGCTCGGGAGATCTGACTGAGACTGACTACGCCCGCTTCATCCGGTGGCCCGCCTGGCTCTTGAGCCCGGCGGGCCGCACGGCCGCTACGCTGGTCGGGTGACTCAGCCGCCCCCCGCCACGGCCCACCCCGGTCTATTCATCTCCTTCGAAGGAGGCGACGGCGTCGGCAAGACGACGCAGATCCGCATCCTCGCCGACCTCCTGGCCGCTGCCGACGTCGACCACATCCTCACCCGTGAGCCGGGCGGCACGGACCTCGGCCTCGAGATCCGGCGCCTCCTCCTTCACGGCGGGCACGTCGCCCCGCGCGCCGAGGCCCTCCTGTACGCCGCCGATCGCGCCCACCACATCGCCACCCGGGTGAGGCCCGCCCTCGAGCGCGGAGCCGTCGTCCTGGCCGACCGTTACCTCGACTCCTCGGTCGCCTACCAGGGGACGGCCCGCGCACTGGGCCCCGACGAGGTCCGCAACCTATCCCTATGGGCCACCGAGGGCCTCCTGCCGGACCTGACCATTCTGCTCGACGGCGACCCCGACCTGGCCGAGCGGCGCGCCAACGGCCGCGGCACCAAGGACCGCCTCGAGCAGGAGGGAGACGCCTTCCGCACCGCCCTGCGCCAGCAGTTCCTCACCCTGGCCGCAGCCGAGCCGGAGCGCTTCGTCGTCATCGACGCCGACCGTCCTGTCGACCAGGTGGCCGACGACGTCATCGAGGCCGCCGCCACGGCCGTGCGCCGCCACGGCGTGAGACACGAGCGCGGCGGCGCCCACCAGGGGGTCCTCGTCGGCCTGGA
>NZ_JH470357.1:100986-102697 GCF_000239715.1 Actinomyces sp. oral taxon 849 str. F0330 | reverse complement strand
GACGCCGACGCCTGGGAGCGGCGCCGACGCCTCCTGCTCGCCCCGGTCTCGCTGCGCAGCGTCGGCGACGCCGTCCTGGCCGCCGCCTCCCTGGTGGAGGCCGCCGAGTCCGAGGCCAAGGAGGCCACCGCCGAGCGCGACGCCCGCGAGAAGGCCGAGCTGACCCGCGCACTCGGTCTGGAGAGCGATGGGAAGATCCCCGCTGCCCTGCGCGCCCAGATCCGCCAGCTCGAGGAGGACCAGAAGCGCCGCGCCAAGCGCGCCCGCACCGACGTCCTGGACCGGGCCATGATCGACCTGCTGTCCTTTTACCGCGACGTGCTTACCACCCAGATGGGCAGCGGCGTCGAGCGCGTCAACCTCGACCTGGCCGAGGCCATCGACCAGGCAGCCCGCACGACGAGCCCCGAGCAGTCCCTGGCCCGTATCAGCGCCATCGAGGAGTGCCGTGGCCGCCTGCGCTCCAACGCCGCCCCTCTGCTGGCCGTCGAGGCCCTCATGGTCCAGCTGCGGCCCCAGGCCGAGTCGACGCCAAGGCAGTTGCCATGAGATGTGAAAGGGGCGTTGTATGACGGCAACGCACTTCGGGGATGGCAATCCTGCCACCCCGCGGTTTCAGCCGATCGTCCGCCGGTCGAGCCCGCAGGAGCAGGTCATCGCCTGGGGGCTCATTGTCTTTGGCTTCCTGGGGCTGGTCATCGGGTTGGCGATCATGAGGTACGGGCTCTACCGGGAGGTGCTCATCTGCGCGATTGCGTCGACACTCTGCTTCCTCATGGGGTACCTGACTCTGCGGCCGCGGACGGTCTTCGACCGCTCCGGCATCCACAGTCGGACGGCACTGCGTTCCTACGACATCGCCTGGCCCGACTCCCGAAGCGACTTCGTCGTCGGCCGGTACGCCCACTCCATTCGCCGCCATGTCAGCAGCGGGGCTCCGAGTGTCTACGCGAAGGTGCGCAGCAACGGCGACGTGGTGGAACTGGGAGGGATGATCACCCGGGCGGCCACCGAGGCCAGGGCGCACCAGCTCATGGAAGTCGAGCTCGATCGGATATGGATCTGGGCCGCGTCCTGGGGCCTGGTAAGTCCTGACAACCCCGAGGGCAATAGGCTCGGCGAGGGAGAGGACAACGGTCCGTCTCATCCCTGAGGCGGATCGTGCACCTGTCGGTTGGTTCATATGATGCCGCCTATGGAAATGAGAATAAGACAGCGGAATCGTCGAAATGATGTCAATTCTGCGGTGATGAACAGGACCGGGCGAGCCGAAAGCGCTCGGGGTGCCGGGCGTCGTCGATTGGCTGCTGGGGTGCTGGCTGCTGTGTCCGGTGTGTGTTTGGGGGTGGGGGCCGGTGCGGTTCCTGCTGTCGCGGTGCCGGCGGCTCCGGCTGTGGCTGTGAAGGCTGCGGTTCCCAAGGGGTTGGAGTCTTTCTACGGTCAGACGGTGGAGTGGTACGACTGCGGTGCCACCGGTGGGATGGAGAAGTCTGCGGAGGCGACGGCCTTCAAGTGCGCCAAGGTGAAGGTGCCGTTGGATTACTCCCAGCCCGATGGTCAGACCATTGAGATTGCCATGAAGAAGCATGTGGCCACCGGTTCGATCCATCGGGGCAGCCTGTTCATCAACCCGGGCGGCCCGGGTGGGTCCGGGGTCCAGTACGTCGAGGCCGCTGCGGAGACGGGCTTCGCCGGTGTGCAGGGCTCCTAC
>NZ_JH470357.1:74058-100768 GCF_000239715.1 Actinomyces sp. oral taxon 849 str. F0330 | reverse complement strand
TTTGGGGTGGGGGCCGGTGCGGTTCCTGCTGTCGCGGTGCCGGCGGCTCCGGCTGTGGCTGTGAAGGCTGCGGTTCCCAAGGGGTTGGAGTCTTTCTACGGTCAGACGGTGGAGTGGTACGACTGCGGTGCCACCGGTGGGATGGAGAAGTCTGCGGAGGCGACGGCCTTCAAGTGCGCCAAGGTGAAGGTGCCGTTGGATTACTCCCAGCCCGATGGTCAGACCATTGAGATTGCCATGAAGAAGCATGTGGCCACCGGTTCGATCCATCGGGGCAGCCTGTTCATCAACCCGGGCGGCCCGGGTGGGTCCGGGGTCCAGTACGTCGAGGCCGCTGCGGAGACGGGCTTCGCCGGTGTGCAGGGCTCCTACGACATCATCGGTTTCGACCCCCGCGGCGTCGGATCCTCCACCCCGATCACCTGCGCCACGGCCAATGGCACGGATCCTGCTGGTGGCGCCGACCAGGCGTCGGGTGATGTCGCATTCGAGGAGCTGGCGCCCCAGGTCACGACGAGCTTCAGCCAGATGGAGGCGGATTGCGCCGCCAGTACCAAGCCGGTCGGGCTCCTGGACCACGTGGACACGATCACGGTGGCCCGCGACCTCGATGTTCTGCGGGCCCTATCCGGTAACGAGAAACTCGACTACCTGGGTATCTCCTACGGCACCTATCTGGGCGCCCACTACGCCGAGCTCTTCCCGTCCAACACCGGCCGCATGGTTCTCGATGGCGCCCTCGATCCCAGCATTTCCCTGTATGAACGGCAAGCAGGGGCGACCAAGGGGCTGGAACGCGCACTGCAAACCTATGTCGGCTGGTGTCAGGCGGGTCAGGGGTGCCCGCTGACCGGTGGTACCGAGGCCGGGTCGCAGCAGGTCAGGGATCTCATTGCTTCCGCCAATCAGTCGCCCCTGCCGTCCTCCGAGCCGAACCGCCCGGTGACTGGAACCGAGATCCGAGCCGCGGTCATGTACAGCCTGTACGGCGACGAACAGACCTGGGGCAGCCTCACCTCTTCCTTGGATGAGGCCATCAACCGGCACAGCGGTTCACTCTTCCGACAGATAACGGAGCAGACCGTGGCCGACGTCGTCAACACTGCCGCCGTCCGCCAGGCCATCACCTGTCTGGACTACCCGGTCGACGGCGACATGGCCGTTTGGTCGGCGCGGCATCAGGAAATCAAACATGATGCCCCCACTTTCGGTGGGATGACGGCGATTGTTGATCTTGGCTGCCAGGCATGGGGGCACAACGGGACCCGTGAACCCGCGCCCATCCACGCCAAGGGGGCGGCGCCCATCCTGGTGGTGGGCTCCACCGGTGACCCGGTGACGCCATATGAATGGGCCAGATCCCTGGCCGATCAGCTCGATACCGGTCGACTGCTCACCCGGGAGGGCAATGGGCACGTCGCTTACGGTCGCGCGGCCGCGTGCACACAGCTAGTGGACACCTACCTGCTCACCGGCGAGCTTCCATCGCCGGGACGGGTCTGTCGGGATGAGACGTAGTCGATCCACGGGCCGGTACGACCGGGGGCCTCTTCGGCGGCAGTAACAAACTGCGCCCACGCGGTGTTGTCATTTTGTAATATACGATTATGAAAATATATGTGAAACACCGTCGTGCCCAGAACCGCATCATGCCCGGGCGTCGTCGATTGGCTGCTGGGGTGCTGGCTGCTGTGTCCGGTGTGTGTTTGGGGGTGGGGGCCGGTGCGGTTCCTGCTGTCGCGGTGCCGGCGGCTCCGGCTGTGGCTGTGAAGGCTGCGGTTCCCAAGGGGTTGGAGTCTTTCTACGGTCAGACGGTGGAGTGGTACGACTGCGGTGCCACCGGTGGGATGGAGAAGTCTGCGGAGGCGACGGCCTTCAAGTGCGCCAAGGTGAAGGTGCCGTTGGATTACTCCCAGCCCGATGGTCAGACCATTGAGATTGCCATGAAGAAGCATGTGGCCACCGGTTCGATCCATCGGGGCAGCCTGTTCATCAACCCGGGCGGCCCGGGCGAATCCGGGGTGGGGCTGGCGGAGAACAGCGAGAGGCAGTTCTCCCCGGCTCTCAACCAGGCCTACGACATCATCGGCTTCGACCCCCGCGGCGTCGGATCCTCCACCCCGATCACCTGCGACGTCGTCGGCGGAGCACTGCCCGGCGAAGCCGCTCAGGGGGCGATGGGAGTCGACGATCCGCTCCCCGGCTCCATCGCAGCCGACGCCGCCGGTGCCGACCCCACCCCCTTCCATGACGCCCAGGACCCCGCCGCCGACGGCGCGGCCGTGGGCAACATCAGCTTCCAGACACTGGTCGACGAGATCACCAAGGACTTCAAGCAGGAAGAGGCCCAGTGCGCCGCCAGTACCAAACCGGCCGGGCTCCTGGACCATGTGGACACGATCACGGTGGCCCGCGACCTTGATGTTCTGCGGGCCCTGTCCGGCAATGAGAAGCTCGACTACGCCGGGTTCTCCTACGGCACCTACCTGGGCGCCCACTACGCCGAGCTCTTCCCGTCCAACACCGGCCGCATGGTCCTCGACGGAGCCGTCGATCCCAGCCTCTCCCTGGGAGATCGAGGCTCCGGCCAGGCCAAGGGCTTCGAGAGATCGCTGCGCACCTATGTTGAGCAGTGCCAGGCCGGCCAGGCGGGCCAGAACTGCCCGCTCACCGGTGACACCGACTCCGGGGTCCAGCAGATCCGCGACCTCATCTCCGCGGCCGACCAGACGCCGCTGAAGACCTCCGACCCGAACGCCACCGTGGACGGCAGCAAGATCCGCGTCGTCGTCCGTCGCCTCATGTACTCCTCGGAGTACTGGAGCTTCCTGACCTACGCGCTCGACCAGGCCATCACCCAACAGGACGGTTCTTACTTCCAGACGCTCTACGGGCCGGTGACGACCGGTACCAGCGCACCGACGTTCTACGCCGTCAACTGCCTCGACATCCCCGTCCAGGGCGACATGGCCAGCTGGGAGAAGGAGTACCGCCAGAACATCCAGGACTCCCCGACCTTCGGGGCCTCCTTGAGCAACCAGGATGTGCGCTGCCAGGCCTGGGGACATAACGGGACCCGCAAGCCCGCACCCATCCACGCCAAGGGGGCAGCACCCATCCTGGTGGTGGGCACCACCGGCGATCCGGCGACCCCCTACGCCTGGTCCCAGGCCATGGCCCAGCAGCTCGAGAGCGGCCGGCTCCTCACCTGGGAGGGCAACGGTCACACCGCCTACGGACGATCCGGTGCCTGTATCCAGCGTGCGGTCGATGGCTACCTCATCAACGGGACGATGCCCGAACCGGGTACGACCTGCAAAGGCGACGAGTGATGCCGGCCCTCACGGTGTTGGGGCGGTGTGATGGGGACTTCTGCCCATTCCGTCTCAAGGAGGAGGAGTCCGATGGCTGAGCGTCATAGGGTGCACCCCGTGACTACTGAGACTTCTCCCCGGCCTCGCACCAAACGCTTCGTCGCGGTGATCGCCGCGCTCATGGTGTGCACCGGTCTGACTGCCTGCCAGGACGATCCGGAGATCACCGCCTCGCCGGCCACGGCATCGGCCTCAGCCACGATCCCGGCCGGGCTGGAGAACTTCTACAACCAGAAGGTTTCCTGGTACGCCTGCGCCAAGAAGGGCATGGGCGAGGCGAAGTCAGGGGAGAAGACCGACTTCACGTGCGCCAAGGTCAAGGTGCCGCTGGACTACAACAACCCCGGTGGCGAGACGATCGAGATCGCGATGAAGAAGCGGGCCGCGAGCGGGGACTCGGTCGGGTCCTTGTTCATTAACCCGGGCGGGCCGGGAGGTTCGGGCATTGAGCTGGTCGAGAGTGCCGGCTCCTACTTCTCCAAGAACCTGGTCGGCTCCTACGACGTCGTCGGCTTCGACCCCCGCGGCGTGGGCGCTTCGACGGCGATCGACTGCCTGACCGATGCCGAGCTCGACGCCGAGCGAGCCGGTGCGAATGACCCGGCGACGCCGTCGGCCTCCGCCACCGTGGAGCGGGCTCAGCAGATGAACTCGGCCTGCGAGTCGAAGACCAGTACGCCGGGGCTTCTGGACCATATCGATACCATCAGCGCTGCTCGGGACCTCGACATCCTGCGCGCGGTCGATGGGCAGCAGGTGCTTACCTACCTGGGCTTCTCCTACGGCACCTACCTGGGAGCGACCTACGCCGAGCTCTTCCCGTCCAACACCGGTCGCCTGGTCCTCGACGGAGCCGTCGACCCCTCCCTGAGCGCCGAGGATATGAGCCTGGGGCAGGCCAAGGGCTTCGAGGCCTCGCTACGGGCCTACGTGGAGAACTGCCAGAGCGCCAAGTTGGGCTGCCCCCTGAGTGGGGATGTCGACTCCGGCGTCTCCCAGATCCGGGAGTTCCTGGAGTCCACCAAGACGGCGCCGATCCCGACCTCCGATGACAATCGGCCGCTGACCTACGATCTGGCCCTTTACGGAGTCTTGGGGTCGATGTATCAGACCAGCCTGTGGCCGACCCTCAACCTGGCTCTGACGCAGGCGATGGGCAACGCGGGCAACCCGGACGGAAGTATGCTGCTGACGATCGCCGACGCCGTCGCTTCTCGGCAGGACGACGGCAGCTACTCCGGCAACAGTGCCGAGGCCCTCATGGCGGTCAACTGCCTGGACTTCCCGGTCCAGGGAGACAACACCTCCTGGGAGCAGAACGCCGCCGCCGTCAAAGAGGCCTCCCCCACCTTCAGCGCTCAGCTGCTCTACCCCGACGCCTACTGCCAGGGCTGGGGCCACGAGTCGAGCCGCAAGCGCGAGAAGATCACGGCCTCTGGCGCCGCGCCGATCCTGGTGGTGGGCACCACCGGCGATCCGGCGACCCCCTACGCCTGGTCCGAGGCGCTGGCCCAGCAGCTCGAGACCGGCCAGCTCCTCACCTGGAAGGGTAACGGCCACACCGCCTACGGACGCTCCAACGACTGCGTCAAGAACGCCGTAGACACCTACCTGCTCAACGGGACGATGCCCGAGAAGGGATTGACCTGCTGATGAGGTGATGGGGCGCTACTCGCGCAGCTCGCCGGCGATGGAGCGCCCCATCCACTGGGCCAACTCGACTCCGCGCAGCCCCTGTGAGAGCAGGAACTGCACCTTGGCGTAGGCGGCTTCCAGGGTCATATCGCGGCTTCCGACGGCGCCGCTGCGGGCCAGCGCATCTCCGGACTCGTAGCGTCCCAGGAGCACCTCGGACTCGTGGCACTGGGAGGTGACGATGACGGCGGTCCCGGCGGCGATCACCTGCTCGACGACGTCGGTCAGCCCCGGTTCCTGGGAGGGGATGTTGCCCACCCCGAAGGCCCGCAGGACCACGGCCTCGGGCGGGGGTGTCAGTAGTGCCCCCAGGCGCTTCGCGGTGATGCCCGGGGCCAGATCGATCACGACGACGTCGTGGCGCGTGTAGGGCTTGGTGTTCTTCCAGCCCGTCCCTGTCGGCGCTGTCGCGGCCCACTGCCATGGGGCGCCGACGATGGCCAGCGGGGCGGTGTTAGGGGACTCGAAGCCGGTAAAGGCCCACGAGGAGGACTTCGTCGCCCGGTTGCCGGCCAGGAGCCGGTGACCGAAGAACAACGAGACCCCGCCGGCGCGGCCGGAGGTGGCGGCCCTGACCGCGCCGGTGACGTTCGCTGCGGCGTCGGAGCCCAGGATCCCGAGCGGGAGCTGGGATCCGGTGACGACGATGGGCGTGGTCAGGTCCGTCAGCGCGTAGGACAGGGCGGCGCTCGTGTAGGCCATCGTGTCGGTCCCGTGCAGGACCACGAAGGCGGTCTGTGGATCGGCGGCGGCGTGGGTGCGCAGGTCGTCCACGATCGCCTGCCATGACGACGGGGTGGCATTCGAGGAGTCGATGAGTGGTTCCAATGAGGTCACCGACACCGTGTGCTCCAGGGACGTGTCCGCCAGCAGGACGGCGAGCCATCCCTCCAGATCGGCCCCGGGAACCAGGCCGTGTGGGGAGTCCACCATGCCAATGGTGCCTCCGGTGTAGATGATGTGGACGCGCATGGGTCTGGCTCCTGCCGGTGAGGTGCCGTCGGATGCGGATGTGACGGCGCTGTGCGGTGAGGCGGACGCGGATCCGTCCACCTCGTCGGCGAGGACCTTTTCGAGGGGGGATCTCCCCCGGAACCGTCCCCGCACTGCGCTCCAGCCTGACACCATCATGACGACAATGGCGAACGATGGTCCATCGGGGGATGTCGGACCCAGGGGGCGATGACAATACCGATCCGGGCGAGATTCATGACGATCTCGAAGGTACGCCCGATGAGGGATGGGCCGGCATTGAGCCAGGGCAGTGCGGGGTTAAGAACCGTGGCCTGAATGATGCCGCTGACATAGGGGCGCAGACTCCCGCCATCTGCGTGCCGCCGAAGGTGAAGACCTCACCGACGGTGAGGATGAAGACGATTGGGAATCCCCGGGGAAGAATCCGCCGTCTCCGAGGATGTTATGAGCTTCGGCGCTGATCGCATCGCCGTTGGAGACTGTGCCGGCGTGAAGCCCGGTAACAATGGCGGCGATGACGACCGTCATGAAGGGCACGATGGCGGTGACCCGGATGAGCGCGGACCAGAACTCCGTCTCCCCGAAAATCTTGCCGTTCGGAATCGTCAGCGGCGATCATCTGGAGGTTGCGGTTCTTCAGCGACTTGTTGTAGCCGGTTCCGCCGTGGTCCTGGGATGAGATCGTCTTGGAGGGAAGGGCGACGGAGAACTGCGATGAATCCGGCTGGGGTGGCGCATGAGTGGGGGAGGGGCTGGACGAAGACTGGTCTTGGAGACCCTTATGGAGCCGGTTGAATGACGTGCGGAGAATAGCGGGACCCGAGCTGCAGTGACGGGCGGTGCTATGCCGAATCGTCCAGGATGCGCACTGATCCAGTAATGCTCCAACGCTGGGGCTGACAGGAGGGCGGGGAGTACCCGCAGTTGCGATGACACCCGGGAGGCTGAGAACTGTGTCGAGGAACACGGCTGGTGGCGTTGTGCTGGATTGCGGTGGTGGTCGCCGGAACGGTATCTTCAACTCTGCTGCTTACGTCAGTGCGCCGCCTTAGCTCAGTCGGCAGAGCGATTCACTCGTAATGAATAGGTCGTGGGTTCGATTCCCACAGGCGGCTCGATCGGCCCCGGGAGTGCCTCTCTCGGGGCTTTCGTGTTGCTCGTCCCCCATCCCGCGTGTGCGTTCCGACACACATATGCCTTCTCCGGCACGGGAACTTCGGGGTGCTGCTTTCCGGAACGGCCATGTCGCTGAAATCCTTGCTGTTCGACGGTGCGCAGCGGAGGTTGCAGGATTTTACCGGTTTGGTGGGGGGCGTTTGTGGGCTGAAGGGGCGCTTCAGGTGGCGGCAGGCAATCTCTTCTGGCTGGGAGAATCCTGTCCTCTTAACTGGGATCCTTCTGGGAGGGATGAGGTTGCGGTTCAGATGATCATCGGATACCTCGAGGCGGCCTGGAGGCTGGAGCTGGTTGAGAGTGGTTTGCTCGACAGTGCCTCGTGGAGATCTCCAAAGGTTGACATCAGTGATTTCACAGTTTTCTTCCCCGTGTGCAGGCCTCGTGGGAGGGGAGTGTCGGTGGTGGTCCGCTGTGAGATAAGGGGGCTGGGGGTGATCGGTAATGCGGGTGGCGAAAAAGTCGTGTTGCATTGAAGACGACTATTGTTTAATCTAACGTTGTCCGCAGCGGGATACATCTTGGGCCCGCATCCCGATCAGAATGAGGAATCATGGCACAGAAGACTCAGGTCATCCTCGTCGACGATGTCGACGGGTCGGAGGCCAACCAGACCGTCACTTTCGCCCTTGATGGCGTGACTTACGAGATCGACCTGAACGATGAGCACGCAGCCGCTCTTCGTGAATCCCTGGAGGAATGGGTTGGAAAGGCGCGTCGTACTGGCGGCCGTCGCAGTTCTGGCCGTCGTCGTTCCAGCGGTCCTTCCGACACTCAGAAGATTCGTGAGTGGGCCCGTGAGCAGGGCCGGGAGGTTTCTGACCGTGGTCGCGTCTCCGCCGAGGTTCGCAAGGCCTACTACGAGGTTCACCCTAACAACTGAGGGCGCCCGGGGTCGGCGGGCTCATGCGAGCCGGCACCCTGCGTCGAGTCAACCTCGAGCTTATTGCCACCTCGCACAATGGTCCTGGTTATGCGCTTGTGCTCATAACCAGGATCATTGTGTTTTCAATACGTGAATATGGTCTTCATGTGAGCGTTGTGCACAAGATGTTGCATAGAGATCGTGCCATTGGGTGGTGTGGAGGCGTCTGCGCGATGCTCATGGGTATTGCATGGAACCTGGGCGCCGGCGGTGGCGGCCCGGGGAACGTGACCGAGGTACCGGCAGCGCATGCGGGTCCGGCTTCGACGTCTCGTCTACGCCTGCGACGCCACCGCTCCCGGCCGGCTCTAGGACTTCCAGGACCTCGCGCCGTGCCTGTGAGCCTGGCAGGATAGGGCCATGGCTTACACCCTCGTACTGCTCCGCCACGGCGAGAGCGAATGGAACGCGAAGAACCTCTTCACCGGCTGGGTCGACGTCCCGCTGTCAGACAAGGGCCGCGCCGAGGCGGTCCACGGCGGTGAGCTCCTCAAGGAGGCGGGCGTCCTCCCCGAGAAGCTCTTCACCTCGATGCTGCGCCGCGCCATCATGACCGCCAACCTGTCCCTGGACGCCGCTGACCGCCACTGGATCCCGGTGGAGCGCAACTGGCGCCTCAACGAACGCCACTACGGCGCCCTGCAGGGCAAGAACAAGAAGGAGATCCGCGACGAGTACGGGGAGGAGCAGTTCATGCAGTGGCGCCGCTCCTACGACGTGCCGCCGCCGGCCATCGAGCCGGGCTCCGAGTTC
This sequence comes from Actinomyces sp. oral taxon 849 str. F0330, assembly GCF_000239715.1. Lineage (NCBI taxonomy): Bacteria > Bacillati > Actinomycetota > Actinomycetes > Actinomycetales > Actinomycetaceae > Actinomyces > Actinomyces sp. oral taxon 849. The sequence goes on along the minus strand of NZ_JH470357.1, from coordinate 91,873 downwards.
TCCCAGGACACCGATCCCCGCTACGCCGGTGAGCCCATCCCCGCCACCGAGTGCCTCAAGGACGTTCTCGAGCGTCTGCTGCCCTACTGGGAGGGCACCATCGTTCCTGAGATCAAGACCGGCAAGACCGTCATGATCGCCGCTCACGGCAACTCGCTGCGCGCCATCGTCAAGCACCTGGACGACATCTCCGACGACGACATCGCCGGCGTCAACATCCCCACCGGCATCCCGCTGGTCTACGAGCTCGACGAGGAGACTCTCAAGCCGATCAAGAAGGGCGGCCGCTACCTCGACCCCGAGGCCGAGGCCAAGATTGCAGCGGTGGCCAACCAGGGTAAGTGAGGCCACCGGCTTCCTGCTCCCTGTGAATGACGCGGGCGGCGTCGAATCTGAAACAAGGTTCGACGCCGCCCGTCTGATTGGTGCCGCTCCCCGCTCCGAGGCGGTTCCGGCTGGGCCCGGATGCTCAGTGGAGCGCGTCGGCGTCCTCTGCGTCATGCGTCTCCGGCATGGAGGCCCCCGAGACGAGGTAGGCCACGCGGCTGGCCACCGATGTCGAGTGGTCTCCGAAGCGCTCCAGGAACCGGCCCATGAGGACGGCGTCGATGACCTGTTGGCGGCTCAGGTCGTGGGCCGGATCCAGGATCATCTGGAAGGAGCGCCGGTGCAGGGCGTCGAGCTCGGCGTCGTTGGACTGGATGACGGCGGCCAGTTCCAGGTCCCGCGTCGAGATGAGGCGGGCGACGTCCTTGCCTGCGCGCACCGCCAGGTCCGCCATCTCAAGGATGAGTCCCAGGACCGGTTCGGGCAGCGGCGGCTCGGGGTAGCGGCCTCGGGCGATCGCCGCCACGTGACGGGCCAGGTCGCCCTGGCGCTCAAGGGTCTGGGCCATGCGCAGCGCGGACAGGACATTGCGCAGGTCTCCTGCCACCGGCTGCTGGCGGGCCAGCAGCATGACGCACAGGTCGTCGATGTCGCGCTGAAGGTCGTTGATGCGCTCGTCGGCGTCGATCACCTGCTCGGCGATGACGATGTCGCCCTCACGCAGGGACTCCGCCGCCCGTTCGATCGCGGTGGCGACCTGGTTGGCCATGGACTCGAGGTCGGAGCCCAGCTGCTTGAGCTCCTGATTGAAGATGGCGCGCATGAGGCTGCTCCTGTTCCGGGCGGGTGCCGATGGCCCGTGGCAATCGATGATGCGGCTCGACAGTGCTGCTCGACGGTTCTGCCGAGGGCGCGGTCAAGGATGTTGGCCCCAAGCACAGCAGCCCCGCGACGCCGCCGCAAGCGGCGCGCCCAGGGGCCGGCCCGGCCGGGAAGCGCCGTCGGGTCTCAACTACCCTGGAAAGGTGGGCCCGACCGTCACCGTTCTCCTCATCGCCGCCGCCGTGGGTCTTGTGTGCCTGGGGGCGGCGATCGGCATCGTCCTGTCCCGGCGCGAGCGCAGGGCCGCCACGAGCGCCGCCGATCTGGCAGGACTGGCTGGGACCGACACGGCCGTCCCCGTCCTGGCCGCGCTGCGCTCGACGGTCGTCGTCCTCGATGACGACGACGAGGTCCTGCGCGCCTCGGCATCGGCCTACACCTTCAACATCGTGCGCGACGACGCCGTCGTCGAGCCGACCGTGGCGGCGATGGTGAACCGGGTACGGGCCTCGGGTCGGGCCCAGGACGCCGCTGTCACCGTGGCCCGGGGGAGAGTACCGGGGGCGGGTCAGTTCCACCTCCAGGTGCGCGTGGCCGGCATCGGTCAGGGACGCGTCCTCATCCTCATCGAGGACCGCACCGCCGCCCGCCGGGTGGAGGCCATGCGCCGCGATTTCGTGGCCAACGTCTCCCACGAGCTCAAGACCCCGGTCGGTGCGATCCAGCTGCTGGCCGAGACCGTTGAGGCCGGTGCCGACGACCCCGACTTCGTGCGCGACTACTCCGGGCGCATGCGCAAGGAGGCCCGCCGTCTGGGCGTCCTGGTCCAGGAGATCATCGAGCTCACCCGTCTCCAGGAGGGCGACGCCCTGGCTGAGCCCGAGGTCGTCGACATCGACGACGTCGTCGCCGAGGCCGTGGACCGGGTCCGCGTCGAGGCTGACGGCCGGCAGATCACCCTCGTGGCCGGAGGCACCAAGGGGCTGCGGGTCCGTGGCGACGCCGCCCTGATCACCACGGCCGTTCGCAACCTGCTGGACAACGCCATCCGCTACTCCGAGCCCCGTACCCGGGTTGCGGTGGGCGTCTCGCTGGATGCGGAGGACCCCGAGATCGTGCGCATTGCCGTGGTCGACCAAGGCATCGGCATCCCCAAGGAGGAGCAGGAGCGCGTCTTCGAGCGCTTCTACCGCGTCGACAAGGGGCGATCTCGCGCCACCGGCGGCACCGGCCTGGGCCTGAGCATCGTCAAGCATGTGGCCGCCGACCATGGCGGTACCGTCGAGCTGTGGTCCGTCCCGGGCCGCGGTTCGACCTTCACCCTCGTGCTGCCGCGCCTGCCCGAGGGGGAGCCGGTCGACAGCGAGCCGGCCGAGGGCGTCCCCACGGATGACGCAGCCGGTCAGTCCGCGAGGAGTGCGTCATGAGCCCCGCCGAGCCCTCCACGGTGTCGACCACGGTGTCGGCCACGGTGCCGGTCACAGGGCAGGCCGCGGGGAAGGCCTCGGGACATGCCACTGCGTCGCCGGCTTCGTCGGTCGGCCCGACCCGCATCCTCCTGGTCGAGGATGAGGAGAACTTCCGCGACCCACTGGCCTTCGGCCTGCGGCGCGACGGCTTCGAGGTGGTCGAGGCCGAGGACGGCCAGCGCGCCATCGAGATCTTCGAGGCCTCCCGGCGCCCCGGCGGCGTCGGTCCCATCGACCTGGTCCTGCTGGACCTCATGCTGCCGCGCCTGGACGGGACCGAGGTGTGCACTCGTATCCGGCGCTCCTCCACCGTTCCGGTCATCATGCTCAGCGCCAAGGACACCGAACTGGACAAGATCGTCGGCCTGGAGATCGGCGCCGACGACTACGTCACCAAGCCCTACTCCTACCGAGAGCTTCTGGCGCGCCTCAAGGCCGTTCTGCGCCGCAGCCGGGCGGCGCCCCAGGAACCCGAGCAGGTTCTGGCGGCCGGACGGGTGCGGATGGATGTGGAGAGGCACGAGGTCAGGGTCGACGGCGAGGCAGTCGCCATGCCGCTGCGGGAGTTCGAGCTCTTAGAGCTGTTCCTCCGGCATCCCGATCGTGTTCTCACCCGTAGCCAGATCATCGAGCGCCTTTGGGGACCCGATTACGAGGGCGATACCAAAACCCTGGATGTCCACGTCAAACGGCTACGGGGCAGGATTGAGGCGGACGCCTCCAAACCGGTTCTCATCACCACGGTCAGGGGCCTCGGCTATCGCCTCGACAGCGGTTCGGATCGCTGAACCCCCTTTGCGATGACGTGGCATTCCCATCCCGATCCCGAGTCGTGCTCGCCGTGATCCCTGTGAGATACCTCCCCGATCTTTTCGCGGAATGACCTGATAAACTAGAGGTCCACAAACCAGTCTGGAGAGTCATCCTTATGACCTATGAAGTCGGTGAGACTGTCGTCTACCCGCACCACGGGGCCGCTCGGATCATTGACATCCGGCAGCGCAAGGTACGCGGTGAGGAGAAGACGTACCTGCAGCTTGAGGTGGCCCAGGGTGACCTGACCATCTTGGTCCCCGCCGAAAGCGTTGAGCTCATCGGTGTACGAGACGTGGTTGATGAGACCGGGTTAGAAAAGGTCTTCGAGGTGCTGCGCGCGCCCTTAACCGAGGAGCCCACCAACTGGTCGCGTCGTTTCAAGGCCAATCAGGAGAAAATCGCCTCCGGAGATGTCATCAAGGTCGCTGAGGTCGTGCGGGACCTCTCCCGCCGTGACACGGACCGGGGCCTGTCCGCAGGCGAGAAGCGCATGCTCGCCAAGGCGCGTCAGATCCTTGTCTCCGAGCTGGCCCTGGCCCAGAAGACCCCCGAGGAGGAGGCCGAGTCCCGCCTGGATGAGGTCCTCGCCTCCTGAACCGCTCGGAGAACCGTTCTCGGACGGTGGCGCACGCGGTAGCGTCCTGCCCGTGAGCATCACTCCTTCATCTCAGCCTTCCGCCCCGCCCGAGTCCGCTCCGGGCGGGGCGGTCGCCGTTCTCACCGCTGCGGGTTCCGGCTCCCGCCTAGGAGCCGACGTCCCCAAGGCACTCGTCCCGGTGGGCGGCATCAGCCTCCTGCGACGAGCGGCGGCCGGGCTCATCGCCTCCGGGGCCATCAACCATCTCGTCATCACCGCCCCCGCCGACGACGTCGAGCGCTTCCGCGCGGAACTCGACGATCTCCTTGATGGCCCGCTGGAGAAGTCTCCAGAAGGATCGCGGGACGGCAGTCCCGATCGGACGGTGGAGCGGGCAGTCGGGATCGAAGTCGTCGCCGGGTCATCGCATTCCAGGCAGGCCTCGGTGGCCCTGGGACTTGCCGCGGCCCTGGCTGCGGTGCCGCGGGCGGACGTCGTCGTCGTCCACGATGCGGCCCGGGCACTGACGCCGCCTGAGGTAACGCATCGGGTGATCGCCGCCGTGCGCGCCGGACACGAGGCCGTGGTCCCGGCACTGCCCGTGACCGACACCGTCAAGGAGGTCGAGCCCCGCGAGGCGGGCGAGCCCGAACTCGTCGTCGCCACGCCCCGGCGTGCCCGGCTCCGGGCCGTCCAGACCCCGCAGGGCTTTGAGACGGGCACTCTCGTCGCGGCCCATCGCGCCGGAGCCGAGCGGGCCGCGGACGAATCGCTCGCCGCCTCCGACGATGCCGGCCTGGTCGAGGCCTGCGGCGGGCGCGTCGTCGTCGTCGCCGGGGACGAGCGCTCCATGAAGGTGACGACCCCGATGGACCTGGCCCTGGCCGAGCTGCTCCTTGAGCAGCAGCCCGGCAGAACACCGAGCGCGAGTACCCGGGTTCCCCGGGATGGGGAGAACTGACGATTGGGTCTGTTTCCCTTCCGGTATCGTCTCGGGCGTGGATGGTTCTATCGTCTGTCCCATGAGCACGACCGTGATGCCTGCTCCGACGCAGGCCGGCTCCAGCACTCGGCTCCTGTCCTGGCCCGTGATCGCTTGGGGTCTGTGGGACTGGGGGTCGGCGGCCTTCAACGCCGTCATCACCACCTTCGTCTTTACCGTTTACCTGGTTAGTGACTCCTTCGGGGCGAAGGCCGACAACGAGTCGGCACTGTCGATCGGTCTGGCAATCGCCGGTCTGTTCATCGCCCTGCTGGCGCCGGTGACCGGGCAGCGCTCGGATCGGGCCGGGCGGACTGTTTTCTGGCTCGGGGGCTACACCGCAGTGGTGGTCGGGGTCTCGGCGGCCCTGTTCCTAGTGCGGCCGGAGCCCGGCTACCTGTGGCTCGGCATCGTCCTGCTGGGGGTCGGAAATATCTTCTTCGAGCTTGCTTCAGTCAACTACAACGCCATCCTTAACCATCTGGCCTCCAAGGACCGGATCGGCGCCGTCAGCGGTCTGGGCTGGGGGATGGGATACCTCGGCGGTATCGTCCTGCTGCTCATCCTCTACGTCGCGCTGGTGGGCCCCAGCCCCCTGATCTCCTTCCCCGCTGGGACCGCAATGGGGGTGCGCGTGGCCATGCTCGTGTCGGCGGTCTGGTTCGGCCTGTCCGCGCTTCCCGTCCTCATCAACCGCTCCCGCAAGCTGGAGCACTCCGGAGCCGGCGGCAGCGGAGAGGCGAGTGAGGGAATGACGTCGGCCGAACCGGGGCGGGACCGTGCCGGCATGGAGAGCGAGCCCGAGGACGCCGCCTCCCACAACGTCGAGCGCAGGGAGTCGTTCCTGACCTCCTACAAGCTGCTATGGCGCACCTTGCTCCAGCTGCACAACTTCCAGCCGCGGCTGCTGTGGTTCCTGCTGGCCGCCGCCGTCTTCAGGGACGGGCTGGCCGGGGTCTTCACCTACGGCGGCATCATCGCCCAGAACACCTTCGGCTTCTCATCGGGCGATGTCATCATCTTCGCCATCGTCGCCAACATCGTGGCCGGCATCGCCACGATCGGCGCCGGACGGCTCGACGACCGCTTCGGCCCCCGCAACGTCATCATGGCCAGCCTCATCATCCTGGTGGTGACCGGACTGCTGGTGTTCTTCCTGCACACCGCAGGCACAGTCGCCTTCTGGGTGCTGGGCCTGCTCCTGTCGGCCTGCGTGGGGCCTGCCCAGTCAGCCGCCCGCTCCTTCCTGGCCCGCCTCATCCCCGAGGGGCAGGAAGGGGAGATCTTCGGCCTCTACGCGACGACCGGGCGGGCAGTCTCCTTCATGGCGCCCATGATGTACGGCATCTTCATCTACCTGGGCACGCGCGTCGTCGGTCAGGGGGCGAACTACTGGGGGATCCTCGGGATCGTCACTGTGCTGGCGACCGGGCTGCTCCTCATGCTGCGCGTGGGAGATCCGGTCTCCGACGAGGAGACCGCTGCGTAGACGGCTCGGGGAGGCGGCGTTGCGAGGGCCTTGCGGGGAAGGAATCGGGAACCCCGATCAGGATGAGGACTTGCGGGCCTCTCGCTCGATGCGCATGCGCTCGAGGTCCTCCGGCGTGAGCGGCCCCTGGGTGGTTCCCGGCGTACCGTCCTGATGGAGCCAACTCACGGCGAGGCCCTCCTTGGCGCCGAAACGGGCCAGATGGATGCCGACGACGTGTTCGAGCCGCTCGAGGTGCTCGTCGTCGGCGGTCAGATCGAGCTGGAGGGCGCCGTCGTGGCACGAGAGCGCCACGACGCCGGTGGCTGCTCCCTCGCGGTCGAAGGCCAGGGAGCCGGTCTCGGTGTCCTCGTCCCACGCGGTGGTGATCTTGCGGCCCATGTGGCCGGTCAGCTGCTTTCCGTACCGGGCCGGACGGTCCGTGGTCACGCGGGCGGTGGAGCGGCGCGAGAAATCGGGCCGTGCTGAGTCAGTCATGCTCCTACTCTGACGCGTCTCCATCAAAGACGTCTACGAACTCTCTGACATTGCGAGGCAGGGGGAGAGGCGGCACGCGTGACAACAGGAGTAATAAGAGATCATGTATCGCGGTGCGCCGCGAGCAGCCTCGCGAATGCGCGGGACTCGGCACGTGGCTCCTTCAGGGCCGATGCGGTCCGCCGGCGTGGGTGGGGTGGCCCACAGGAACCGATGCTTCCAGTGGGCCTCACCCCTCATACGCCGTGACCGATATCTGAACCGCTGACAGTTCGTCAACTCGGCCTCGCGCAGTACGGAGACGAACTGCGCGTGCTCGCGCTGGGCGATGTCGTGATCGGGGATGCTCACCGTGTTGTTGGTGAGGTAGAACGCGTAGCTGAGGCTGGGGCTACGTAGCGTCTCGCGGACCAGAGACCACCATCCGAAGCGCTTGTACGGCCCTGTGACGACCTCTTTCAGCGGGGCGATGTCGCTGGGGTTTTGAATTTGAATCATGGCACTCCTGAGGTGTAGTCGTCGTTCGGCAAGCCTGTGACGCGCGCCGTCTCATCTGTTGGTGCAGGTACGGTCACCAGCAGCATCAGTGGCTTACTGCGGTTCCAGGAAGGGTTCTATTCCCCGGACGAGCTGTTCCGCACCGAGGCTGGGGTCGAGCGCTCTTTGCAGCAGAAACCCGTCAACGGCAGCGATCAGAACGAGTGCCCTGGCCTCCGCTTCCCCTGCGTGCGCGCCCTTCTGAGCGGCGAGCCGCTTGGCGAGGCGGGCACGAAAGGTGGAGAACATCGTGGCCAGGTCACTGCGCAGCTCGGCGTCGTGCGTGGCTGCGACCAGTGCCTCGTTGAGCAGGACCACCCCCGGGTAGTCGGGTTTCAGGTCAAGGCGGAGGAGAAAGGCCAGCAGCCCCTCTCGGAGGTTCGACGCCTCCAGCGCCTCCTGGAAGGGACCCTCAAGGAGGTTACGCGCGCCCTCGCATGCGGCGGTGCGACGCAGCCCCTCGATGCTGCCCACGTGGTAGTGGACGAGGCCGGGGCTGACTCCGGCGCGCTCGGCGACTCGGCGAGTTGTCACCATCTCCCAGCCGCCGTCAACGACGAGCTGCTGCGCGGCGGCAATCAACTCCTGGCGAGTCGAGGTCCTATCGGACACGTAACCTCCTCAACGTCCTCAAAACTTGATGAACGACGTGCTTGTACGGTTGTCTTGGACGAACGTCCAAGACAACCGTACAAGTCACTTCTTCGTGTTGCAAAGCGAGGGGCGGTTCTCGCAAAGTGAGCCACGTGAGCAAGAGTCGGCTGGGTTGTGCCCTACGTCGGTGACGTTGTGACGTTCCCGGCGGCGCGCGTGCTGCGGAGCGGCTGGGGTGTGCGGATCCGGTGGTGATGTTCGCGTACCGGGGTTATCGGCGTCAGTCGTCATGCCGGTCGCTCATGTCGGAGGGCCGGGGTCGCCAGGAAAGGACTCGGCCCGCAGCTCGGACTTCCGAGCTGCGGGCCCAAGCCTCGCAAGGTCCCACCTGCAACCCGGGGTCCCATGCACCCGGGGAGGCGGTTCCTCCTTCGCCGAAACGATCACGCCGGGCTCCCTATGACCCGGTGTCATCTCAGAGATGCAGTCCGTCATTGGGCTCCCCAACCCTCGAGACCGTCCCTGTCCAGCGGTTGACACTATGTAACGCCATCATTCTGTGAGGACGAGGGGCAGAAACCTGGGAAAAATCTGGGAAATTCTCGGTCGGGTCGATTCGGTGAGTCAAGGATTCTCTTAGGGAAGGCGGACGCTCATCATCGCTCAGGAGATGGGGGAGAAGCGGACAGCGGTGCCTGATGCCGTCACCATGAGCATGCCGTTGTCCGAACCCAGTGTCTCGTAGTCGATGTCGACGCCGACGACGCCCTCGGCCCCGAGCTCCTGGGCGCGCTGAACCATCTCCGCCAGGGCCGTCTCCCGAGCTTGGATGAGCTCTCCCTCGTAGGTCTGGGAACGACCGCCCACTAAGTTGCGGAACCCCGCGGCCATGTCTTTGATGAAGTTGACTCCCGCGATGGTTTCCCCGCAGACGACTCGCAGGTACTGCGTGACGGGGGTTCCCTCGACGGTGGGGGTAGTGGTGACGATCATGGGCTGGTCCTCCTCGGGTTGTTGATCGGTGATGCCGGTGGTCACGACCATACTGTCCCGGAATGTTCTGTGGGCGCTTCTTACGGTTGGCTCCGAGCCAGTCTCAGAAGGCGGCTGTAGCGCTCGCCGATCTCCTCGTGGGGGACGGGCGCGCCGTCGAGGCTCCAGGACAGCAGGTGCTCCAGGCTGAATCGAGCAGCGCAGCGCGAACAGGAAACGGGCGAGGACGGGCGACGCATCCGATCGACCTCGTGGCCCTCCGGACACCTGCCCACCCATCGCCCCCGCAGCCTCGGAGCCCGGGCGTCCACGAGCCGTCGTCCGGTGGCTCCCAAACGGGTCGCCTCGGCGGCCCAGACGGCGTCGTGCCCGTGATGGGGGCCTACGCGGGCGTGGGCGATCTCGTGCAGGATCGTCTCGCGGACCTGGGGTTCGTCGTACAGGCTCATGAGGTGGCGGCTGAGTGTGAGTCTGCGTCTCGTATGGTCAGTCTGGCCCGCCCGGCGGCGCGCTCGGTCGAGGCTCAGCTCCCAGTCGCCGACGCCGGCCTCCTCCATGAGGGCGTGCGCCAGGCTCAGGACGTCGGGAAGATTCACGGCCCCACACTATGCACTGGCGGCCCCGCCTCCTCGACGGCGGCACCGGTGATACCGGGCGCATCCCGCCGGCAGTGCGCGGCGGTCAGTTATTCCGGGAAGTCCTGGCATCGGGGGCGCGGTGAGTCCTGCCGTTGTGTGACACGATGATCCCGATGTCCCAGCATCCTTCCAGCCAGCGTTCGCGGGACCGCCGAAGTGCGAGCGGTTCCGGCTCGTCTCAGTCCGCCCGCACTCCGCGCCGCGCGGGCCCGACGGCGCAACGCGGCAGTGAGCGGGCCCGGAGCGGTGGTCAGGGCCCTCATTTCGGACGCGGGCACAGTCGCCGGGGCGGTGATCGACCGGGCCGCCTGCGCAGCAGTATCAAGCGTAGAAGACGAAGCGGGGAACGCGCGGTCGTGGCCTTCCTGCGCAGTCCGGTGGGCGTGGTTCTCGGAGCTTTCCTCGTCACACTCCTGGTGGGCCTGATCGGGGTGCGCGCAGTCGGCTCCTCGCTCAGTGGACTCATGGGGCTGGGGCGACGGGTCTCTCATGGGGCGACGAGTTCTGCGCCGGCACCGCTGGTGCCCGACGCGAGCGGGTTCGACGCCACCCGCATCGTCGACGACGAGGTCTTCTACGACTCCGGTGCGATGACGCGCGAGGAGATCGCCGCCTTCCTGACACGGGTCAACTCCGGCTGCCAGCCGGGCAGTGATGGCACCGAGTGCCTGGCCACGGCCACCTTCTCCATGCAGGAGCGCGAGGCCACTACGTTCTGCCCCGGCGACATCAAGGCCGCCTCGGGTCTTAGCGCGGCCGATGTCGTCTGGGAGGTCTCGCAGGCGTGCGACATCAACCCCCAGGTTCTCCTGGTGCTCATCCACAAGGAGCAGGGGCTGCTCACCGCCTCGGGCCGAACCCTGAGTGCCCGCGACTACGAGGCCGCGGCCGGCTACGCCTGCCCCGATCATGGAACCTGCGATCCTCAGTGGGCCGGTTTCTTCCCCCAGCTCTACGGGGCGGCCTCCCAGTTCCAGCGCTACCGCATCAGCCCGGAGACCTATGACGTGGTGGCTCAGCGTCCCACCCGGATCGCCTACTCGCCCGACACGCAGTGTGGCAGTGGTGAGGTCACGGTGGCGAACCAGGCGACGGCCGGTCTGTACAATTACACGCCCTTCCAGCCCAACGAGGCCGCCGGTAGCGGAGGCGACCAGTGCACCTCGTGGGGCAACTGGAACTTCTACGGCTACTTCAAGGCGCTCTTCGGGAGTCCGACGTCGGGCTAGCCGCTCCCGAGCTAGTCTCTGAAACGCCGTCATTTCAACGATCCTGGGGTGTGGTGTCGGTGCACTCAGGAGGTCGTAACCATATCGTCACCAAGCGTCACCATTTAGATGCGTTATTTCCAGGCTTCTCTCAGACTGCGTCGGCAGAGTCAGAGTCACCACTGAACGGTGGCGACCGCGAGGTACTGGGGAGTACTGCAGACCGGCCACTATCGAGTCTGGGCCACAGCCAAGGGAATGTGCTCGGACGTTTCGGTGAAGGAGGACCCGCTGCCGAATGGGAACCGGTGAGCGACCTCGTTGCGAAGGGCCCGGCCCGGTATTTTAACCGGGGCGGGCCTTCGCAGTGCCTGGGCGCAGGACCATCCGGTCCGCGCCCAGGCTTCTTTCCAGGGACTGCTCCCGTGGCATGACATGATGCGAACATGACGCTGCCGCCGGTACTGGCGACCACCTGGGTCGTCATCGAGTACCTCATCAAGATCGCCGCGCTGGGCACGGTTCCGGAGAACCGCCGTCCGTCGTCGTCGACCGCGTGGCTTCTGCTTATCTTCCTGCTGCCCCTGGTGGGACTCCCGCTCTACCTGCTCATCGGCAGCCCGTGGGTCCACGGCACCCGCCGCCGCCAACAGCACACCGTCAACGAGATCACCCTCGACTACACCCGCGCCATGCCTGACCTGCCCAAGGGGGCGCGGCCCTCGACCTACCTGGCCGGAGCACTGCGCATGAACCGCAGGCTCACTGGGCTGCCCTGCGTCAGCGGGGAAGTGGTGGCCGTTCATGCCGAGCCCGCCGCCACCTACGAGGCCATGGCCCGCGCTGTTGATGCCGCCACCGACCACGTCCACGTCGAGTTCTACATCATGAGCTGGGACGAGGTCACCGACGTCTTCTTCGCGTCCCTGGAGCGCGCGGTGGCCCGAGGGGTCACGGTGCGCCTCCTGCTGGACCACCTGGGCAGCCGCAAGTACCCCGGCTGGAAGCAGTTCTGCCAGCGCATGACCGACGCCGGCATCCGCTGGCGGCTCATGATGCCCCTGCTGCCGCTCAAGCGGCGCTGGCGCCGCCCGGACCTGCGCAACCACCGCAAGATCCTGGTCATCGACGGTGAGAAGGCCTTCATCGGCAGCCACAACGTCATCGACCCCACCTACCGGACCCGGCGCAACGTGCGGGCCGGGCGCCGCTGGGAGGACCTGTCCGTGGAGGTCACCGGCGAGATCGTCCTGGAGGCCCAGGCTGTCTTCGCCATGGACTGGTACTTCGAGGCTGGCGAGCAGCTCGAGGCCTTCGACCTTGCCCTGGGAACGCCCGTGGAAATGCTGCCGGAGATGGCGGGTCTGCCGGGGATCCCGATAGGGACGCCGGCTCCCCGGCCGGGGCGGCCCGACGCAGTCGTCAACGCCATGCAGCTCGTCCCCTCCGGTCCCGGATACCCCACCGAGCCAAACCTGCGGATGTTCCTGGCGCTCATCAATGGGGCCAAGCGGCGCGTGTCCATTACCAGCCCCTACTTCATCCCCGACGAGGCGCTCCTGTCCGCGATGACGTCGGCAGCCTACCGGGGGGTGGAGGTCGAGCTGTTCGTGGGCAAGGAGTCCGACCAGTTCATCGTCAGCCACGCCCAGCGCTCCTACTACTCAGCGCTTCTGGCCGCCGGGGTGCGGATCTACCTTTACCCGTCGCCGACCGTCCTGCACTCGAAGTACATGACGGTCGACGACGAGGTCGGAGTCATCGGGTCCTCTAACATGGATTTCCGTTCCTTCGCCCTCAACTACGAGGTCATGCTGCTGGCCTTCGGCGGGGACCTTGACGACCTGCTGCGCGTCAACGACGTCGACTACCGGGCCATCTGCACCGAGCTGACCCCGGAGGTGTGGGCCACCGAGCCCTGGTACAACCGCTACGTGGACAACGTCTGCCGCCTCATGTCCGCCGTGCTGTAGGGCTGGTCAGGGGGCGAGCATTTCTCCCAGGCGCACTTCAGGTTTGTAGAAAACACACAATGTGTGGCTACTTGGTTCGTCTGCGTCATAAGGTCGGATTTGCTGGAAAGATCTGTGTGAAAACGACTGTCAGAGGCAAGTGTAGGAACTGCCGATGTTTGGCGCATTATCTGATGTGGAGTGTTTGTGTGGAGCGGTATGATGGAGGTGTCATTTATCCGATCGATAGATTGTGGTGAATGGCGAGGATGAGAACACTCAAGTATCCTACTTGGGTTCGACGACTTCGAAGGGGAGATCTCGATAGGTGTGACGCGAGCGCTGAGGCGGATAGGTTCTCCAATGTTGGCCTTTGTTATGGTGGTCGGAATGTTGTTCGGCTCAGCAGGGTAGGCTGTAGCTGCACCTCAACCGGTTGCGCAAAGTCCTGAGCAGGCGAAGGTGGCGGAGCTTCAAGCCGAGTATAAGGCGGAAGCGTCGCCTGAAGACTACCGGAAAGCGGTTGAGACCTATGATCGACTGGTCGCGGGAAAGCCCGACCCTGTTGAGCAGCCCGCTTCCGAGTGTGTCAGTATCCCCAAGGCGGCCGTTGTTGCCTATGGCTGGTATCTGATGGCTGTTGGCGCGGTAACGGGTGTCGCTGGAGGTGCTGCGGATGGGATGATCGTCGGTATTCCTGCTGGTGTGTTGCTCAATGGTATTGGTGCTGCTGAAGGGCTCACTGGGGCTGCGCTCGTGTATTGGACCGATCACACTTCTTGGCCCAAACGTATCTGTGTCTGATGGCGATCTCTGATGGGGTGAAGACGCGGATCTCGTGCTGATTATGCGGAGGTCTGCGTCCGATCCTGTCTGGTTAAAATTGTGGATTTTCCTATGAGTTTGGTGGATGGCATGCCGTCTTGGTTTATTGGGGCGAACATTTTTTGGCTGTGTATGGCTGTTGGGGTGGGAATTCGTTATTACCGCACTCGGCAGAAAGACAATCATCAACATCGAGGGGAAGATGCTCAAGACTGAGATATCGGCTGTTCCGTTCTGAATCAGATGAGCCTGTCAAGGTGAAGAGGTATTGCAATGGGCATTCCTCCGTGGGTGCTGGCGCTAGCAGTTGGTTGGAGTGGAGTTCTGATGGGGATGGGGGCCCGTCTGTACCGGACCAGGCACTCCTGGATGCGTAAGTATCGGGATGACCAATCCCAGCGCTGACCCGAGCAGATCAACAAGTGTCGACGTCGTCGGCCCCCGCACCGGGATGGTGCGGGGGCCGACTGTGTGGAACCGGAGAAAGGGTCTTATGGGGCGCGTGGGCCGGTGGGCTCAGACGTCTCGGCGGGTGAAGAGGACTCCGGCGATCACCATCGGGACAAGGGCCCAGGCCGCGAAGACGGCGATCGCCTGCCAGTGCTGGAGGAAGGTGTCGGTCCCGGCCTGGCCCCAGTGGTGGGACAGGCTGAAGGGATCGGCGACAGCGTCGGCCACGGTGTTGGGCAGCAGGCCCAGGACTTTGACCGCCCACTGCCAGCGGCCGGCCAAGAGTTGGAGCGGAATGGTGACGACGAACAGAAGTGAGACCACCACGGTGATGGCTCCCGCCGTCGAGCGGGTGAGGTAGCCCAGCCCCATGGCCATGAGTGCGATGACCGTGAAAGACAGACCGGTTCCCCAGAAGAGTCCCAGATAATGGGTGTTGGTGAGTGACCCGGCATGCCCCTTCATGAACGGGTAGGAAACCGCGTAGGACAGGAGCACGGAGGTGACTCCCAAGATGAAGGAGAAAGCCGCCACCACGAGGGCCTTCGCCGCGAAGAGGCGGCCGCGGTGGGGGACGGCCACCACCGAGGAGCGGATCTGGCCCGAGGCGTACTCGCCGGTGACGACCAGCGCTCCCAGGACGGCTACGACGATCATGCCCAGGGTGGAGCCCGAGGAGATCATGTCCTTGGCGACGTCGGCCCGCTCTGGAGAACCGGCGTAGCCGACGGCCAGGCCCGCACCGAACAGGACCATGATGGCGATCGTGATGGCCGAGGTGATCCATGTGGAGACCAGCGTGCGGAGCTTGAGCCACTCGGCGCGGACCGCGCCGGCGACGGACTGTCTGCCGGCCACACGCGGCCGGGCCGGCCAGATGGAGGCCTCCAGGGCGCGCTGATGCGCGGTGCCCGGCTGCTGGTGAGCGGTAGTCGGGATGGCCTTCTGGGCGGCCTCGAAACGGGTGAGGCCCGTGGTGGGCGCTGCGGCTGCGGTGGTCATGGTGGGGTGATCCTCGGGAATCCTCATGGTGGTCGTTCTTCCTGAATGACTTCAGGCTAGGAGGGCCGGAACCCGGCGTGATCGTCCCGGTGGGCGAATATCCGCAGCGTGGAGGTACTCCCTCTGGGGGAGGAGGCGTCATCTGTGGGGATGATGAGTCGTCATGGCTCGGTACCTGGGCGGACGCACCATAGACCTCGTGGACTGTCCCTGTGGGCTCATGGGTGGGCTCAGAACTCGAGGCCCATGGCGCGTCCGCGAGGGGCGGGGCGTTCGTGAGGTGAGCGCGCTGAGGCGTCAGGCGATCTGGGCGCAGAGCTTGGTGATGCGCTGGAGGCTCACCTTGCGGCTCGTGCCCAGCGTCTGGGCGAACAGGCTGACCCTCAGCTCCTCGACCATCCAACGGGCCTCCTCCAACAAGGCCTCGCGCTGCGGATCGGCCGGCAGCGAGGCCGCCTTGGCGCGGGCCTTGTCCACCACCTCCTGGGCCTGAGAGACCTGGAAGGCCAGGGCCGCGTCCTGGGAGGCGGCCGACGGCGCCGAGGCCGCCTTCTCCACCCGCATCACCAGCGCCCTCAGGTAGCGTTCCAGATGAGCCAGATACTCGGGTGGAGTGACAGTGATGAAGCCATCGCGGATCAGGGCCGCGGCGTGCTCGCGCACCTCCTGGAGTGTGCCCAGCAGGGTCAGCGAGGTGTGCTCGCTCACCACGCGGTCCACTTCCCGGGCCGCCCTGAGTGCCGCGGCGGCCTGCCGAGCCACCCGGTAGACCTCGTCCTCGAGCTCGTCGCGCATGACGCCGACCAGGGAGGCGAAGACCTCCCGCGTGCGCACCTCTGACAGTGGGCTGCCGGAGGTCGACACAGCCCAGCGCCCGGCCACGATTCGCGCCCCGGCAACCTGCATGTCCTCCACCAGCGCCTCAGTACTCCGATAGGGACTGGCCGCCAGGATCAGCGACTCCTGCGCGCTCCACCGGCTCGTCACCCGGGCCGTCGGCAGTGCGGTGCGGGCCAGCGCCAGCGCCGTGACCCCGGCGCCGTGGGCACCTAGCTGGGCGACGGCGTCGGGCAGGATCCTTAAGTCTGCGCTCCTGGCGGAGGCCGCTACCAGGGCCGGGTAGCCGCGCACCACCAGGCCGGCCCGTCCCGCCGACTCCACCGAGGCCGGGATCGTCGAACCGTCCGGGTCGCCCAGGCCCGGCACGCCACTGGGCCAGTCGGTCAGCCCCTTACGCTCCTCCAAACCGGCGCCGGCCCCGGCGGTCCCCGTGGTCCCGGCAGCGCCGTCGGGATTCTGGGCGGCAGCTTGCTGCCCGGCCTTCTTCTTGCGCCCCTTGCGGCCGGACTTCCCGCCCTGCGCTCCCTGGCGCTCCTGCGCCTCGGCCATCGCCTGCGCCAGCGCGCCGCGCACCACCGAGCGCACGGCTGCCTCCGTCCTGCCCGACAGCCGCTGCTGGAGCGAGACCAGGTCCCGGCCGCGATCGATGACCCGCCCCTGCGCATCCAGGGCCGCGAAGCCCATCGCCAGGTGGTCCGGGAGCCGCTGGGCGGCCTCGGCCCAGTCGGCCTCTGTGATCTCCACCCCCTTGAGGCGGGACACCACCCGACTGAAGGCCTCCTCGAAGGGTACCTCCGGGCAACTCGCGCCGGGCGGCGTCGGGAACTCCTGCTCGATCTGGGCCCGCACCTGGGCACCCACGTCTGGGGCCGGCACCAGCTGGCGGCGCACCCGCTTGGGCAGTGCCCTGATCGTGGCCACGCACAGCTCGGCGCGCATGCCCGGCACCAGCCAGTCGAAACCCTCCGGTGTCAGGCGCCCCAGCACCTCTACCGGCACCTGGACGTTGACCCCGTCCTCGGGGCGGCCCGGCTCGAAGACGTAGTCCAGGCCCAGGGTCAGATCGCCCTGCACCCACGTGTCCGGGAATCCGCTGGCGTCACCCCCTCCGGGCAGCAGCAGCTCGCGGGTGAAATCCAGCAGGTCCGGGGTGGTGCGCCGCTGCTCCTTCCACCAGGCGTCGAAGGCCGCCGCCGAGGTCACCTCCTCGGGGATGCGGTCGTCATAGAAGTCGAACAGGGCCGTGTCGTCGGCCAACAGGCCGTGCTCACGCCGACGCCGCTCCACGTCCTGGAGCTCCTCAATGAGAGCCCGGTTGCGCTCCACGAAGCCGTGCCGGGCGTGCCAGCCGCCCTCCACCAGGCCCGAGCGGATGAACATCTCCCGGGCCACCTGGCGGGCCGAGTCCGTCCCCACGCTCGCCAGCGTCACCGGCCGGTCCGCCACCAGGGTCATCCCGTAGAGCAGCACCTTCTCGTGGACCATCGCCGCCCCCTGGCGGGTCGACCAGTAGGGCTCACCGAAGACGCGGCGGGTCAGGTCCGCCCGATCCGCCACCTGCTCGATCCACCGGGAGTCCACCTTGGCCACCGTGCGGGCGAAGAGCCGGGAGGTCTCCACCAGCTCAGCGGTCATCACCCAGTCGTAGGTCTTGCGGCGCAGCCCCGAGCCCGGCCAGATCGTGAAGCGGGTCCCGCGCGCGCCGGCGTACTCCCGACGACGCTCATCCCAGTTGCCCACATTGGACAGCAGGCCCACCAGCAGCGAGCGGTGGATCGCGTCGGCGTCGGGCGTGTCCGCACTGCGTCCCAGGGCCA
>NZ_JH470357.1:65273-73432 GCF_000239715.1 Actinomyces sp. oral taxon 849 str. F0330 | reverse complement strand
GAGTCGCCGGCGTCGTCGGAGTCGGGCTCGGCGTTGTCGGGAGCCAGCGGACGGTAGCGGATCTCGACGGGATAGGTGCGTCCGGAGACCTCGATGATCGGGGCGGGAACGGTGAAGGGCTGTCCTCGGTCGCCGATGATCTCGCGGCCGAAGTGCTCGGCGAAGCGCTCAGAGTCAATGGTGGCCGAGGTGATGATGACCTTGAGGTCCGGGCGCCGGGGCAGCAGGCGCGCCAGGTAGCCCAGGATGAAGTCGATGTTGAGGCTGCGCTCGTGGGCCTCGTCCACGATGATCGTGTCGTAGCGGCGCAGCTGGGGGTCGGACTGGATCTCCGCCAGGAGGATGCCGTCGGTCATGAGCTTGACCAGGGTGTTCTCGCCGACCTCCTCGGTGAAGCGCACCTGGTAGCCGACGACGCCGCCCGGCCCGATCGGGGTGCCCAGCTCGGAGGCGATGCGCTCGGCCACGCTGCGCGCGGCGATGCGCCGCGGCTGGGTGTGGCCGATCATCCCGGTCACGCCCCGGCCCAGCTCCAGGCAGATCTTGGGCAGCTGGGTGGTCTTGCCGCTACCGGTCTCACCGGCGACGATGACGACCTGGTGCTCGCCGATGGCGGCGGCGATCTCCTCGCGGCGGGCCGAGACCGGCAACTCCTCGGGGTAGACGATGACCGGGACGGCGGCGGCGCGGGCGGCGAGCTGCTCGGGGGAGTAGCCCTTCCAGGCGCTCCGGCGTCGGCCAGTGCCCTTGCCGGTACGCCGGCTCTGGCGACTGCGGCCGTGCGGGGTGCGCCTGCCCTGTTCGCCCCGCGTATCGCCGCCCTGTGCGCCGTCGGTGCTGCTAGTGTCGCGCCCACGGGGTCGTATATCGCTCTGTCCGGTAGCTGGCTCATGGCCCTGCCGGCTGCTGTGCCGGTTGGCCTGATCGCCGTTGTGACCCCGGTTCCGGTCCTCGCCCTGTTCCATAGGTTCCCTATTGTCCCCTATACGCGCGCCGGCGCCTCCCCGGGCCGCTGATAGCGCAGGACGGCGCGGCGACACCGCCGGTCCGCCGGTCGCTCAGCGCAGACGACGGCGGGCCCACTCCAGGCTCAGGCGGGCGACCTCCTCCTGGGCCTGCTCCAGGTTCTCGGCGTGGACCTGCACCATCTGGCTGGAGTCGGGCAGCAGCGGGAAGCCTTCGGCCGTGGCCTCGGCGGTGTCCGGCAGCTCGTTGGACAGTACCCCGTGCACCATGAGCACCGGCCAGGGCAGATCCGCCAGTGTGCGCTCCGGCTCCTGCATGGAGAAGTCCGCCAGTGTCTCCTTGGACAGGACGTTCCACTCACGCGAGTTGGGGTTGTCGTCCACCAGTCGTGTCAACCCGTGCTGGGCCAGTTCATCGAGCTGCTCGGGGGAGAAAACTTCCTCCCACAGGATCGACTGCGGGCCCACGATGGCGCCCACGAGTACGGCCGTGCGCACCTGCTCGGGCCGGGCCAGGAGTGCGGCCGTCGCCCCGAAGCCGTTGGCGTGAATCATCTGCCGGGTGAAGCCCAGGCCGGCCAACCAGCTGGAGGCTGCGCGCAGGTCCTCGGCTTCTCCTGCCAGGGTGATGACGTCGTCGTCGGACTCTCCCAGGCCGGAGAAGTCCAGGCTGAGCGTGGCCAGGCCCGCCTCGCGGTAGCGGGCGCCGATCCGGTCCAGGCGGCCGTTCTGGCCGTGGCGGTCGGTGAGGAAGTCGTGCGCCAGCAGGACCACGCCCTCGGCCCTTGCCTGCGGGGGTTGGGCGTCGTCGGGCGTCGTGGAAACCTCCAGATCGATCGGAGCGGCCCCGGCGGGCAGGAGAAGGGTGCCGGCCAGAGTGATCCCGCGAGGGGTGCCGATACGGACGTCGCTCATGGGGTCAACCTAAGACAGAAAATAGGGACGGTCATGGGGCTCATGGGGGGAGTTGTCCCGATTGCGCTTCCAGCGTGAAGGTGGCGTCTGGGCCGCCATCCGCACCGGGGACTGTGGGTATCCACGAACTGTGAGGATTTTACGATGGTGGATGACGGGCTGTGGAAAGCGGGCGATCGGAGAGGAGGCGAGGACGGACACTGGGGCCCGCACTGGATCGTGCGGGGCTGTCCCCTTCGCTCAGTGCGGGGGACGGGGAGCACTCGCCGAGAGGCACGGCTGCCGGCTGGGCCTCTCGGCGTTGCCCTGGCGCTACTCGGGCAGCGGAACCGTGCGAACCGCCTCGACGGCGCGTCGCACCAGGGCCTCGTCGGTGCGCTGGGGCTCATCGGGGGTCATGCCCTCGCGCGGGCAACGCATGTGGACCTCGCGCACGCCCGTGGACTCCACTAGGTCGACCAGGCCATGGGGGCGCACGGCCCCGGCCGCGACGACGGTCGGCCCGCCGCTGGCCACCAGCCCGGCGATCACGGAGGCGCCGTCGGCCGCAGTCTGCGCCGCGCCACTGGTCAGGACGTAGCGCACGCCAAGCCCCTCCAGATCCCCGTAGGCCTCGACGGTGTCGCGGCACTGGTCGAAGGCCCTGTGGAACGTGACCGGGGCGCCATTGGCCATATCGACCAGCAGGCGCACCAGGCCGCGGTCGATCGTGCCGTCCTCGGTCAGGGCGCCGACGACGAAGCCCAGGTCCACAGCCGGCGGCAGCTGGCCGCGCCCACCGCCCGTGGCCTGGGGGCGGGTGAACTCGGCCATCTCCAGAGCCAGGGAGGCGATGCGCCGCACATCGGCGATCATGGCCCGGCCCTCATCAGCGTCGTAGACGAAGGAACCGCCACGGGGGCGGATGATGACCCTCAGACCGAAGGGGGCGGCGGCGTCGGCCTTGTCCGCCCAGTAGGGGCCGGCCTGTGCCCGGCGCTGCTCGACCTGCTCGGCGGCGGCGAAGATGGCCGCCTCGATGGTCCCGATCGAGGGCGTGGTGCCGGCGGCCGTGAGGTTGTCGCACAGCTCGGCGCGATCGGCCCCGGCCCGAGCGGAGATCCGCACGCCCTCGATGTCCTCCACACAGGTCTCCAGGACGATGTGGTCCGGGTGGCGCCAGGCGGGTGCGGGAGCGGTGATCGTGTGCTGGCGCAGCGACGGTGCTGAGCTAGTGAGCCTCATTGCGTTCATGGGGCCGAGTCTGACATGTCCTGACGTTGATGAAAACCGGGTAGATGTCAGATGTCCTCGAGGTCCTCGTAGGATTTGGGATCCTCGATCGGCTCCAGGTGCGCCGAGATGCGCAGGCTGGCGTCGGCGTCAACCAGCTCGTCGATGACCTGCTCAGTGAAGTCGTGCCCCTTCTTGACACTCCAGGCCGCGGGAACCAGCACGTGCAGCTCCATGAATCGCCGGTTCCCGGCCTCGCGCACCCGCACGGCGTGAAAATCGATCATGCCCGCTTGGCGATGGCGCGCCAGGACCCGCTCGACGGTCTGGAGTACCTCGGTGGACGGGGCGATGTCCATCAGCCCGCCCACCGAGTCGCGGATGAGCGTGAAGCCGGTCCACATGATGTTGAGCCCGGCGCCCAGGGCGACGACGGCATCGAGCACGGCCGAGTCGAAGACCGCTACCAGCGCCACCCCAACCAGGACCGCCGCGGAGGTGACGACGTCGGTGGCCAGGTGCTTGGCGTCGGCCACCAGGGTCACGGAGCGCTCGCGGCGCCCGGCCCGGTAAAGCATCCAGGCCACCGCACCATTGAGGAGCGAGGCCACCACCGAGACCGCCAGGCCCAGCCCCAGCTGCTCGGGCATCTGCGGGTCGATGAGGCGGCCGATGGCGGAGATGATGATGAAGGCGGCCGCCACGAAGATCATGACGCCCTCGACGACGGCCGAGAAGTACTCGGCCTTGGAATGGCCGAACTGGTGATCGGCGTCGGCGGGCTTGACCGCGATCTTCAGCACGATGAGCGCCACGACCGCGGCCACCAGGTTGACCATCGACTCGGCGGCATCGGAGAGCAGGCCCACCGAGCCGGTCACCCAGGCCGCGGCACCCTTGAGCGCGATGGTGCCCAGGGCGGCGCCGATGGAGAGCCACGCGTAGGAACTGAGGTCCTTGGGGGGTGCGTATCGTGAGGACACCCCTCGATCATGGCGCGGGCCGCTGCGCCCTGACCAGCCGAGGTTTCGCATCGCCGCAATGCGCGAGTGGCCGGCGCCGGAGCTCGCGGACCGCTGTGGGTTAAGGTGGCGACGGGCGCCGCCCGGACAACACCGGGACGACGCAACGCAGGAAGCAGGAACCACGACATCAGCGAAAGGCGGGAGGATCGGGGTGCTGGACGTCTCCTCCCTCGCGCTGCACATGCCGGCCTCCCTCACCGACACCTTCCGGATCCTCGACCTGTGCGGCGTACTGCTCAACGGAATCCTGGGCGGGCTCATCGCCCGACGCAAGAACTTCGATCTGGTGGGCTTCGTTGTCCTGGCCATGCTCACCGCCACCGCCGGCGGCATCCTGCGCGACGTCATGATCCAGGCGGGTCCGCCCTTCGCCCTGACCGACCCCTACTACCTCTACACCGCCTGCCTGGGCGCCACGGTCGCCTGGTTCGTGCCCCTGACCTCGCGTCCCACCCGGCGCCTGCTCGTGGTGGCCGACGCCGTCATCCTGGGCTGTTGGGCGGCGACCGGCGCATCGAAGGCCCTCACCCACGGGCTCGGTGTCATGCCGGCGCTCCTGCTGGGCTGCCTCACGGCGATCGGGGGATCCATGATCCGCGACGTCGCCGTGGGGGAGACCCCGGCGGTCTTCGGCGGCAACAAGCTCTACGCGATCCCGGCGCTCATCGCCGCCGGTACCCAGGTCCTGGCCGTGCGGATGGGGGCGGCCGACGCGCACGCCATGCTGGTGTCCACCGCCGTCGGGGCCGGCCTATGCGTACTCGCCTACTGGCGCTCCTGGCAACTGCCGGTCATCTCCGATCGGGAACGGCGTCGGGCCGGGCGGCGGACTGGACCGGGGGCGCTGGTCGGCTGGCGCCGAGCGCTCATGATGGGGCCGCTCAAGGCCCCCGCCTGGCGTGGTCGCGGGGGACGGGCGACAGACAGCAGTACGCCGTCGGAACAGTCCGAACAGTCCGAGCAGGGGTAGGGGGCGTCAGAGGCCCTGACTGGCCTCGTTGACCGGACGCAGGCTGGCCTCGCCAGCGTCGACGGGCTGGGACTGGCCAGCGCTCTTAGCCGATGGCGTCCCGAAGAGCCGCTCCTTGACGGCATCGGCGACCTTCTCGGTGACGGCCTCGCCCTGGCTGCGCACGGCCTGCTTGACGTGGCTAGAGGCGGCGTCGACCCGGGTGCGCACGAAGGGCTGCTCGGCGACCCTCGAGGCGGCGGACTTGATGCGCTCGTACTGGGCGCGCCCCGCGCGGGTCCCGAGCACGTATCCCGCGCCGAGTCCGAGGATGAAGGGGATCTTGCCGGCCATATCTGTCTCCTGAGCTTGAGGGAAGCGCTGGTTGATGCCTCATCACCATACCGGCCGCGAACCGGCCGGGTCTCCGTGAGGACTCCCCATCGGCGGCATGATCGCCCACAGCGTCACGTGTGGCGCGATGCCCGGCGCTGCGGTCGCCCCTCACCGGGCTCCGAGGGATCGCTCCTACGGGGGCGCTGAGAATCACATGGCCGCCGGTGAGGAGTCGTCAGCGGTTTCAGCGGGGTTCGCACTGTTGGAGCCGTAGGCGCCCGGCTGGGAGCTGATCAGGCCGTCGGGTGAGACGGTCGTGATGTAGGAGCGCCCGCCCAGGGCGACGCCGAGTGCCACCAGCAGGGCGGTCCCCATGAGGGTCGCCACCTGCAGTACGTTCAGGTCGGCCAGGATCGCGTGACGCCGGAGCGAGGCGGCGGTCGAGGAAGCCGGGGCGATCGTGCGGACGCTTGCCGGAACGGTCGAGGAGTTCTTGGAGAAGTCTTTGGAGAAGAAGGGGGACATGTGTTTCCTCCTGTTGAAGCGGGGATGGGAATGGGGGCGTCCGCCCCCTGGTGGAAACAGGTAACTGCGGTGACCTGTCGGCCTCGTAGGGCAAACCTGTGGCATCCCTGTGAACGAATGACTGCGCTGGCTGAGCCGCGTGCTGCCGGGGATCGATGGCGGGTGAGCGGGCGACGTGAGACATGCCGCACCGCTGAGGGGCTCGCGTTCGTACCCTACGGCCCCGGTTTGAGCTCCCGGAGCAGAAAGCGGCCCGTGAGGCACGGCCGCGAGACGTTCGGCGATCGTCAGCTGTTGGAAGGGGCGTCAGCGGTGCGGCGAGGTCTCCAACAGCTCGCGGGGCAGGAGCCGGGCCAGCTCGTATCCGTCGGCTCCGACGACGACGGGGACGTCGGCCTCGGCCAGGGTGCGTGCCTCGGGCCCGATGCCCATGGGATGCGCGGTCAGCCCGCCGGCGAGCACCTGCTGGGTGGCGGTCAGACGGCGGATGGCGACGGCGGCGATGCGGTCGGCGTGGTGGCGGGCGGCCTCGCCGTAGATGTGCGGGTCGTGCTGGCCATCGTCGCCGAAGAGGATCCAGGTGATCTGGGGCAGATCGATCATGAGTCGGCGCAGCTCGGTGCGCTTGTGCTCGATCCCCGAGCGGAACCAGCCGGTGTTGGTCGGGCCCCAGTCGGTCATGAGTGCGGGCCCCGAGGGGAAGCCATGGCGGGAGAGGAAGGAGCGCAGCGTCGGTACCACGTTCCATGCGCCGGTGGACAGGTACATCATCGGGGTTCCCGGGTGCGCGGCTTGGATACGCGAGTAGAGCTCGGCCATGCCAGGGACGGGCTCCCGCGCCGAGGAGTACTTGATGAGCTGGTTCCAGGCGGCCACGAGCACCCGGGGCACGTGCGTGATCATGGCGGTGTCGTCGATGTCGGAGATGATGCCCAGGCGCGGCCCCTCGGGGATGATGAGGACCTTGGCGGCGACCGCCTCGGCCCCGGCCGCCGCGATCCTCGCCTCGTGCCAGCCCGGCTCCAGCCCGTGATCGCGCACGACGACGTCGATGTAGCCGCTGCGGTCGGCCCTGGTGCGCACGCTGGCCCGGCCCACGTGAACGGTCACCGGCAGGAAGGCCGCCGGTACCTCGATGAACAGGCGCCAGCCGCGCTGGGCATCGAGCAGACTGGTCAGGGCGAAGTCGCGGGCCTGGGCGGGACTGGCCGGTAGGGAGGCAGGCAGGGAACGGAACAGAGGGCCCTCGGCCGGGGCGTCCTGGGGGCGCATCACCATACGGGCCAGGACCCGAGCCATGGAGATCGGGGGAGAGATCTTGGGGCGGGCCGCCTGGGAATCGGGGGCGGTATCCGGGCGGCCGTCGATCCTGGGCCGGGGTGGGGCCTGCCAGCGGCGTCGCTCCGATGACGGATCCGCAAGACTCGAAGGCGCCGACTCGGCCGGCGCGCTGGTGCCGTAGCCGTCATAGGGGATGACGCGGGGGCGCCAGCCCTGGCGCTTGAGGACGGGGATGGAATCGCGGTGGAACTGGTCCTCGACGGCGCGGGCGATGTCGGAGAGGGGCACTCCCCGATCCTAGTTGACGGGCCGAATCCGGGTGTCGAAGTGGAGGAGGGCGATGAGAGTCGGCGAGGGCCGCGATCGGGAAGACACCCTTGCCATGAGGGTGAAGATGCCCGCGGGCTACCGGTCCCGGCCCTCAGCGGCGCGAGACCGCCGGCCGGAGGCCCACCACAGGGCGCCCCCGCAGCCCAGCGCCCACCAGGTGTAGCTCGAGCCGACGACCTTGGCCCAGAACGGCCAGTTCTGCTCGACGTGGTTCTGCTCGGGGAACCACCACTGCATCGACAGAACGAAGACAAGGACCCCGGCGATGGAGGCCAGACCGAGCGCGGTCGAGCGCCAGCGCCAGGACGCCACCCCCACCGACATGAGCGCAGGCAGGCACCACACCCAGTGGTGCGACCAGGAAATGGGGGAGACGAGCAGGCCCAGCACCATGACGACGCCGACCTGGAGAGTCAGGACCAGGCCGGCCTCGTCGTCGGCGTCGTCGGAGGTGACCTGCAACCGGCCCAGGCGACGGCACAGGAACCAGGCTGCGGCCACCGCCAGCAGGGAGCAGGCCGCCCAGGTCGGGTTCCAAGCCGACTCCGGCAGCCCCCGGGCGATCGCGCCCTTGAGGTTCTGGTTGCCCGAGTAGTCGGCGAAACCGGCGCGCCCCGGATC
>NZ_JH470357.1:60567-65151 GCF_000239715.1 Actinomyces sp. oral taxon 849 str. F0330 | reverse complement strand
GCCGCTGAGGACCCCGCGCCACCGCGAGCAGCCGGGCACGGCGAGCAGGTCGACGGCGACCAGCGCCATGAGGATGGCGTTGACCTGCGCGTACTCCATGGTCTTGGGGAAGGGCTCCAGCGCCACCACCGCGATCAGCGCGAGCCACGGTGCCAAGCCGTGCGCCGTCCGGTTCCCGGCCCCCAGGCGCCTGAGGGCCGCGTACGCCGTCACGGCGGCGCACAACGGAGTGGCCACGACCAGCAGCACGGTGGCCGATTGGTACGACATCCGGGTCAGGGGAGCGATGAGCCAGGCCGCCAGCGGCGTGTAGGTGAAGGGCCATAGGTGCTGGGGCGGGTTGGCGTACCAGGAGTAGAGGTCCCCGCCGTCGAGCCACTGACGGACCGCCTCGTAGTAGACGAAGGAGTCCAGCTTGAAGACCAGCCGCCCGCCATCGTCCACCAAGGAGTGGTGAGCGGGCAGCAGTAGTGCCAGCCATCCGAGGATGGAGACTGACGGGGCCGACACGACGGCGCGCGCGGCTGCGACCAGGCGTGAGGACGGGGAGGCCGGCGCGCGGTCCTCGCGGTTCTCCGCACCGGTACCGGGCGTCGCGGAAGGAGACTCGTTTTGTGGGTTCCCTGCTATGGACATCGTGCTGAGTGTAGAAGAGGCACATAGCCCACCGGGAATCGAAGACGGATCGGCTGAATATCACTGGGAGGTCAGGCCGCGGGTGGTCCGTGCGCGCTTGAGGGCGGAAAGGCCCACGATCCCGACCACGACGGCGGCCCAGGCGAAGCCCGCCACCGCGAGGTACACGGCGCGCGAGCCCCCGGCGTCCGCGGCCTGCCCCGCCAGCAGGGACCCGACCGAGACCCCGACGTTGAGCGCGGTGCTCACCCAGGCCAGGCCCTCGGTGAGCTGGGAGGGGGCGACTGTCACCTGGATGATGTTGTTGCCGCTGGTCAGGGTCGGGGCGATGGCCAGACCCGTCATGAGGGCCAACGCCGACAGCACCACGAGATTCGGCGCCAGGGAGAAGGTCGAGGCGCCCACGGCCAGTCCCACCAGCCCGACCATGAACTGCTTCCACAGCGGCCACCCCCACGCGCGCGAGCCGTAGAGGAGGGCCGCGATGAAGGACCCCACGCCCCAGACCGCCAGCACCAGGCCGGAGGCCGACTTGTGCCCGGCCTCGGTGGCGAAGGCGACCGCGGCGACGTCGTTGGCCCCGAACATGGCCCCCGAGATCAGGAAGACGACGACGACGGCCCCGACGGTGCCGTAGCGCAGGACCGGTCGGAGCCCCGCGGAGTCGTGAGCCGCGCCCTCGGCTGCGCCCCCGGTGCCCTCGGCTTCCTCACCGGCGCGCTGCGGTCGGCGAGGGTGGGGTGCTGGCTCGGTGGCGCGTTGGCTGAGGAACCACAGCCCGCCGAACAGCTGCATCACCAGGCAGGCAATCCAGCCCGAGGTCACCGGGATGATCGACGTCGTGCACAGGGCGGTGGCCAGTACCGGACCAAGGATGAAGGCCACCTCGTCCAGCGCCGCCTCCAGGGAGAAGGCCGTGTGGATGTCCTCGGGACGATTGAGCAGCGCCGTCCAGCGCGCTCGCACCAGCGAACCCATGGAGCCGGCCAGCCCGCCCGCCAGGGCGGCCAGCACGGCCAGGAGCCCCAGATGGGCGTGGGCGTGGGCCCCGGCCGCCAGTGCGATCAGGCTCGTCGCCGACACGATGGTCGCGGGCAGCATGACCCGTGACTGGCCGTAACGGTCGACGCACCTGGCCAGGATCGGCGCGCCGATGGCCAGCGCCACGAAGTTCGCGGCGCTGACCAGTCCTGCGGCCGTGTAGGAGCCGTAGAGTCCCTCGACGGCCAGGATTGTGGAGATCCCCACCATCGACATGGGGAACCGGGCGATGAGGCCCGCGGTCGAGAAGGACCGGGCGCCAGGACGCGTGAGAATCGTGTTGTAGGAGGTGGCCATGCGAGAAATTGCGTGCTACTGGGAGAGTTCGGGTCGGTGCCCGAGCCGGTGGAGGACCGGCTCGAGGCGGGACCGCTCAGCGGCTGTGGCTGGTGGACTCCACCCCGCTGCGATTGACGGTGAAGCCCTCCCCGCTGACCTGGCTCCAGCACTGCATGCCCGAATCGGTGGAGGTGCAGGCGAAGCTGTCATTCTTGGCGGACTCGGTGTAATCGAGGGTTTGGTCGCTGGGGGTGAAGGCCGAGCCGCAGGACTGGGTGGACTGTCCGTCGGCGGCGATTTTGACCGTCAATGGCCGTGAGGCGGGACAGGAGGTGGTCTCCTCGTGGTTCTTGATGACGCAGGTGACGTCGTTGTTCCCCAGGGTGCAGGTGATGTTGCCGCTGGGGGCGCTGAAGGCGGGCATGTCGCTCCGCGCGTTGGCGGGCGCGGGGGCCTTAAGCGTGGGCGTAGCCGAGGCGCTCGGGGTGGCCGATGCCTTGGGCGAGGCCGACGTGCTGCTCGGCGTGGCACTGGCCCGGTCCGCGTTCTGGCCGCTCAGGGTCGTGGGCAGGGGGTCCGAGCCCTTGGCCGAGTTGCTGCCGCTGCCTCCGTAGGAGTACCAGCTCACCAGGAAGATCAGGATGGTCATCACGATGATGGCCAGGATCAGCAGGACGCGGTTGGAGGTCAGGAAGGAGGATGGGGCCGAGGAATCGTCGTCGGTGCCGACGCCGAAGACGCTGGCGCTGTCATCGGATGCGGAAGCGGCCTGCGTTGCCGCGGGACTGGCCGTGCTGCGAGGCTGAGAGACGTTGGCGGACTGCTGGAAGGTCTGTTGAAGAGCGGGCTGGGCCGGGCGGGCCGGTGACTGCGAGGGGATCGCCTGCGTGGGCTGGAACGTCGAGTTGGCCACGGCCGGGTCGCCCGTGGCCAGAAAGCTGTCGACTTGGGTGTTGGCGCCGGCTGTGCTGAAGGCGCTGGACGCACTCGCGGCGCTTCTGGAGCTGGTTGCGGAGGCCGCTGAGGCCGCTGAGGCTTCAGAGGCTGCGCTGCCGGGCTGGAGCGAACGGGGCAGGGTCACCTGAGTCGGGGCCTCGGAGGACCTGGCCGACGGCGAACCGGGCTGGGAGCCAGGGGGCGAGACGACCGCCAGCCGCGGTGAGGCCTGTGGGGACTGAGCTGACTGGGGCCTACTGCTGCGAGAGGCCAGGGCGGCGTCGACCGCGGGGTCGCCCAGGGTGCCCAGCCACTCCAGGAGGGCGGGGTAGGTCCGCGGGTTGGCGGCGATGTAGGGGCGCAGACCGGGGTAGTTCTGCGCCAGCTGGTGGAGGGTCTCCAGCTCCGCGTTGGGATCCTGCGCGCGCGCGACAAGCTCATCCTTGGCCTGAGACATGCTGGGTCCTTCGAGGGTCGGGAAAACTGCGTCGGTCCAGGTTGTGATCGGTACCCGGGTCCGTCGCAGGGCGGGCACCGGGACCACCCGCGATACCGGGTCAGGGAACGCGGTACTGCCCTGGTGGCGCACGGACCGGGGATCCGGCCACCCGGAAAGACTACCCGAGGACCTCGTGGTGCCGACTGCCTGACGGGTCACGGTCGCGGCTCTGCGGGGTCGACCGGTGGTCCCTCGTCACGGGCGGCAACGGGTGGTGGAGGGCTCCGCCCGGGAGGGTCCCGGGCGCCGGAGCCGTTCGCCTTCGGACCGCTCCAGGCTCCCGTATGGTGGAATCTTCGCCGTGGTGCGGTGGTTCAGGACGGTGTGCTGGGGTTTACTAGGGGAGTGCAAGCAACGCAGGTGAAAGGGAGATGATGACCGAGCACGTTCGTGCCGATGCCGAATCCCTGGTGATCCGTGGCGCCGACGGCGTCGGGGCTTCCGGGGTCGTCGTCGGCGCGGCCACCGACGTGGGGCGCTTGCGTACGATCAACGAGGACGGCTACCTCGCCATCGCCCCGGCCTTCGTCGTTGTTGATGGAATGGGCGGGCACGCCGCCGGCCGGATGGCCACGCAGGTCGCCCTCGACTCCCTCTACTCGCTGGCCGGAACGACCGTCACCGATGTGGAAACGGTGGTCCGCGCGGTGATGGCCGCACAGGAGGCGATTGTCGCCATCCCATCCCATGCCGCCTACCTGCCCGGCGCGACGATCGCCGGCGTCGTCCTGGCCTGGATGCAGGACGAGCATGGGGCAACGCGGCCGACCTGGGTCATCTTCAACATCGGTGACGCCCGGGTCTACCTGCTGCGCGACGACATGCTCTCCCAGGTCACCCGGGACCACTCCCGGGTTCAGATCCTGGTCGAGACCGGCGAGATCACCCCCGAGCAGGCGCGGCGCGACCCCCGCCGCAATGTCGTCACCCGCGCGCTGGGAGGGGGGATCGCCGACTCCGCCGTCCCCGATCTCTACAGCGTTCCGGTCGCTGCCGGAGACCGCCTGCTCGTGTGCTCCGACGGTCTGAGCGACGAGCTCGACGACGAGGCCATCGCCACCGTGCTGGCCGCCGGCTACACGGCGCAGCGCACGGCCGAGCTCCTGGTCGCGGCCTCACTGGAGGGGGGCGGTCACGACAACACCACGGCCGTCGTCGTCGACTCCATCGAGGTTCCGACCCCGCTCACGCAG